>QHYQ01000014.1 GCA_003224175.1 Acidobacteriota bacterium
GCACCACCGACGTGATGCCCCCGCGCTGAACTTCCGCCGTCAGATAGTTCGGATCGTCGGAGCGGCCCCAAATGGCCCAACCGGTCACAAGAATCGCTATCAACGTCAAGGCGGCGAGCCCGGCCAGCTTCGTGTGATCACGGTAGTATGCCCGCCAGTCCATTTTTGTCTTTACCGAGGCAGTAGCGTTTATTATACAGACGAGGCGCTTTAGTTGGGCTACCAGGGTCCCCGCTTTCACCTGAAAAACGGCTGAATAGCGTCACTGGATGGCGCGCTCGAGGCCGGTGGCCGCCTGGTGCAAAGGACGACTCTGGAGGAACTGGCGATGCAGGTTTACAAATGTGACCTTTGCGGGCAGATCAAAGAATGCGTCCAAAAGGAGATCGACTACAGGGAGTACGACATGTGCCCGCAATGCTGGAATGCACTTCAGGCAAAGTTACAAGGTAAGGGCAGAGTTAAAGAGGTCAGGGAAATCATATTGCTGCCTCGCCCCGAAGCGCCCGCAGAGGAAGAAGAAGAAAAACCGGCGCCGGAAAGGCCGCCCACGATCTTCGGCCATTCCGAGAGACCCAACTAGCTGCCGGGCTCAAGGCACAGCCGCCAGATCCACCGCCGAATCACGGGGTATATATTGGCAATCGGGAGGAACACGTTATGCGCAAATTAATCTCGGCTATTTTATTCGGCTTGATCGTGGCTGTCCCGATGGTCGCACAAAACCAGCAGCAGGCGCCGCCTTCGTTTACTGCATTCCTTAAGAATATGTATACGGGCAACCGCAGTGAGATTTCGCGCTCGGCGGCGAAATTTCCGGAGGAATTCTACGGGATGCGCCCCGGGCCGCAAAAAGAAGTCAGGACCTTCGGCCAGCTTGTCGGACATCTCGCCGACTTCAACTACTTGTGGTGCTCGCAAGCAAAAGGCGAGAAAAATCCGAGTGAAGGGAAGGATCTGGAGAAATTGACGTCCAAAGCCGATCTGGCCAAGGCTCTTAGCGACGCCTTTGCCTATTGTGATTCCGTGTATAGCTCTCTCACCGATGCCTCAGGCCAGGAAATCCTTGAAATTACGCAGGAAGATGGAAGGAAAAGGCGAATTAACCGGCTGAGTTTGCTGGTCTTGAATTACGGACACAACGAACACCACTACGGCAATATCATCACTTACATGCGAATGAAGAGCATTGTGCCCGCGTCTTCAGAGCCTCGCTAGCAAATTCGACCACTGCCGAAGCCCGCCAGCGCGAAACACATTAGCCCAGGGCTAGCGTACTGCGGCCTCAACAAATCTGCCTATCGTATTGCCTGCTCGAGGCTGATGGCCGCCTTTTCGATCACCGCAGCCTCGTTTTCGAGGACTTTGGAAACCGTGTTGATCGATTGCTCCGCCGTGCTCCACTGTTTTTGCTCGATGGCTTCTCGCACTGCCGGCACGGTCTTCACTCCGTAGCCTGTATAAAAACCCGGAGCGTAGAGTTGGTGCTTGAACCAAGGGCGCCAGAGCAGTCCGTTCGCATCCGTAAGAGCACGCTCGCTCTGCAGCAGTTCGAGATTCACCTGGGCCAGCGAGGCTCGTCCCAGCGTGGCCCCGCCGTCCTGTGCCGCCTTTATATAGACGCGCTCGTAGTGATCGGCACTATGATTGAGCGCATCGAGCGCATTTTGCAGAGACGCGAAATTGAGATGGGGCGGCACTGCTTCCATAGCGGGTGCCACAAGGGGCTTCTGGGGGTCAGACGTCGCGCTAAAAACGCCCTCGCTGATCTGGCGGTTGCGTTCGCGGATTTGATCGCTTTGATTTTCCGCCAAGCGCTGAAGTTCGTTTACATAATCGCGCACAGTGGAAAACAGATCGGTGAAATTGAATGGCAGCAAGTCCGCATCTGCCAAGCGCAGCACCGCAGTGCCGGCGGTTTGCGCCAGAGCGCGGCCGTACACGAAGCCGACATCGCTGAAATGGGTAAACCAGTAAAAATCGTCGTAAACCGAATGATAAACGCCGCCATCAGTTTCTCCGCTGTAGTTCAGGTCCAGCGACGCCACGCCTGCGAAATCAAGGAACGCCGTGTAGTCGGAGCCTGATCCCAGGGCTTGAATCGGCCAAGTCGTCCGGGAGCGCAATCGTTCGCGCTCTTCGCCGGAGTTCGCATCGGCAATACGTCTCAACTGCCTTCGTTGCCAGACAGAGATATTTTTTTCCGGATCGGTAACCTCGCGGGCGACTTGATTGATAAAGGTCTCCAGTGAATGTGACCCCTCAACATTGAGATATCCCCGGCTGTGCGAATCCGTATTGATATAGGCTACTGCGTGGGCGCGAAGTTCATCCGCGTGCGTCTCGACCCATTCCGTCGAGCCGATCAACCCCGGTTCCTCGGCGTCCCAGGCGCAATAAATAATCGTCCGCTTCGGCTTCCATCCCGCCTTGGACAATTCGCCCAACGTCCGCGCCTCTTCCATCTCCGCCGAGATGCCCGACACGGGATCCTGGGCTCCGTTCACCCAGGCGTCGAAGTGATTGCCCCGAATCACCCATTCGTCGGCTTCCGAAGCTCCCGGAATCCGGGCGATCACATCGTTGATCTGCTTCATGTCCCAATTGAATTTCAGCTTCAGATGAACTTTTGCAGGCCCCGGCCCGACGTGATACGTAATCGGCAGCCCTCCCCGCCACCTCGCCGGCGCTACGGGTCCGGCTAGAGCCGCCAGAAGCGGCTGCGCATCCGCGTAAGAAACGGGCTGTACCGGAATTTTCGTGAAAACCTTCACGTCTTCCAGCTTCAGGCGCTTCGCATCCGATGTCGCCCCGACTCCCGGGGTAAGCGGATCGCCCGGGTAGAGCGCCATGTCCACGACGCTTCCGCGCTGCACGCCCTCCGCGGGTCGCCACGGCCCCTTTGGGTAGACGTCTCCTGCGGTGTAACCATCGTCGCGGGGATCAGAATAGATCAGGCAACCCACGGCGCCGTGCTCGAAAGCCACTTTGGGTTTAATGCCGCGCCAGGATGCGCCATAACGGGCAATGACGATGGCCCCTTTGACGGAAACGCCCATCCGCTCGAGTTCTTCGTAATCGTCGGGGATGCCGTAGTTGACGTAAACCAACGGCGCCGTGACGTCGCCATCAATCGAGTACGCGTTATAAGAGGGCAATTGCTCGGCCTGCTGGTTCGAACTCGGATCTTCAGGAATCGGGGGCTCCTGGAGCTTGGCTACAAAGCGAACCGGCTCGACCATTTCGAGAACACGTTCCTTCGGCGTGGGGAAAAGGATCTGAAATGATTCTACGTGAACGTCCCAGCCCCATTCCTTGAACTTCGAGGCCAGCCATTCTTCGTCGTGCTTGTCGTAAGCAGAACCGACGTGGTGAGGCCGCGCGGAGAGTAGTTTGGCGTAGTCCCCGATATTATCCGGCGAAATCGCGGAGCGGAATCTTTGCTCCCACTCCTGTTCGGCGCGCGAATTATCGCCTGAGAAGCCCGCCAGGCCGGGCCTCGCGTCCTGTTGCGCCAAAAGCGTCCACGCAACGAGAATCAGAGCTGTAAGTGTGACGAAACTCGACCGCATAACCCAGTGCCTCTCTAAATATCGCCCAACGAGCTGAAGAAAATTATACGCGCGCCCAGATCATACACGAAGCGGCGCCTCCTCGATCCGCGGGGATAGTGAGCCATGGGCCGCTGTGGCATACGCCGTTGGGAAAACTCTGCAGGTTCGAAGTTGACGTGAGGGCGCGCCAGACTTACGCTCTCCACAGGCTTGCATTTGACTTCATCACCCGAAATTAGCTCGACACCTTGGATTCGAGGAAGCTGACAAGCACATGCGAATGCCGGGAATACGCGCCCTCATCGCCCTCATCCTCATCATGGCAGCAGCCGCCCTTGCCGGGCGTGCCGCCGACTGTGCAAGTCTCTCAAGAACAAGCCTGCCGGACACGACCCTTACAACCGCACAGTCCATGCCCGCAGGAAGATTCGTACCTCCTTATGGCAGGCCCGTTGACAAGCTTCCTGCATTCTGCCGTCTGGCGGGAGTCATCCGGCCCACTAGCGATTCCGATATTCGGTTCGAGGTGTGGCTGCCGGCTTCCGACTGGAATGGAAAATTCCTTAGCGTTGGCAATGGCGGATTCGCTGGTTCCATTAACTACTATGCTATGGCCGACGATTTGAGGCGAGGCTACGCCACCGCGGCAACGGACACGGGGCACGAGGGCGATGCCGAAGACGCAAGCTGGGCCTTTAAGCATCCGGAGAAGGTCGTTGATTTCGGCTATCGCGGGCTGCACGCGACCGCAGAAAATGCCAAAGCCCTTATACAAACCTTTTACAACAGTGCTGTGCGGCATTCCTATTTCGATAGTTGCTCCGATGGCGGGCGAGAAGCTTTGATGGAAGCCCAACGCTTTCCCGAGGATTTTGACGGAATTCTTGCCGGCGCTCCCGCTAATTTCTGGACCCACATGCTGGCCGCCGCCGTGGAAATAATCCAAGGCATGTACGGCAAGGATCCTTCGGCGTACATTCCCAGCGCGAAGCTTCCCGCCATTCAATCCGCTGCACTGGCGGCTTGCGATGCTCAGGATGGAGTAAAAGACGGGATCATCAGCGATCCTTTACGGTGTCACTTCGATCCCTCAGTGCTGCTCTGCAAGGGTAAGGATTCGCGCGATTGCCTGACCGCGCCTCAGCTTTCGACGCTGAAAAACCTTTATGCTGGCGCCCAGGACTCGCACGGGAAGCAGATTTTTCCCGGTTACATGCCGGGTGCCGAGGATGGACCGGCTGGTTGGGCGCCGTGGATCACAGGCTCTGGGCCGGGCAAAGCCTCCGGTCCAGTCTATGCGGAGAACTATTTCCGTTACATGGTGTTCCAGGATCCCGCTTGGAATCTGCTGTCAGCCAATGTCGACATTACCGAAGCCATGGCCGATGAGAAAACCGGGGCGATTCTTAACGCTACCGACCCCGACCTGGGCCGCTTCAGGACTCGCGGCGGCAAGCTCATTCTCTACCACGGCTGGAACGATCCGGCGATCTCACCGTTGAACACAATCAATTACTACAACAGTGTGGTCGCCAAGATGGGCGCGAAAAACGCGGACAGCTTCCTTCGGTTGTACATGGTTCCCGGAATGCAGCACTGTTTTCCCGGTCCGGGCCCGAATTGGTTCGGCCAGACCGGCCATCCTACCGCGAAGGGCAAGGCCTACGGCGTCTTCGATGCTCTCGAGGAATGGGTGGAAAAGGGCACCGCGCCCGGCGATGTCATCGCTACCAAGTATCTCGAGGACGATGTCGCCAAGGGCGTCCAGATGACTCGCCCGCTCTGCCCCTACCCTCAGATCGCCCGGTACAAGGGCACAGGCGACACCAACGACGCCGCCAATTTCGTCTGCCGAGCCCCGTAGGACTCAGCCGGCGCTTTCTCTCTCGCGATCTGACCGACCGGGCTTCACCATTTTCCCAAAGTCGCGTTTGTCATTCTGAGCGGGTCTACGCTGTACACCCGAAGAATCTCTCTTCGGCTGGAGCCCTACGACTATTTCTTTGACGCGGCAACATCCACGACCGCGGTGTAGAGATATTCGAGGAACTTGCCTTCGCTTTCCAGCCGGATTCGCTCGTCGTTCCCATGAACGCGCAGGGAGTCATCGTCGCTGGTTGGCGCCCCGATCCCATAAGCTTGCACTCCTTTGGCTCGAAGCTGCGCCGAGTCGGTGGCTCCGGTTCCCATCGTGGGCAGCGTTACGGCTCCGGGAAAAACTTTGGCCTGCGCTCGTTCTAGCGCCTGGAACATTTCGTTGTGAATAGAAGATGGTGCCCCCGCCGGTCGATCGCTTAATTTGTCGCCGCGGACGATCTCGATTTCAGGATCGTTAATCACCTTGCGCAAGGTTTCCATGAGCTCATCCACGTTCTCATCGGGCAGCGCGCGCACGTCCAGAGTGGCCTCCGCGTCAGCGGGGATCACGTTGACGCGAAAACCACCCTTGATGATCGTGGGAACAATCGAAGTTCGCAGCATGGAATTTTGGGAAATCTTGCTTGCCGCAAGTTTCTGCTGCACGGCAGGCTCCTCAAGATGCGCGTAAAGATAGGCATCCTCCGGAGAACTGATTTTGGCCAACCTCGAAAAGTATTCTTTTGTCGTTTCATTCAGCCGCATGGGCGGCTGCCACGCCAGGAGCTTCCCTACTGCGGCGCCGAGATGAGCGATGGGATTATCGAGGCGCGGCATGGAGGCGTGTCCGCTCGAGCCCCGAGCAACCAGCATCATCGCGCGAGGCACTTTTTCTGTGGTACCCACCGAGGCATAGTCCACTTTACCGTTGCTTTCATGGAGGGCTCCGCCTTCGTTGAGAACGTATTCGCATTCGATTTTGTCCCAGTGCTGGGCGACCATGAAATCGATGCCGTACTGCGTGGTTCCTTCTTCGCCGGCTTCCGCGAGCAGGATGACATCCCGGTCGAGCGGAATTTTCCTGCGGTGCAATTCTAGAAATACTTCGAGATTAGCGGCATCCATGGCCTTATCGTCACGTGAGCCCCGGCCATAAAGGTAACCATCCTTCATAACCGCGGCGAAGGGATCCACTGTCCATTTGTCCCGTTCGACCCCGACCACGTCCAAGTGGCCCATGAGCAGCAAGGGACGCTTAGTGCCATTGCTTTTGAGCCGCGCCACGATGTTCCCGCGTCCTGGAGCCGATAGAAAGATCTCCGAGGCAATCCCCTCTTTCTCGAGAACCGTTTTGATGTAATTCGCTGCCTTCAGCTCATTACCGGGAGGATTGCTCGTATCGATCTTCACCAGATCCGTGAGAAATTGAGCCGCCTCAGCCCGTGAGGCATCCGTTATCGAAGCTGCCGAAGATCGCTGCGCCGCGGCACCAGAGCCCCAAATAAAAAGGAAGATAAGGAAGGCAAGCGTGAAAGCGGTTACGCCAACGAACGTCTTAGTCATGGCCAAACTCCTGAAGCGCAGCACTTTCCTACTTCCAGGCGCCCAGCAGACGCCGCAGCAGGATCAATTGCCCGACGTGATAGGAATTGTGATCGGCGACGAGCAAAGCCTCGCGAAGCAATGACTGTCCTTGCCCATGTGGAATCGGAGAGAAAAGATCATTGGAAGGATCGCGGACCAGCTTTTCCATTTCAGCCAATTCTCGCCGGAACGCCGCCACGCTGGCATCCCACGCCGCAGAGTTGGGAGGAGCATCGCCCTCGGGCCAGTAGCCCTCTGGCCATTGCGGAGATTTGTGCTTGGGGTCGCGGCTGAATTCGAGAATGTCCCACTGCGCCAGACGCAGATGTTCGAGAAGCCGCCACGGCGTGAACGGCAGCTCTTTCACGCGCGCACCTCGCAGCGCTTCGGGCAGCCCATCTACGGCTTGGTCGAAATCAGCATGTGCTCCCCGGCTGCGCAATAATTCAATCAAATGTTTCCGAAGAGCGGCATCGTGGGCGTTGCTTGAAGGTTTTTTGGGGGCGCGTCGTTTCGGCTTCACGCTTCGTTTGGGCGTCATTTGATCGCCAAGATGATCTGTTGTGGTTTAGAACCAATCCGATTACATCCTTGCAGAACTCGGGGCGAAAACAGAGATCAAGCGACCCGCCGCCCCTCGTCAAGATCGCGCGGCTGCGGCCATCTCCAACTCGGCTCAGATTCCTCCGACGGCGGCGTGCTCTTCTTCTTTACCCTGAACAGCCGTCTCAGCGGCTGTAAAGGGTGGGTCAGGCTGGCGAACCCATAGACCGTCGCTGCTGAAAACATTCACGACAGTAAACGGGACGTCCCTGGGTGGGCTTGAACGGAACAGTCGTCTCTTTCCCACACTGTGAACAGGTCGTCTTCGTTTCGGTTCGCTGGAAATTGGACACCTGGCCTACGCTATCCGCGCGTTTTGCCTTGCAGGACTTGCACCGCTTGGGTTCGTTCTTGAAACCCTTGTCGGCGAAAAACATCTGTTCGCCGGCGGTAAACACAAATTCTGCACCACACTCCGCGCACTTCAGGACCTTATCCCGGTACTCCATCTGTGGCTCCCACGACCCCACGCTGGTAGCGGGGCCGCCAAGCATTTCGGGCTGACCGCCACGCACGTCGGGACGTAAAAAGCCTCTCCGACACGTCCCAACAGCCTCAACGGGGCCCCCAACTGCTTGCGTTCCCAAGGATCTATAATGCCTGGTCCTGCCTGCCTAATCCTGCTCGCGGCGCTGCTTCTTTCGCAGACGCTTCCGGGATAGAGCCTGCTTCGCACGACGCTTTTCGCCGGGCTTCATATAAAAGCTGTGCTTCTTGATCTCTTTTATGATGTCTTCCTGCTGGACTTTGCGTTTAAATCGCCGTAAGGCGTTCTCCAAAGACTCGCCTTCCTGAATGACAACTTCTGCCACGCGAAGTTCACCTCCTTTCTGCTATGTGATGGCTATATAGCCCGAGCCAGCTCTTGCTGAAAAGGGTAGGCCCTGGGGGGTGCCATTTGTGGGCTTGTTCTAGCGGAGCCGGTCCCCTAAGTCAAGAAGTCTTTTTCCCTGACACTCTCCTCAGGGCAGAGGCACGCACAGGATGCGTGCGGCGCGTCTAACAGGTAAAATCTCTGTCGCTGAGTTCGCCTCCGCAACTCACATCCGAGGCCCGGCCTCATGCCCCTCATGGGCGACGTCATCGGTATTCTCCTGGCGGGCGGACAGGGCGAGCGGCTATGGCCGCTCACCCGCGACCGCGCCACAAAATATCTATTCCATTGGAAGCGAGCGCTCCACCTACGCTATCGTTCTTTCCGGCGATCACATCTACAAAATGAATTACCGCAAGATGCTCCAGCAGCATCTCGATTCCGGCGCTCATGTCACCGTCGCCACCATCGAAGCCGATCCCACGGAAGCGGCCAAGCGCTTTGGCATCATCGAAACAGACGCTCAGTGGCGTGTCCTCGGCTTTAAGGAGAAGCCCGCGGAGCCCAAGCGCGCCGCGCATCGCCCCGAAAAAGTGAATGCCTCCATGGGCGTATACATCTTCAACACGCAGTTGCTCATCCCCATCCTGATCTCCGATGCCGAAGATCCCGAATCCACGCACGACTTCGGCCGGGATGTCCTCCCGCGCATCCTCTCGAAATATCGCGTCTTCGCCTACAATTTCGAAGACGAGAACCGCAATGGCCCTCTCTATTGGCGTGACGTCGGGACCATCGACGCCTATTACGAAGCGAACATGGACCTGGTTTCCGTCACCCCCATTTTCAATCTCTACGACAAGGGCTGGCCGCTGCGCACCTGGCAGCAGCAATATCCTCCGGTGAAATCCGTTTTTGCCGATCCTGAGCGCATGGGTGTGGCGTTGGACTCTATCGTCAGCGGAGGCTCGATTATTTCCGGAGGCCGTGTGCGGCGATCGGTCCTCGGCTACGATGTGCGCGTCAATAGCTTTTGCGAAGTGGAGAATTCCATCATCTTCAATCACGTGAATATCGGACGCCATTCCCGAGTTCGCAATGCCATCATCGATCGCCACGTCGTCCTGCCTGAGCATACCGAGATCGGCTACGACCTCGAAGCCGACCGTACCCGCTATCACGTCAGCGAAAAAGGCGTCGTCACCGTCGTCCGCGAGGAATCCATGCTCGAAGAACCCGAATAACTCCACCCGCGCTCGTTGCTTGTCATTCTGAGCGGAGCGAAGAATCTCTCCGAATGAGTCGTCTCTCAACTCTCAACTTTTAACTGTTAACTTCCTCTTCGCGCTAGAATGCCGGTCGCGAATTTTTCCCGGAGGCAACATGCCCAGCAAGGCCAGCGCGAGGGCCAGGTCGAAAGCCAGCACCAACGCCCACAAGAAGACCAGCACCAAGGCCCACAAAATCTCCGGCGTCATCGGCAGGCAGATTCTCGATTCTCGCGGAAATCCCACCGTCGAAGCCGACGTCCTGCTGGAAAACGGCACGCGCGGCCGTGCCGCCGTGCCCTCCGGCGCTTCCACCGGCGAACACGAGGCCCTGGAACTGCGTGACGGCGACAAGGCCCACTATCTCGGCAAGGGCGTCCTGCGCGCCGTGCAGAATATCAATGGTCCGATCGCCAAGGCCGTTAAGGGCTTGGACGTCACGGGGCAAACCGCCCTCGATCGCCGCATGATCGAGGCCGACGGCACGCCCAATAAGGGCAAACTGGGCGCAAACGCCATTCTCGCGGTCTCCATGGCCGCCGCTCGCGCCGCCGCGGCAGCGGAACGCCTGCCGCTCTATCGTTATCTCTCGCGCTACTCCGGCCAGCGCGATGCCACCACGCTTCCCGTTCCCATGATGAATATTCTCAATGGCGGCGCCCACGCCGATAATTCTGTCGACCTGCAGGAGTTCATGGTCATGCCCGTCGGAGCTGCGAGTTTTTCCGAAGCGCTGCGTATGGGTGTGGAGGTTTTCCACCATTTGAAAGGCGTGCTGCACAAGCGCGGCTACTCCACCGCCGTCGGCGACGAGGGCGGCTTCGCGCCCAACTTGAAATCCAATGAAGAAGCCCTTGAGGTCGTCCTCGAAGCGATCACCGCTGCAGGTTACACCGCCGGCAAACATATCGCCCTTGCTCTCGATCCCGCTTCGAGCGAATTCTACGTCGCCGCGAGTAATCGCTACGTCTTCAAGAAATCCGACAAGTCCTCGCGCACGCCGGAAGAGCTGACCGCCTTCTGGGAATCCTGGGTTCGCCAGTATCCCATCGTCTCTATCGAAGACGGTCTCGCCGAAGACGATTGGACCGGATGGAAGCATCTTACGCGCGTGCTGGGCAAGAAAATCCAACTCGTCGGCGACGATCTCTTTGTCACCAACACCGTGCGTCTGAAGCGCGGAATCTCCGAGAACGTCGGCAACTCCATCCTCATCAAGCTCAATCAGATTGGCACCGTCTCCGAAACCATCGAAGCGATCGAGATGGCGCGCCGCGCCGGATATTCTTCCATCGTTTCCCACCGCTCCGGCGAGACCGAAGATACCTTCATCGCCGACTTCGTCGTCGCCATGGGCACGGGCCAAATCAAGACCGGCTCGGCCTCCCGCACCGATCGCGTCGCCAAATACAATCAGTTGCTGCGCATCGAGGAAGAGCTCGGCTCCGCCGCGCGCTTCCCCGGCCGCGCGGCCCTGGCCCCGCGCGCCTAGATTCTTCGCTGGAGATTTGTGCCGTTATTTCTCAAAATATCGGCACCGTTTTGGTGTAGCATCGCGCTGCTCGCAGGGAGATAAAGAGGCAGTTTCCCGAAACCGTCCGCGGTCCGCTTGGACGTTCATTTCGAGAGGAGGGTCAAACATGAAGCGCTCCGTAATGTTGTTTTCCTTGTTGGTGCTTGGCGCCGTGATTGCCGCGGGGGCGTTGCGGGTCCAAGCACAGTTCGGCAATAGCCCGGAGGCCGTGGCCGCAAGGGAGAAACAACTTGCCCTTGAAAAAACTATTCCGCAGTTAAAGATCACCGAGGAACATCTCACGCTCACCGTTCCCGGCCACACCATCGGTGAAACCGAAGGAGTTTCCAAGAATTCCAAAGGCCACCTGTTTGTGTACTCGCGCACGGGCACCGGCGGTAGCGCGCGTGGTGGGACGGCCGCCGAGCTGTTCGAATTCGACGAAAACCTGAAGTTTGTAAAGCTGTGGGGTCAGGGTAACTACGCCGCTTCCTTCGCGCACTCCGTCCGCGTCGATAAGAACGACAACGTCTGGATGGTGGACGAAGGTTCCGGAATGATCGTCAAGTTTGACCCCAATGGCAACGTCAGAATGACTCTCGGCCGAAAGCCCGAGGCCATCGACTACCTCGAACGCTTCGTCGAACGCGGCGAGAAGGACACGGAGCGCTATCCGGTCGGAAGCATGGGCACATTTAATCGCGAAACGGACATCGCCTGGGATGCGCAGGACAATAGTTATGTGAGCGATGGCTACGGCAACTCGCGCGTCGTCAAGATCGCCAAGGACGGCACTTGGGTGAAGGCCGTGGGAACACACGGCAAAGACCAGGATCAGTTCAGCACGCCGCATGGCATCGCCGTGGATGCGCAGGCGGGCCTCGTTTATGTCGCCGACCGCGCCAACCTGCGCATCCAGGTCTATGACACCGATCTGAACTTCAAGAAAACCATCACTGGCGTAGCCATGCCTTGGACCGTCCAGGTCACCCCCAAGTATATTTACAGCGGCGACGGCACGGGCAAAATCTACCAGCTGGATCACAGCGGTAAGCTCCTCGGCTGGGCCCAAACCAGCTTGGGCATGGGACAGACCGGCTGCCTGATCCACGAGCTCTACGCCGAGTCAGACAATGTCCTTTACAGGGGTTCCTGCTCAGTCTGGGACATCGAGAAGATCACCATCAAGTCAGGCTCATAGTAGAAAGGGGGGCTCGAACCTATGGCTCGAGCCCCCGAACTCTAGAGCAAATCGATCAACCCAGGATTGGGCTGGCCGAGCGGGAAAAGGGCGTGGAAATCACGCCGCTTTTGCCGCACAAAAAATTAGCACCGCGCTTTAGCTAGGCTTTTTCGATTTGCTCACCGCACCTTCGTTCGGCTCCATGCCACTCTTCTTGGCTGCTGTCCTTGCCTTTTCCGAGCCTAGGAAAACAATCAGCTCTTTGGCCTCCGTAGGTTGCTTCGAGCCTTTCACGATGGCTGCGGAGAATACCGAAACGTACTGAATCTCCGCCGGGAGCGTTCCAACGAACTGGGTGCCCGGCACATGCAGAATCTCGCTCACCGGCTGCACTGCGATCTCCGCATCTCCTTTGGCTACGGCGGCCACACCGGTATTCGTGATCTTCCCTGTCATTGCGCTGGCGACGCCGAGCTGCGGGAAGAGCTTCTTGACCAAATAGATGCCAGTGGTGCTGCTCGGAAAGGTCACGGACTTCGCGTGAAGCATGGCCTGTTTGAAGGCCTCGACCGTACTGATATCCGGCTTGGGCGCTCCGGCGCGCACGGACATGCCCAGAGGTGTTTGGCCCAGGTTAACGTCCGATCCGGCGACGATTCTATTCTCCGCGATCAGATCATTGAGCCCCTCCCGGGACATGATTACAACGTCCGCGGGCACGCCTCGGCGCAACTGGGCGCCGATGGTGTCAGGGCCGGTTCCCTGCGACGGCCCCCGGGTCACAGCGACCTTGATGCCTGTGGCCTTCTCGAACTCCGGCTGGATCTCTTGAAAGGCGGCCGCAAAGCCGCCAGACATAATGACCTTAACCTGAACCGGACCCTGCGCGATAACCTGACCCTGTCCCTGCGCGAACGACGCAGCCGGCAAGGCCACAACCGCCCCGATAAAAAAGACCAGAAAAACCAATCTCATGGACGCTTGCCATCGCTTGTTCATACGGTTCTAATCCTCTCTACTTGTCTACTTGGGCGGGCGAATCAACTGAGTATACCCCAGCGAGCCATGCCGTAAGAAATAGGATGGTCAACACTCATGACCCATCAATATTATGGGCGCAGTTCACTCGATTCAAGAAGGCGGCGTATGATGGGCGCTGCGAAATAACGACTCACTTGCCGCAAACTCCTGCTGCAAATCGGAGGGTGTGATGGCGCTGACGCGTTTTGGTTTGGCTCGTGCGATGGTGACTGCGACGGTTGCCCTGCTGCTTCTTTCGTCTCCGTCCTTTTTCGCACAAGATCAAGCGCGCGGCACTGAAGCCGATTCCACAGCCATCAAACAAGTCTTCGTAGAGTTCTACGAAAGTTTCAGCCGGCATGACGCGCATGTCGCCGCAATGACTTTTGCCGAAGATGCCGATTTCACGAACATGCGCGGCGTTCACAACCGCGGCCGCAAGGAGATCGAAGCCCACCTCGCGATGCTCTTCGCCGGCAACCTCAAAGCCGTGCACCGGACGGACATTGTGAAGAGCATTCGCTTTTTGACGCCAAATCTCGCTTCGGTCGACGCGGACACGCTTCTAACGGGAACCTTAGCCGCTGACGGCTCGGAGGTGCCTCCTCGCAAAGGACTCATGGTCACTACCATGACGAAGCAAAATGGCCGCTGGCTCATTAGCGTCTTTCACGAAGTGGAATTTCCTCCGGCTCCCCCGGCCCGATAGACCTGTGCACCTGGCCCGGTTGAGAGTCCCAGCACGGACGCAAAGATCATGGGCCTCGGGATGACAACAGGACCAATTCCATGAAAGCAGAATCCCCCCAAAAACTCCAGCGCGAACGCGGCGCGACGTAATTCTGAGCCATCGTGGTGGGCCAAGTTAGTGGGTTGGGCAGACCTGTTCCAAGGTACAGTAGCCCGGCCAGCTTACCCGCAAGTAATCTGGGACCATCGGAATTCCCGTCTGCGAGGCGCACTTGTTCTGCGAAAATTGTGGGCTGCAATTCCTTCCGATGCAGTCGGTTTGCACCCGCTGCAGGGTGACCTCAACTCGCCACTGGTTCCAACTGATGAGCCTGGTCACGTTGGGAGTAGCGGCGACGTGCAACTCCCTGGCGGCTTGCCTGGTCTTGCCCCGCCTCGCTGCCGGACATCAACACCGGTTTGCCGTGAGTCACGAAGGGTTCGCCATTCGCGCGTGGTTGTGGACGGATCTGAAAGCGGCCCTCTACGGCTGGATACCCTTGGCGCTCGGACTTTTGGCTTGGGATTATTTTGTTCGGCAAGAGTCGGACTCGGTAATCAGCGAGAAGATCAAGGGCTGGCTTATCCGCGGCCTTCTGATCTTTGCCTTTGCACCGGGTGTGGTCCCGCTCTTTCCACACTGGATCCGGCCGCCCGCGGCTGTGCTGGTCACCACAGCCAAGCTTCCTCACCTTCCCGTATTGACGGCTGTTTCTGGCTTTACGTGGCTTCTGCCCTGGGGCATGGTGGGCCTTGCTGCCGCGCTGCTTTGCATCAACGCTCAAACTCGCGATTCTCTCTTGGGTCACGGCCGCGTTCTGAGCGCGGTCAGCCTCGTAGTTCTCGTCATGGTGCTGATGCTGACGCTGCTGGCTTTTCCGGCGTAGCGTCTGCGACTCACGACGTGTGCTTCAGCGGCTTCATAAATGCCTCCCGCAGCCCAATTCTGGACTGGCACTCTCCCGAATTGCCGTGTTACGCTCAGTTGATGGCATTCGCTTAGCTTTGGCGACGGCGGCTGTCGTATCGGCTAGCATGCAGATGAGGTATGCGTGCTGAAGGTGAGAACACGATGAAACCCAAGCGAAATCGAGCCCTCCTGATCCTCGCGGCGCTTTTACTCGCGGCCGTTTTCGGCATTCTACGCGGCCCCTCGCTGCGGGCCACTCCCGGGAATACCTCCGATCTGCAGGAGCACATCAAGAATGTGACCGGCGTGCTCGCCATCGTTCAGCAGAACTATGCTATTCCAGTCGACACCGATCGCGCTCTTTATGAAGGCGCCATTCCCGGGATGCTGCGCGTCCTCGACCCGCACTCCACCTTCTTCGATCCGAGACAATACGCATTGATTCGCGAAGGCCAGCGCGGCAAGTATTACGGCGTGGGCATGACCATCGGCGTGCGTGAAAACCACACTGTCGTTCTTGCTCCTATGGTCGGCTCGCCCGCCTCGAAAGCCGGCATTCGTCCAGGCGACGTCATCAACACAATCGATGGCAAGTCCGCCGACGGCCTGACCACCTCCGAAGTCGCTGATCTGCTCAAAGGCCCCAAGGGAACGACGGTACACGTGAGCATGATCCGCGAAGGCGAGGGTGCGCCCGTCAACTTCACTCTGACGCGCGATGAGATTCCACGTCATGCCGTGGACCTCGCATTTCTCGTGCGCCCGGGCATCGGGTACGTCCGTCTGACCGGATTCGAGAGCGAAGATGCGGATAGTGATATAGCAGCGGCCCTGAAGCAACTGGATGTGGCCAAGCTCGATGGCCTGATCCTTGACCTGCGCGGCAATCCCGGGGGCTTGCTGGACAAAGCCGTCGCCATCGCGGACATGTTCCTGGATAAGAACCAGCTGATCGTTTCGCATCACGGACGGGCATCCCAGGAACGACGCTACTACGCAGTGCACGGAAACCGCGGAGTCCAGGTGCCGCTTGTCGTGCTCGTCAACGGCGGCTCCGCGTCGGCTTCGGAAATCCTTTCCGGCGCGGTTCAGGATCACGACCGCGGACTCGTCCTGGGAGAGCAAACTTTCGGCAAGGGGCTCGTGCAATCGGTTACGCCGCTCAGCGAAAACACCGGCCTGGCTCTGACCACTGCGCGGTATTACACGCCCAGCGGCCGCCTCATCCAGCGCGACTACAAGGACGTCTCCCTTTACGATTATCTTTACAACCACAAAAACCCCCACCCGACTGAAGTGAAGCTCACCGATAGCGGCCGGCAAGTATACGGAGGCGGCGGCATCACCCCTGACGTTGTGGTTGCCCAACCCAAGCCCAATGACTTCCAGCAATCTCTGCTCCGCCGGGACGTTTTCTTTCCCTTCGAGGGCAGTGTCGGTAATTTCACCACCTATTTTCTCGGCACCAAACCTCAGGTCACAAAAGATTTTGAGGTAAGTGATGTCGTTCTCGGGGCCTTCCGCCGCTATCTGGATAGCAAAAATATCCACTACAACGATGCGGACATTGCCGCCAATGTTGATTGGATCAAGCAGGAGATCAAAAAAGAAGTCTTCGTCTCCGTATTCGGCCTGCCTACTGGCGAAGAGGTCGAACTCGAAAACGATCCGCAGGTCCTGAAGGCCATCGAGGGCCTTCCGCAAGCGCGGGCGCTCTATGAGAATGCACGACGCGTCTTGGCCCAGCGCCTTGCTGCGCCCATTGCGCAACCCTGAAGTCGTCCCGCAGCCCTGAAGTCAGCCCCACAGCAGCGCACCGCGTTGGCCGCGTTAGGGCGAGCGGCCGCCAATAAAAAGCCAATAAAAAGCTTGACACCATATCTCCTCGAGTGATATCTGAGCCACATAAAAGCTGCGGCAAGTAACTGTGTGCCGGGCGCTCGACGAACTGCACCGCTCGCAAGAGGTAGTGCGGAGAACTCAACGGATTCGAATTTGCGGTTCGCAGATTTTACTCAGCAACACCCCACCCACCCCGGGAGGTGGAAACACTCAGTTTTCACCTCCCTTTTTTATTTCCCGTAGAAATGGAAATGCGTACGAACGCAAACCTTACTTCAGCGAGCCTCTTAGGCGCGAAAAAGGCCCCGACGCGTCAGGGCCTTCTACACACTCGACAACCTCAATAACGCCCTGCTGGTAGCGTCCCGCCTGCGCCTGCGGCGAGCGCCTTGCGCTCACGGGAAATCTGACTCACAAAGTGATCCGCCTCGCGCGTGGGCCGCGGAATGCGGAATCCGTCCCCCGCCGCCAACGTAAATTCGATCGCCCTCTCGAGCGAAATGCGATGGCCCTGCGACACGTACACGGGCCTTACCTCGCTGGCCATGCGAACCGCGGCGCCGATTTGCTCGTCCGTGTGCGCATCGACCAAAACAGAGGTACTCCCGGCTCGCCGTGCCGGCTCCTTGCACTTGCCAATGAGGAGCGATTTGGCGACGCCGATCGATGCCACGTCCAGCAAAACGCCCAAATGACAAGCCAATCCGAACCGCCGTGGATGCGCATACCCTTGTCCATCGCAGAAAATCAGATCGGGGGAGACTTGCAGCGACTCAAAAGCCGCCAGCAGCGCTGGAACTTCGCGGAAACTGAGCAATCCGGGAATATAGGGGAATCTCAAAGACTGGATTGAGCTGGCCCGCTCGACTTCCTCCATCTCCGGAAATCGATAAACAATCACCCCGGCAATCGCCCGTCCCTCGCCTGTGCGCCATGACCCTCGCCCACGGAGCTCGAACGCGATATCCGCGCCGGCCACGTGCTCGACCTTGGGAATCCGATCTTCGCGTTCCATGCGCCCACGAAGCTGGAGCTGTATCTCCTTCGCTTCCGCTGGACTCACGTCCCAGCTATGCAGGTGCAACGCCTTCATGCGAATTTCTTCGGGAATCCATCCTTGCACGCAGCGCGCCAGTGGAGTTCCAGGCGGACCGGGCGCAACTCACGTGCCTTTCTTCAATTCGGCTAGGACCAGTTTGGCCACTTCGCGCAAGGTATCGAATACGCCTTTCCCCTCGACGGCCACGGCTTCCACGACAGGCTCCGCTTTCAGCCGTAGGTGCTTGCAAAGGGCAGCACTGGCCATTACGTTGGGCAGATCGCGCTTGTTAAGCTGCAATACGTAAGGAATTGTGCTGAACTCGAGCTTGTGCTCCCTAAGGTGCTCTTTCAAGTTCTCCAGCGTTTCCAAATTGGCATCCAGCCGCTCTTCCTGCGAGTCCGCGACAAAAACCACTCCGTCCGC
>QHYQ01000015.1 GCA_003224175.1 Acidobacteriota bacterium
GCAGCGTTGCCGAAATCTGAAATGCATTCGTAAGGCTGGAGTTGAAGCCTCGGCGGTTAGGTCCACATTTATCAATCTGCGCCGAGCTTCTCCCAGACCAGAAGCGATCTGTAGGTCTTGAGTCGAACCTCACTTGCCGAGCGGGGGACGAGGAAGCAATGAAGAAAGCGCCGGGAAGCGGACAAGGAGGCGCATCACGCCGGGCAACCGCTGGCTCAAGAAAACCTTAGCACAAGCGGCTTGGGCCGCGAGTCGCACAAAGAATATCTACTTGGCTTCCCAGTATCGCCGCGTGGCCGGTCACCGCGGGAGGAAGCGCGCCCTGATTGCCGTGGGCCATTCGATGCTGGTGATTTTCTATCACATGATGAGATCAGGGGCGAGCTACGCCGACTTGGGCGGCGATTTTTTCGACCGTCTCGAACCTGAGCGTCTGACCCGTTATTACGTCAAGCGGCTGGAACGCCTCGGCCATAAGCTCACCCTCGAAACCAACATTGCCGCCTGACCTGAATAAAATTTTCGGAGCAGCCTTGGTCGAACAACCGCAACCAAGTCTACTCGGCAAGAGGAGCAGACTAGCCCAGCCGGCAATGACACCCTGAATCGTAAGGAGTTTGTGATGCCAAATCTCAGTAGAGAAGCTGATGGTGCGCGGTTGACTTCTGGGGAAAAATGCGTTACTAACTTCCGTCAATCATAGGACTCTACCGATTAAAAACTAGGAAACTCAGGAAGTTGAGCCCAGCTAGCAAGGAGGCTTCGCGGATAACGACTTGATTTGGCGTCAGGAGGCAATGCAGGAGTTCCACTTCGTCAAGTTGTTGCGCTTGATAGCCCAGCGTCTCGCGAGGCAGTTGACCGATCGACCTTCCCGCCGCGAAAAGTGAATGCGGCGCAATGAGCGGAGTCGGTGGAACTACACATAGACAAGGCCGAAGCAATTCAGGCTGCATTGAAGCGGGGGGCGTCAAATGGCCTCGGCTTTTTGCTGGTGGACCCGGCCATGAGCTTGATCTACGCCAACGAGGAGGCTCTTCAAATTCTAAACTATCCCGCAAAGGACAGAAGGGACTTCGAAAAAGTCGTTCGAGAGAGGCTGCATTCTATTCTGACGATCCAAGGAGCTAGACAGGTTTCCTCGGTGACGGAATTCGTTTCTGGTAGAAGGCACTACTGCTGCCGTACATTGGGAGTGTTATTGCGCTCCCGTCCTTCGAATCGTGAAGACTTCGCCGTGTTGCTTGAACGAACGCTAGATATCGGCTTCGAAGTTAGGAAAATTTGTGAGAAGCATAATTTAACCAAACGAGAGCAGGAGGCGGTGGCACACGTGGTGCGCGGGCTTAGCGTCAAGGAAGCGGCAGCCTGCATGGAAATCAGTCCGAATACGGTCAAGGCTTTCCTACGCTTTGCGATGCTGAAGATGCAAGTTTCGGGTCGTTCGGCAATTATGGCGAAAATCATCGAAAGCAAGCGTTAAGCTGACCTCGCAGCTTCTGTTATCCGATTGTGCACTCGACTCGGGTTAATCCAACTAGACGCTTTACAAGAGACGCGACCCCAGATAGATTCCCGGCATGAAGCAAGCCCCCAGGCGGGAGACTCCCCGCCCTCCACGCTTCAGAGTTTCGTCAGCAATACAAAGAGCAAACCTCACCAGTGCCTCCCCATCATCTGGGGCCCCACGGGTCCTGCGCGGCACGATACGCGATATCAGCGCCGGGGGAGTTTGCCTGGAGTTGGATCGTCCTGTTAAACAATCTCAGGTCGTTCGCTGTGATTTTCCTATCCCTCAACTGTCAGTTGCGATTCCGACCCTCATGAATGTGCGATGGATTCGTCGGATTTCTAAGACCCCTAGATATGCCATCGGTCTTCAGTTTCTGTTCTAGCCTGCTACGAGTTTTTTGCAGCATGTCCCGCCCTTAGTTGAAATCTGAAAAAGAGGAAAGAGCAAGCAGCTCGCGCCTCGAACTCGGTTAGGCGTGATCGTTAGCTGCCGCGCGTTCACCCCCGGCATCCGACCCTGGAAAAGAAAATTCTTCCCACCCAAAACTACCGCGCGCAACGAGCGTTGCGCTTGACTCATCAGCTTTTCCCTTCTTCCCAACTAGGGTTCGTAGCCGGGATGGGGTTGACAGGGGAAGGGGCGGCATCTGAGCCTCTTCCCCTGCCCATACACCTGGAGAAGCCCAACCGTTCTTACGAGACTTTCTTTTTCTGCCGCACCTCGGTTCTGCGACGAATCGGTTCCTGTCTCGATGATGTGGGCGCGGTCAGTGATGCGGTCCAGCAAAAACAGGACCGGGAACGCAGGCTGAAAATGCTGCGTGAGGAGTTGGTGTCTGGCAGGTATGCACCCACCCCCCTTTTGCGAGTGTGGATACCCAAGAGCAACGGAGGCCAGCGGCCTCTGGGCATAAGCATGGGAGGTGGGAAGTGTTGGACGCGGATTTACGCGACTACCAATCGCTAGAAGAGACATTAGGCAAGCTCTCGAGGAATCCATACCGCGAGCGAGAGCGGTTCGCTATGCGCTGGGACAATGGGAAGCGCTCACGACTAAACCTAGAGTATTACTCTTCCGTATTAGTCTTCCGTATTAGTCTTCCGTATTAGCCTTCCGTATTGCTTTCCCGTATTAGCTTTCCCATATTAGTCCTTCCGACGTAATCTTTTGAGAGAATTGACGCTCCGATTGAAAACCACCACAGTCGTGGCCACAAAAACCTAATCGCGACCAAATCTTTCGTCGAGGAAAGACTGGTATTGGTGGTCGCTTTAGGCCCTTGAGGCCGAGGATCGTCGCTTTTGAGCAACGGTTCTGTAAGTCACGATAGCGGAGCTTTGTCTCAATCCATTGATGGCTGACAAAAGTCAGGGCGATTGGTACGCGATATATACGCGGCACCAGCATGAAAGGGCTGTCGCTTACCTTCTGTCGACCAGAGGACTAGAGACGTTCCTGCCGCTCTACCACGGCGTCCACCAGTGGAAGGATCGCAAGAAGCACCTATCGCTCCCCTTGTTTCCTTGCTACGTGTTCGCGCGGGGCGAATCAGGGTGCCACGTCCGGGCTCTCTCTGCGCCCGGGGTTTGCATGATCGTTGGAGTGGGTGGCCAACCCACTGCCATTCCCGCCTCAGAAATCCAAGCGATTAGAAAGGCTCTGAGCAGTTCTCTTCGGGTTGAACCACACCCTTTTTTGTGTTGCGGTGATCAAGTTCGACTGCGCACTGGCCCGCTGGCTGGCGTCGAAGGGATCCTGCTGCGCAAAAAAAATGTCTGTCGTCTTATTCTTTCGGTGGCCTTGCTTGGAAGATCCGTTGCTGTCGAAGTGGATGCGCTTTGCGTTGAACGTGTGGCTCGTCAGATTCCCGCCGGTTCCGCGTGAACGATAGGATTTCTCCCGCAACAGGCTTGCACATGAATAGGGGAACCGAATGGTTCTGCAATCGCCGGGCGCTTTTGCGAATCGACCCCCAGTCGGGACACGCTTATGACCTGTGCTGAAAGCAAACGGGCCCACAAGGCGGAAGTCGTTGGTTGGTTTCGGTACCGTTGGGCGCTGATCTTGCTATTACATACCGTTCTCTTAAGTCTTACTTACTATCTTAGTTTTCTGCTCGCCTATGACTTCGTACTGCCCCCGACAACGGTGACGCTATTCGCCCGCAGCCTAACGATAGTACTGTTGGTGACAATGATATTTTTCCGTGCGCTCGGACTGCTCAGCGGATGGTGGCGCTACGCCGGCATGAGCGATTTGCTCGATATCACCAGGGCCGCGGTCAGCAGTTCATTGGCGGCATTCGTGATAATGGCGGTCCTTCTGCATCCCCGTGTACCGAATGCCGTGATCATCATCGACTCGGCTCTTACGATCCTAGTTATCGGCGGCGCACGCTTCGCTGTGCGGGCATATTCTGAGTACGTTTCACGCCAATTCGTCACGGCCAGGTCAAAGCGAGCGCTGATCGTTGGTGCCGGCAGGGCTGGCAACATTATTCTCCGCGAGTTACGGCAAAATTGTGATCTTGATTACAATCCGGTTGGCTTTATTGACGATGATCATAGCAAGTTGGGCATCAAAATCGATGGTGTCAAAGTCTTGGGCACGACAGATGAACTAGAACAGCTCGTCCGGACTTACAACATCGAACGCGTACTGATCGCGATTCCGTCCGCAAAGGGACCGGTTGTGGAACGGATCATCAGAAAATGCCGATCCTGCAACGTGGAGATCAAGATTGTCCCTCCAGCGCGAGAACGCGTGAATGACATAAGCGTTCGCCAAGTGCGCAACGTCCGCGTGGAAGACCTCCTAGGGCGGGAGCCGGTTCACCTGGACACAGAGCATATTCGACACAGCATCGAGGGCAAAGTGCTCCTGGTGACCGGCGCAGCAGGCTCGATCGGCTCGGAATTGGTGCGTCAGACAGCAGCATTCGCACCGCGCAAACTCATCCTGTTCGAACGCTCCGAGAACGACCTGTTTCGCCTGACCAACGAGCTCGCGGTGACACATCGGCAGTCCAACTTCGTACCCGTCGTGGGAGACATCCTGGACGTCGGCACATTGCGAGAAGTGTTTTCCCGGTGGCGGCCGGCGTTGGTGTTTCACGCCGCTGCCTACAAGCACGTTCCCCTGATGGAGAATAACTGTTTCCAGGCAGTAGTGAACAACATCTTTGGCACCTACAACGCCGCCTTGGTGGCACGTGAATTCGGAGTCGAGCGCTTTGTCCTAGTCTCCTCTGACAAAGCAGTCAACCCAACGAATATCATGGGCGCAACAAAACGAGGGGCGGAATTGATCATTCTCGGGTTGAAGCAACAAAACATACGATACGTGGCGGTTCGCTTCGGAAACGTACTTGGCAGCAATGGCAGCGTGGTGCCTATCTTCCGGCAACAGATTGCGCGCGGTGGCCCTGTGACCGTAACGCATCCCGATGCCATGCGATATTTCATGACTATCCCCGAGGCTGTGCAATTGCTCCTGCAAGCTTCCGCGATGGCCCAGGGGGGCGAAATTTTTGTCCTCGATATGGGTGCGCCGATCAAGATTGTGGAACTGGCTAGGAATCTGATCCGGTTATCGGGCTTGACGCCAGATGAAGACTTGCAAATCGTTTACACTGGCCTCCGGCCGGGAGAAAAGTTGTTTGAGGAGCTGATATTGGAGGGAGAAGGCCTAAAGCCGACGACGCACAGCAAGATCCGCGTGCTGGATGGTGGCCAGCATAGCTTCGGCAAAGTCCAACACTGGTTGGATGAACTCTCCCGTACGGTTGAAGCGAGAGATGTGCATGGCCTCATCACGATATTGAAGGCCATGGTGCCAGAGTACGTGGCCAGTTCCGAAGTACGGGCTCTGTGTGACGTTCACCGCCATGATCGTTCCTGGCGGTATTACCACAGGCAGCGCGACTTCGGGATAGCGGCCCAACGAGGGGCCTAAATGCCGGAGTACCGCGGCAGGTGCCCTCAGCACGTCAGTGAGCAGTTCGCCGATCTCCCAGGTTAGCAACGTCATGACTAGAGTGCCCTTTATTCCTTTCCACCGCGCCTCCATTGGACCTGAGGAAATTGAAGCCGTCCAGAAAGTGCTCGCGTCCGGATGGCTGACGACCGGCCCAGTGGCACAGGAATTTGAACGCAATTTCGCCGCGTATATTGGGTGTAAGCATGCGTTGGCGGTGAATTCAGGTACTGCGGCCTTACAACTCGCGCTTGACGTCATCGGGCTGGTCCCGGGCGACGAAGTCCTCATCCCGACCTACACGTTTACCGCAACGGCCGAAGTCGTCACCTACTACGGGGCTCGCCCGGTGCTGTGCGACAGCGTGCCGGATGGTTTCAACCTGGACGTGAGTGACGCCGAACGTCGGATCACAGCGAAGACCCGTGCGATCATTCCTGTTCATGTTGCGGGTGAACCTTGTGATATGGAAGCGGTCCAGGCTCTCGCTCGGCGGCACCATTTGCGAGTCATCGAAGACGCCGCACACGCGCTGCCATCAACGTACCGAGGCCGTCGCATTGGCACGGTCTCCGAACTGACTGCGTTCAGCTTCTATGCTACGAAAACGCTGACCACGGCGGAGGGCGGCATGCTAACGACTGATGACGACAACTACGCGCGGCGCATTCACTCCATGCGGCTGCACGGCATCAGTGGCCATGCGTGGAATCGGTACGCTAGGGAAGGCTCGTGGTACTACGAGGTCGAAAATGCCGGCCACAAACTGAACATGCCGGATGTCTTGGCCGCCTTGGGCGTGGCGCAAGTGGCCAAATGTGACCGCTTCCTGTGGCGGCGGCGCACAATCGCTGCTAGATACAATGCGGAGTTCTCAGCGAACAGTGCCTTTGAAGTGCCCCCGGACGGCGGACCCAGTTCACTGACTTCGTGGCACCTATACATCTTGCGTATCCGTCCGCATCGGTTTGGCCTGGACCGAAATGGATTCATTGATGCCTTGAAGCTCGCCGGAATCGGCACTAGTGTGCATTTCATTCCTCTCCATTTGCATCCCTATTACCAGCGTGCCTACGGCTATAAGCTAGGTGATTTTCCGAATGCCGAAGATGCCTACTCACGTTGCCTTTCGCTGCCCATCTTCCCAGATCTGACTGATGCGGAAGTGGATCGCATCATTGCCACGGTCCTGCGCATCGCCGGGGAGCACGATCCGGAATACCAAGCAGGTAAGGCGGTTTCAGCCTAAATGGCTACCGCAACGAAACCTGTCGCCGAGGCTGTCACCCAGGCTCAATCCAACCGGCCCGTAATGCCGGTCCGGGACTCACTGCTGCGGGTGATTCGCGTATCACGTCGGTCGGCCGGATGCTCCGACAGTGGAAATTGGACGAGTTACCGCAGCTGTTCAACGTCATCTGCGGGGAAATGAGCTTGGTAGGCCCGCGGCCCGACCTCCCCGAGTACCTTGCTGGACTGCCTGCATGGCAACGACAAGTCTTGAGTCTGCGTCCCGGAATTACTGGTTGGGCGACGCTGTACTCCCGGCATGAAGAAGAGTTATTGGCGACAGTGCCGCCCGAAAAGCTACACGAGTTTTACCGGACTGTGTTGCTGCCGCGAAAAATTCAGCTCGATCTTCAGTATGGTACCCGAGCAACCCTGTGGAGCGACGTCGCAGTCCTCGCAAAGACGTTCTCCGCAATCTTGAACTGAAACTTTCGCCACACTTCCAAGTGTCAAGATCATTGAAGCCAGTCGTTTCCGTGATAATGCCCGCATTCAACGAGCGCGAGAGCATTGAGCAATGCCTGCGGTCGGTCCTCAGCCAGGATTCGAACGGTTTTGAGTTGGAAGTCCTGGTAATCGATGGAAACTCGACAGACGGCACAATCGAGCTGGCCTCAAGCATCGCCGCAGGCGATGGGCGTGTTCGTTTGCTTCATAATCCGGACCGCAAGACACCCTTCGCCTTCAATGTCGGGCTGCGTGCCGCCCGCGGCGAGTACGTCTGCATCCTCGGGGCCCATTCGGTCTATCCGCCCGATTATATTTCGGTGTGCTTGCAGGAACTGCAGCGGCATGGGGCAGTGGGTTGCAGCGGGAGAGTCATGACCTCACCGGCCAATGACAGGTTGCAAGCAAAGCTGACCGCCTGGACCTTTGCCAGCCGTTTTGCCTCCTCTCCGACCTCCGTGCGCACGCGGGCCGAGGGCTTTGTCGATACCATACCTTTCCCTGTGTTTCGGAAACAGCCGCTGCTCGAAATCGGCGGGTATGATGAGGCGCTACACCGCAACCAAGACAATGACATGAACCAGCGGCTGCGCGCCCGAGGCTACCGCCTATACCTAACATCACGGACCCACTCCGTCTATCGCGCACAACCCACACTGGCAGCCTTGTGGAAATACGCGTTCCGTGCGGGATCCTGGAATGGTTTTTCCATGCGCCACAAGCCAGCATCAATGTCGTTGCGGCATGTTGTGCCATTCTTGTTTGTGACTACGTTGTTGGCGCCTACAGGCGTCGGCGTGCTGTTTCAGTTTGCATCTTGGCCGCATGGGTACGGCTTTATCGCCGCTGTGCTGTTGATCCTTGCGGCTCACTTCACCGTGGGAGTAGTGGCTGCTACGGCAACCGCTGTGCGCAACAAAGCAATTGCACCGCTATTGCTTCCCCTCGTTTTTCTTGCGTTCCACATCGTATACGGTTTCGGCACGCTTGTGGGCATAACCACCGCGAGTAAATCTCCGCGGAGTCAGGTTTCTAAAACTCCCCGGCTCGAAGCACAAGGGTAACAATTTCTTTCACACTTTGAAGAAAGCTTCCGCACTGGTAAAGGATACGAGTGGCCGGGTTCGCGGGAAAGAGTACCTTTGCATTTACTGTGTTCGATGACACAGACGGGAGCACTCTCGAAAATGTTGGTCCAGTTTACACGTGCTTGTCAGACTTGGGGTTCCGTACGACCAAGTCGGTCTGGCCGCTCCCGCTAGTAGCAGCCCACACCAGCGGTGGGTCTACCGGGGCGACGCTGCACGACCGCGAGTATCTCAAGTTTGTCCAAAGGCTCGAAAATGAGGGCTTCGAAATTGCACTGCATGGTGTCAGGAACCATGATTCCACTCGAGACGTGGTTGAGCGCGGATTGCAGATATTCTGTGATCGTCTAGGCCACTACCCGCGCACCCATACGAACCACTATCGCAATCGCGACAACGTCTACTGGGGGACCGGCCGTCTGGCAAGCGCCGCGGGACGGGCTGCCGGCCGGGCATGGTCCTTCTTCAAGCGAACCGCCCCCTACGAGGGTCATGTTGAAAGTTCGCCTTATTTTTGGGGCGACATCTGCAAACAGCACATCGAGTATGTCCGCAACTTCACCGTCGACGAGATCAATGTTACGCGCGTCAACCCGACCCTGCCCTACCATGATTCGGCCAAGCCCTTCGTAAACTTTTGGTTCACGAGTTCTGAGGGTGCCGATGTTGGTAGCTTTTGTGAGCGGATAAATGAAGCTAGCCAAGACCGTCTGGAAGCTGAGGGTGGTATATGCATCATGTACACGCATTTCTCAGAGGGTTTCAGCGAGGGAGGGACCGTGAATCCCAGGTTCAAAAGCCTCCTTCGCCGGCTTTCCCGCAAGAATGGCTTGTTCGTCCCCGTCGCAGAGCTGCTCGATTTTCTGCGAACCACCAGGACCGAGGGTAACATCCAACGCCGTGAACTCGCGTCGCTGGAGAGGCGGTGGCTGAAATACAAGCTGCGGTATCCACGCTCGCGATGATGAATAATGTACCTATATTAACGAGGTATTAACGACGAGTAAAATCTTCAAAGCACTGGCTCAGGCAGGGGAGCTGGCGGAACTGCTGCCACCACGTCAGACTCTCCGCATCGAGCACACCGGTGCTTCGATGCGTCATAAGCCAACGGAACTGGTGCGTGCCATTGCTACCGTCAAGAAACACTGGCGTCTGTCGCTGATTTTCGCTGTGCTCTTCAGCGGCGCGTGTACCGTAATAGCCTTTCTGACCAAACCGGTTTACGAACCCGTAGCGCGGATCGAAATCGACCCACCCGGATCGGAAATTTTCTCGTTGGAGCGCCCTGGATCGGACACCAATGAATCAGCATATGTGGAGACCCAAGCCCAGGATCTTCGCGGCGATGGCCTTGCCATCGATGTCATCCGCCAGCTGAACCTGGCCCAAAACGGTCTACTGGTAGATCGCCGCTTGGCGCAGCGGGTACCCCCTGCTGCGGATGCTAACAGGGAAGACCTGACCCCAGCAGAAAGTGCAGCGCTGACGGCTTTCCGCAGCCGACTCAAGATCAACCGCGATGCAACCAGTCACCTCGTCAACATCAGCTTCGCAAGCCCCGACCCGCACCTGGCCGCCACGGTCGTAAACACGTTGCTGACCCAGTTCGTCGAGAGAGAGTACAAGACGCGCCATGACGCCATCCTTCAGTCCACCGAGTGGCTCGCACGTCAACTCGACGACGTCCGCGCCAAAATGCAGGCGTCCAACACCGCCGTCTCCGAGTTCCAGCAGGTCACTGGATTAGCCGATCTGGACGCGGACAAGAACACTTATTCCGAAGCTCTCACGGACCTAAACCGGCAGCTCATGCATGCGCAAGAGGAGCGCCTCCGGTTGCAAGCGCTGCTAAGCGGCTCTCTCAACCAAGGCCCCGAGTCTCTGCCCGAGGTCGACAACAACCCGGTCGTCCAGGCGCTGTCGGAGAAGCTCGCCGAGTCTAAGGCGGAACTGTCACAAGCGTTGGTCATCTATGGAAGAGAACACCCGAAAGTGAAGGAGCTTCAGCACAAGATCGACGAATTGCAGACGCAATTGGCCGCCCGTCGTGAGGCGATTCTGAACGAGCTTCGTGTCAGTCTTGCGATTGCGAATAAGCATGAGCAGCTGCTGGCCAAACAGATGAAAAGCACCACGAAGCTGGGTGATCAGATGGCCCAGTACAGCTCGCTGAAGAAACAAGCACAGGCTGATACACAGCTCTACAACTCTCTGTATGCCAGCGTTCGCGAAGCTGGTGTTGCAGCAGCTTCAAAATCCAGTAACATCCGCATCGTCGATCAGGCCCGGGTTCTCGACAAGCCAACTCGCCCGAATCGGCCAACGGACATCTTGTTGGGACTGGTCGGTGGTGCCATCGGCGGGCTGGTGCTGGCATTTTTGTGGGAAGCAGTCGACAACCGCATTTACACCCCCGAGGACATTACGAGATGGATTGGGCCTTCTTCGATCGCCATTCTCCCTGCCATGGAAGCAAACGGCGGCGGACGTCTGGGGCTCTCGAAGCCTCTGCGACGCAAGAGGAACCAAGAGGTGCGTCCGCTCTTCTTTCTGGACAAACCATCCTCGCCTCAGGCTGAAGCTGTTCGCGGCCTGTATACGGGGGTCAGGTTCCTGGGACGTTCGTGGACTCCGCGAGTGTTGCTGATCACGTCCTCGCTGGCCGCAGAAGGCAAGACGACTGTTGCCATCAATCTGGCCATGGCAATGGGTCAGCAGTGCAGGACCTGCCTCGTTGATGCTGACCTGAGGAGGCCTGGCGTCGCTGCTGCCTTCGGCTTGAACGCCGAGCTCGGACTCGGCGCTGTGCTGACTGGTTTAGTGCCTCTGGAAGATGCTCTGATCCCGAGCGGAAGCATTTCGAACCTCACCGTCTTGCCGGCCGGCCCCATGACGGCAGCCGCGGGACAACTCATCCTATCGCCAGCCATGGGAGACGTATTGCTTCAGCTCCGCCAGCGATTTGATTGTGTGATCATTGATTCCCCCCCGGTTTTGCCTTATGCCGACGGCCGGGCGCTGGCGATGGGCGCGGACGGTGTGGTCCTTGTGGGCCGTTCTGCAGTAACCACCCGGGAGGCGATGATCCGCGCGCTGCAGCTACTCGAAGAGGCTCACGGAGCGCCGGTGATCACGATCGTGCTCAACGCAACAGATGTGAAGTTACATGGGTACAACTACTACCACAATGTCGAGGCGTAAATAGGAAGCTACCCACTAAGCCAACCAGGTGATTTGGACCGGCTCTTTGCCCTTAGGTCAGCCCTCACCAGGAAGTCAATTATGTCACCTCAAATGGCAGTGCCAACGGAGAAGCAACCCGAGCGGCGTCCAATGATGTTTCCTTTCCTGGACTTACAAGCACAGTACGGCAGCATAAAAAATGAAATTCTGTCGGCGGTTAGCAGGGTCTTCCAGAGCCAACACTTCATCCTCGGACCAGAGGTTGACAATTTCGAGACCGAAGTTGCCGCGTTTGTGGGCTGCCGTTTTGCAATCGGCTGTGCGTCCGGCTCGGACGCACTGGTTCTGGCATTGATGTCTTTGGGAATTGGACCTGGCGACGAGGTCATCACCACGCCGTTCACCTTTGGTGCAACCGTTGGATCGATCGCCCGCCTGCGTGCAAGGGGCGAGCTGGGAAGGCCACCCGGCAGGGACTCTGGGGCAAATTGGATGTTTCAGCTTTTTCCCTTCCAAGAATTTAGGCGGGGCAGGGGACGGCGGAATGCTGACCACCAACGATGCTGCGTTGGCCGACCGGCTTCGCATCCTTCGTGTCCACGGCAGCCGTACTAAGTACTCGTACGAGGCTGTGGGAATGAACAGCCGTCTCGATGCGCTTCAGGCAGCCATTCTTCGCGTGAAGCTTCGGTACTTGCCGACATGGACTGCAGCGCGGCAGCGCAATGCACGCCGATATAGGGCCATGTTCCTGGAGAACGGCTTGAATCGATACGTCCAGATACCCGAGGAGGATGCCCGCCGCAATCATGTTTACAATCAGTTCGTAATCCGTGCGCCGGAACGAGATGCTTTACGAAGCCACCTCCAGCGCGCGGGGATTCCCACCGAGATCTACTATCCGTTGCCGCTGCACCTCGAGCCCGCATTTGCCTACCTCGGATACACCAAAGGGGACTTCCCGCAAGCGGAAGCTGCGTGTCGCGAAGTGCTCGCCCTTCCTATCTTTGCCGAGCTTACCGAAGGCCAGCAGGCCTCCGTGGTAGCAGCGGTCGCAAAGTTCTATGGTCACAAAATCACATTCTGAATGCTGAAACGAGGGACACGACGATGGAATCTGCGCAACCGAAAATCGCGGTGATCGGGTCTGGATACTGGGGCAAGAATCTGGTACGCACTCTTCGCGCACTGGCAGCACTTGAATGCGTCTGTGATATCCGGGACGAGGCCCTTTCACGGATTGAGGCTGAGTTTCAGGTCCGCACGACGCGCGATCCCGACGCCGTCTTGGCCGACCGCAGTATCCAAGGCGTAGTCATCGCCACCCCAGCCGCGGACCACTACAACATGGTGAGGAAATCCCTGCTTCACGACAAGGATGTTTACGTCGAAAAGCCGTTGGCGCTCCACGTGGAGGAAGGACAGGAATTAGTGGCTCTCGCGAGCGAGCGTAAGCGGATCCTCATGGTCGGTCATATTCTCGAGTACCATCCAGCTGTCCGAGAACTCAAGAGACTGATCTCGGAAGGCGCGCTTGGTAACATTCAGTACATCTACTCTTCCCGCCTCAACCTGGGAAAGCTCCGCACAGAGGAGAACATTCTGTGGAGCTTCGCACCACACGACATCTCGGCCATTCTCTACCTGCTTGGTGAAGTGCCGACTCATGTGATGACCCAGGGCGGCAGCTACCTCAATCCGCAGATTCCTGACACGACTCTGACGACGTGTGAGTTCAGAAGTGGGGTGAAAGCGCACATCTTCGTCAGTTGGTTGCATCCGTTCAAGGAGCAGAAGCTAACGATTGTCGGTGGCAAGAAGATGGCCGTATTCGATGACGTCGAACGGGAACGCAAGCTTGTCCTTTATGATCACCGGATCGCCTGGGTCGATCGCGTGCCGGTGGCCCAGAAGGCGGCAGGACAGATTGTGCCTCTTCCCGCCGACGAACCGCTACGCATCGAATGCGAACATTTCCTGGAGTGCATTCGCACGCGACAAGTCCCGCGCACCTGTGGGGAAAAAGCGTTGGGTGTTCTGCAGGTTCTTGACGCTTGTGAGCGCTCGCTCAAACAACTCAGCCGCGTCGAGATCGCAGTCGACCGACCGCTATACCACGCACATGCTTCGGCCAGCATCGATCCTGGATGTGAAATCGGTGCTGGGACCAGGATCTGGCACTTCTCGCATGTCATGGCCGGCGCAAAGCTTGGGCCCAATTGCAACCTGGGACAAAACGTCGTGATCAGTCCGGGTGTGAAAATTGGCAAGAACGTCAAGATCCAAAACAATGTCTCCGTTTATTCAGGGGTTGAGTTGGAAGACGATGTCTTCTGTGGGCCCTCTATGGTGTTCACCAACGTGATCAACCCCCGCAGCCATATCAGCCGCAAGCATGAGTACCGGAGGACGCTGGTGAAACAAGGCGCTTCGATCGGGGCCAACGCAACCGTAGTCTGTGGCGTCACTTTGGGCAAGTTCAGTTTCGTCGGTGCCGGGGCTATAGTGACTCGCGATGTCCCCGACTACGCCCTGGTCGTAGGGGTTCCTGCTGAGCGGATTGGCTGGATGTGCTATTGCGGCGTACGCCTCGTGGGATCATCACCTGAACTGAAGTGTCCGGAGTGTGGGCGGCTTTATCAGGTCGAATCCGATGTGTGTCGAGAAGCCGATCCTAAGCCGCACGTGGCGAAACCGGATGTCCTGATCACGGCAGCCTGATGACCATCTCCTCGGCAGCACGTGCCCTCGGCTGTCGCTACGCCAACCAACTGTAGTAAGACTCGATTGTGCCCAAGGGGTCACATGCATAAAGGTCACGGCGACAGCAAATCCGGGAGCGCGGTTTGGGAGTCCGGGAACGGCCAGCATACGGCGAAGAAGTGCAAGGTCGTGCATCTGACGTCGGTGCACGGACCGCTCAACATGCGCATATTCCACAAGGAATGCAAATCGCTCACCGAAGGCGGCTATGAGGTAGTGTTGATTGCCCCGGATCAACAGGATCGTGTCGTGGATGGAGTGCACATCAAGGCCATTCGCAAGCCGAAGTCGCGCATCGTTCGCATGACGCTCGGCGCCTGGAGGGTATACCGCAAGGCAGTGCGACAGCAAGCGGAGCTTTATCACTTTCATGATCCGGAGCTACTGAGCGTTGGACTGCTGCTGCGAGCGCGCGGTGCCAAAATCATCTACGACATCCATGAAGACCTACCGCGGACCATGGCTTACAAGTTCTATCTGCCTACCTGGCTACGTCGCCTTCTAGTGCCGGTCACCGAGTGGCTCGAGAACGCTGGCGCTGCACGCCTTTCGGCTCTGGTTGTCGCGACTCCCCTGTTGAACACTCCGGGATGGGATCGCGTCGACAATCTCGGATACATCCCGCGCGATCGCGTAGCCGATGTCCTGGGGCGAACGCGCGTGGGCCTGGTCGTAATCCATCCCCAGCCAAACTACATTCGTTCACGGCCAACAAAGCTGTTCGAATACATGGCGGCGGGCGTGCCCGTGATCGCATCCGACTTCCCCGACTGGAGAAAGATAATCGACGCCGCGAGATGCGGACTCCTGGTTCCACCTGAAGATCCGCGCGCGATTGCGACTGCGATGGAATACCTGCTCACTCATCCCGAAGAAGCTCGCGAAATGGGCCTTCGTGGCCGCCAGGCTGTCGAAGGCTCGTACGTGTGGGATGTCGAGAAAAAGACACTCCTCGACTTGTACGACTCCCTACTGACACCTAAGCGTTCGGCTGAACTGCTCGTGCCTGCATGGAGAGCGCCGGACTAGCCAACGACGCGAAGCACCTGTGACTAGCCGTTGCTGCGCTCGCGCGCAGCAACACGCACACCAGTTCTGTGCTCAACGTAATCTTGCGAGTGCCGGTGCAAATCGAATCGCGGGCGCGCTATGCGTTCGAAACGCTATCTACCAGGTGGGGACTGCCTCTACGTTTTGTTAACGAGGCCACAACCGGCTGCAATGTCGTGTATGGAGAAAGAAAGCAAACCGACGGGTGTATCCCGCTCCTGCAATGCGATTCTCGTGCATACCAGCCAGATACGGACTGTACCGCGCTGTCGCATAAGGGCAGGAAGGTGTGGGGCCCAAGAGGCACCTCGTTCGAACACATCGACTTGATCGATGGAAATGGCCTATAACCTCGGAAAGGCAGTCCTTCGGCGCGATGCAATTTCCTTCAGGATGTTCAAAGATGGGTTCACCTACTTCCGGCGCCCTGCTGCCAATCCTCTGTTTGGATTTCCGAAATGGCGGCGCATCGAGCAGCCCTGGTTGCGTAGTTGTTTTTACCTGTTTGTGCGGCCCAAGCGGTTGAAGCGGGACCTCAATGACTGCCGGTCCACCGTGGCGAACCAGCCCGTGGATTGGCGCCTTCTTCACTCTATGGCGGACGCCGGTTGGGAATTCGGCTTGCATGCTCCAATCCATGCAAAGGAAGACGTCTGGGCATTTAGGGAAGGCAAAGAGTTCATCGAGCAGCAGCTTGGCCGTCCGGTGGTGGGACTTCGGCACCATTACTGGGCGCTAGATTGGGGTCAGCCACACCTCACGTTTCGCAGGCACGTGCAGGCTGGCTTTCGGTATGACACCTCAATCGCCTGGAAGGACCGGGCGGGATTGCGGGCGGGAACTTGCCTGCCGTTCCAACCTTTCGACTTCGGCACGGATAGAGCTTTGGATCTCTACGAAGTACCGAGTGCCATAATGGACGGCCACATCCGCACGCCAGGGAGACAATTGGGCCACGCTGTTGGCGACAGTTTAGCCGTAATCGACATCATCAACCAACGCGGAGGAGTCGCCCTGCTGAACTGGCATACGGAAGCGGCTTGCAATGACTATCACTATACCGGCGACCTGCCAGTGCTGCTAGGAATCTTCGAGCGCGTGTTGCACGACTCGGACGTATGGCTGGCCACACCACAAGAATTGGTGCGCCACTGGCATGAACGGCGCTTGCGTTTGCAGGCGGCCGCACAATGCCAACCGTTGATGCTCGGCACACCGACGCTCGCCTGATATGCTCAAGACATCCACGACGCACGCCGTTATGCAATCGACTGATGCCCGTACCGCGACGGACATGAAGGGACAACCGCGCCTTACGCTTGCTCAGTTCCTGCAGAGGCTTTTTACCGAGCTCAATGAGAATGGGATTCGGTGGTGTGTTTTACGGAACTACGAAGAGCTTCCGGAACACAACAGCAGCGACGATATTGACATCCTCATTCCTCCAACACAGTTTTCTCTGGTCCTACGCCTGATTGCCGGTATTTCCAATGTCTTCATTACCGGCATCGTACGTCACCTCCATGAAGCGAGCGTGTTTGTTGGAGGTCTGGCACGGCAGGGAATTCATCTTGATTTCACGTTTGAACTTGCTTGGAAAGGTCATGCGTTTCTCGACGCTAGGTCAGTGCTGGGCAGATCTCTCCCCAGCTGGACCTGGAGCGCGATGCATGTTCCAGACCAAGTCGATGGTGTGCTCAATGAGGTGCTGAATACATACTTCTGTAGCGGCAACGTCAAGACACGCTATCGAGCAAAAGCGTCGCGTATATTGCAGCTGGAAAGAAACATTGCCATCAGCCGCATTTCCCCCCGCATTGGAGAACGTCTTTCGGCCGACCTGGTTGGCTGGTTCGCCGCTGGCGAGTATGGGCAAGCTTCGCTGCGACTCGCTGCCGTTCGTCGCGCATTGCTCTACCATGCGTTCAGAACCATGCCGCTCCGGGCGATGGCCCAAACCTGCAGATACTACGCTCATGAACTCAGGAACCGGCTTAGGGATAGGAAATATACAAGGATTGCCGCACTCGGGCCAGACGGCGTCGGGAAAACAACCTTGATCGCTGAGCTCGGCCGCGTGCTGCAACATACTGCAGGGGAGATTACCACCATCAATTTCAGGCCGAAACTTTTGTACGACCGTGGCACACCGACGGCCGCTCTCGCAACTGCCGCTCCCCACTCCCGGATCAAGGACCGACTCCTGTCATTCGTTCGACCAGCTATCTGGTGCCTGGAGCACTGGGTGCACAAAATTTATCTGTTGAGAGTCAGCTCGCAACTCATTTTGTACGACCGCTACTACCATGATGTGCTGATCGCTCCGAGGAAGTACCATTCCTCGGTCGTGGTAGCGCGTCTGATGGCGAAGTTCATGCCGCAACCGGAGCTTTGGCTATTCATCGATGCACCGCCTGGAGTTGTGTGTTCGCGCAAGTGCGCCCGGGATGTAGGCGTCGGACTTTCGCCAACTCTTGATGCGGGCATACGCGAAGCTACGATGAAGCAAACAATCACCTATTCGGCAACTTGCCGCGCCTTCCTGCATAACCGACGGAACGTGGTGATCCTGGATGCTTCCCAAGATCGGCAACAACTACTTGCGCAGGCCGAGCAAGCCATTTTGCAGACCATGGCAAAGCGAACTGCCGCCATGTTTCCTTTCGAGCTGCTTTGGCATGAGTCAACAGGAGCGGGGAACCTATATGGTGCACTGAAAGGTCGCGGATGAGCCTGCATCGGAGTACAGCTGTCATTGACGAGCAACTTCGGCTTGCTACTGTGTCGAGCGCGGCACTGACAGAGCGCCGAATGAGGGTGCTGGCCCTAGATGGGGACGAGAATGCCTGTGTTGCCTCGGTGCGTTCGCTCAAGCGCGCTGGTTACCGCGTCGTCGTCGGCGCGACGCGAAAGCTCTCCAAAGCTGGAGTCTCACGCTATTGCGGCGGGACATTTGTCTATACTTGCCCCCAGAAGAACTCCATGGCATTCGCGGCCGATGTGGCTGCAGAAGCGGCACGTGAGCCAGGTACTCTAATCATCGCGCATACGGAATATACGACCGTTGCGCTTTCCACGCATGGCGAGCTGCTGCGCAGCCGCGGGGCTCGCATGGTCATGCCCTCACCCGAGTGTCTATCGAACGCGATTGACAAGGCTCACACCACTGCATTGGCCAAGTCTCTGGGTTTGGTGGTGCCGGAGTCGCACGTGATCACCGACCAGGAGCAAGCCAGAGAGGTCGCGCGCAGCGTACGGTATCCCGCCGTGATAAAGGCCAGCAAGTCTGCAGAAATCGGTGCAGAGGGCATGATTACCAGAACGGCCCGCCCGCTGTACGCCCGTAACGCCGATGAATGTCTTACGGCCTACCGGCGACTGGCCCAGAATTGCTCGTCGGTGCTGGCCCAGGAATTGGTTCCGGGCCACGGCGCTGGCTACTTTGTCCTGATGAACCATGGCGAACTGCGCGCTGAGTTTGCCCACGCGCGCGTACGCGATGTCCACCCCACTGGTTCGGGAAGTGCGGTGCGGCTCAGTATTCGCCCGCTCCCCGCCATGCGGGATGGTGCACTGCGAATTCTGCGCGCGCTGAACTACCATGGTGTCGCCATGGTGGAGTTCAGGATCACTCCGGAGAACGTTCCGGTGTTCTTGGAAGTGAATCCGCGGTTTTGGAACTCTCTGGCTCTGTCGATCTACGCAGGAGTTGATTTCCCCGCCTTGCTTGCGCACATAGCCGAATATGGCGATGTGGAACCTCAATTTGAGTATCGCACCGGCGTGCGTTGCCGGTGGCTGGTCGGCGACTGCGGTCACTTGATTCAGGTGCTGAAGGGCAAACCCAAAAGCTTCCCCGGCGACTTCCCGCCGCGCCTGCGCACTCTCTGGGAATTCCTCATCCCAGTACCCAGAACGTTTCACGACCTTTTCTCATTGCGCGATCCCTTGCCCGAGGCTGCCGACTGGCTGTATTACCTCCGAAAATTGATAAAAGGGCCCTTCTAGCCGCGACTGTTCCCAACCTGGAGTCGCTTCTGCTAAGTCGTGCTTCCGCACAAGAAGGGAGTGTGGAGATGCGAATTACAACTAGCCGTGGGAAACAAATCTGGATGCGGTTGTTCGCCCCGGTTCTCCTCCTTGCCGGCTCTGGGTGCCTAGGGCAAGCCGCATTCGGGCAGCAAACCCAACGCGCTGCGGCGCCCGAGACTGATGCTACCACCCCTACCGGTCAGGCGCTCGCCTTGCCGGGCTCCCAAACGGATCTCGTGATCGGTAGCGGCGATCTGCTGGAAGTGAGCGTATATGACGCACCCGAGTTTGACAGGCAGGTCCGCGTCGATGGCGCAGGTGAGATCTCGCTGCCGCTGCTCGGCTCGGTAAAAATCGTGGGATTAACAGTTCGGCAATCCGAGAAATTGCTCGAGCAGCGCTTCTCTGCCGGGCAATACTTTACCAATCCCCTTGTATCGGTGTTCGCAAAAGAATACGCGAGCCAGGGTATTTCGGTCTTGGGAGAAGTGCACAAACCAGGTATTTACCCCATGCTCGGGGTACACACTCTTTTCGATGTGATCTCCGCTGCCGGCGGGACCACTCCAACGGCCGGCAATCTCGTGTCGATTACACACCGGCAGGCTCCGAGTCAGCCTGAGGCCATGAAGTACGATCCCAGTAGCAATTCCTATCACAACGTTCAACTATTGCCCGGAGACACTGTGGTTGTTTCTCGGGCAGGTATCGTTTACGTCGTGGGTGATGTGCGCTTACCCAGTGGGATCGTTCTGGATCGACCGGAATTGACGGTCCTGCAAGCGATCGCCATGGCCCAAGGAACCAACTCCACAGCCGCCTCGAATAATGCGAAATTAATTCGCAAGACCACAAGTGGACGCCAGGAACTACCCCTGCCACTGAAGAAGATCATTGCGGGCAAATCTCCGGATTGGGCGTTACAGGCAGATGACATCATCTTCGTCCCCAGTAGCGCGGGCAAAGCAGCGGCGCGCAGAAGTCTGGAGGCCATCCTCCAAACTGCAACTGGTGTTGCCATCTACCATCCTTATTGACACTCACACGTATGTATCCAGCCAGCACTGATCTGAAGGAAAAATGTCTCCGCCTACGCGGCAATTGACACTGGGAACGTTGCTGTTCCTTGCGATTGTGGCCGGCGTTGCGGCAAGGACCGATCTTGGCCCGGCGTTGTCGCTCTTGGCGGTAGTGGCGTTCGCGGCCGCCATCGCCGTATCGCGCAAATATCGTCTCGCACCACTCGCCGGGCTCCTATTCGTCGGCAGTTTCAAGCTCGAGGCGGCCGGCGCGATCACCGCAACCGACCCTACAGTCATCTTTCTCGGTATCTTGACCATCTCCCTCGTGCTGGAGGTCCTGCTTCGACTCAGTGGGAGCGAACGGTTTACGCTTGGCGATGCATTCGCCGGACAGGCGACTGCGCTTATTTCGTTTCTGGCGTTCTTTACAATCATGGTCGTGAGCTATATGTATACTCCGGCAGCATTGTCCGGAGGGATTAAGCTTGCTCGATTCGTCTTCATCAGCGCACCGTTGTTCCTCTCGCCGTTTCTCCTGTTGAACGAAGAAAAAGATTTCAAGCAGTTCGTTGCCATCAGCTTTGTTTTATCCCTAATCCTGGCATTTCGATCGGTGTGGGACATCGTCCACGGTGCAAAACTGTCATTAATTCTCACAGGGAATGGTGATATTACCCGAATCGGTGATGCACACCTTATTGCAGGGATGATAATCATCCTCGTATACTATCGGTTTACTGAGCGGTACGCGCGGCTGATCACAGTGGTCTGCGTTCCCATCTTGATCCTAGGGCTGATCGCATGTGCTGCTCGTGGGCCGATCGTCTCCTTACTATTTGGCCTTGTGGTGGGCCTATTCGCGATACGGGGCCAATCTGGCTTCGTGTCGCGAAAGGCAGTGCTGGCCGGTCTTGCTCTGTTGCCGATCATTGCTGCTTCTGCGGTGCTGTGGATCGAGCAGTTTCCGGTCGCCAAAAGCAAGTTTACGCAGAAAGAGTCAGAAGTGTCTCTCCTTTACGATTGGCAAAATCCTGGCGGGACTGCCGGCCAGAGACTTGAGTTTTACCGCCGGGCCGTGGAGGGATTTCTGGAGAAGCCTTTTTCCGGTTGGGGGATGGGAGCGTGGGTGACCTACTACTATGGATACGACGCCACCTCTAAGACTAGTGGCGGCCGGCTGCCGTTTCAGACCGAGTATCCGCACAATTTCCTGTTGGAGGTGGCGATCGAGCAGGGCGCAATAGGGCTAATTGCTCTCTGTTTGCTGCTCGTGGCAGCATGCAATCGCCTAGGGCGCCTATGCACGGCCGGCGCCGGTCGTTACTCATTCCTTCTGCCCATGTTCGTGAACTGCGTGGCCGCTGGCATGTTTAGCGAGGACATAAACAACCGACCCCTGTGGCTCTGGTGTGGACTTGTCTTTAGCGCCGCTCGCCTGGTAACGCTCACTTCTGCCGAGACTCGGAATGCGCCGTTGAGCCATTCCTACCTCGCAGAAGCCCCGCAAACGATTGGCCTAACAACGCGCCAGTAGGCTGAGGTCAACGCCGTACAATTCTGTAGCGGGTTTCCGCCATGTCTATAAGCCAAACGGTGAGACCGGGAACTTCAGTCCGCGATCGGCTCAACAGTATTGGCAAAGCACTGCGGCACGACCATGAGCACACCATTGTCTCAGCCACAGCGTTGCTGAGTGGTACCGTCATCATGTCACGTTGTATTGGCTATGCCCGCGAGGCTTACATTGCGTATGCATTCGGCGCTCGGCAGCAAACCGATGCCTACGTCGCCGCCTTCACCATTCCCGACATTCTGTATTCGTTGCTGGCGGGCGGGACCATGACCATTACGCTTACTGCCGTACTCACCCGCCTGTTGTCCGAGGAGGATCAGAAGCAGGCGCAAAAGTCCTTTTCGGTCATCGTGACCGTAGTGCCGGCCGTGCTCTTCGCGACAATGCTCGTGGCTGGAATCATGGCGCCGCAGTGCGCGCGAATTCTATTCCCGAAGTTCACCCCAGACCAACTCAGTCTCTGCGTGCGGCTCATTCGCATTCTGCTTCCCGCCAGACTGCTTCTGTATGTCGGAACGATGACCTCTGCTGTCGTGCTCTCGAAGCGTCGATTCTTCCTCCCTACCGTTGCTCCGTTACTGCTGAACCTGTGCGTACTTGCCGCGGGCGTGCTTGCAGGCAGCAGCATGGGCATTACGTCATTGGCCGTGGGCGCTCTGTTGGGCGCCTTGCTGGGTCCTTGCTTGCTGAACGCCATTGGCCTGAGGAGCTCCGGCTTCTCCTATCGGCCTTGCTTCGATGTGCGCGATCCCGGGTTGAGAACGTGGTCGCAACTTGCGCTGCCAATGATGTTAAGCGTCTCCATGTTCAACGCGGATAACTGGTTTCTATGGTTTTTCGCGTCCGGGATGACCGGAGATATCACGCGGTTGCATTATGCAAAACAGTTGTTGTTCGTCCCGGTAACCCTATTGGGCAGTACGAGCAGCCAGGCTGCTGTGCCCTTTCTTGCCAAGTTATTCGCGGAACGGCGGCTTCAAGAGTTTGAGGAAACTGTCAACCAAACCGTATATTGGGTTTCGGCAGTTACGCTGCTGGCGGCTTCCTGGATCATCTCGGTATCGCTGCCCCTATGCGATGGTCTGCTGCGCCGCGGCCGTTTTGAGTTTGCAGATTCTCAGAAAACCGCCTTCTATCTTTCTTGCCTGGCATTCTCGCTGGTCTTCTGGTCACTGCTTATGACCTACGGTCGCGCCTTCTCCGCTGCAATGGATACATTAACACCCGCCGCGACGGGAACGCTGACCGCGGTTTTTTTCTTTCCCGTCTACAGATGGCTGTTTCTTCTGTGGTCAACCTCGGGCCTACTCGTCGCTTCTGATCTGGCCGTGGCAGTCAATGTTATAGCTCTTTCTGCTTTGCTGCACCGCAAGGGAGTGGCTCGATGGACAACCCTTCGCTATGGTGAAATCGTCAGCGCCATGGGGGTGGCGGTGGTGGCAGGGATGGTTGGACATTTCGCCACCGGAATCGTCCATATCAATGGAACGCGCCGTGCAGATGTCGCCGCTATTGTCTTCGCCTCGGTGTGCTGGCTCTCAACAGTAGCTATGGGGCTTTGGATCACTCGTTCACCAATGCTGAACTATCTGAAGGAGCGGACGGGGCTGATCCGCGGAAGCAAACGCGATGACGCGCTGAAAGTTGCATGACCTAGTCTTGCCCGAAGCTAAGGGGATGATCCGCAGGCGTGCATGAGCACACAGGTATCTGAAATTTCAAGTCAGCGATCCGAGTTGACTCGCGAGTGCAGGCTGTATAGCTTGAAAGAACTCGCGCGCAGAGCAGGCGTCACGGGGGAGTTCTTTCGCTCGTGGACAGTAACCTTCGAGGAGTGTCAAACGATAGTATGTGTGCACAGGCCCCCCCCGAAGTATATCTGCTTTCCCCACACCTGCATTGACTTTCAGCGGCAGCTCTCCCAATGCAACATTGGCGTGCGACGAGCTTCCTGGATGCACGCCCCGGTCGATTCTATAAAACGCGAGGTGCCCAATTTCATCGTGCCATGGGTAAGTGACGACGACCGCGAGAACACACCACTTTTCCTGTCGGTAGGACCCAGCGTCGTCCATTGTGCGTTCGACCTGCTCTCCTCGCTCGCGTTTACACTCTCGCGGCTGGAGGAAACTCTGACCATCCACCGAGACCTGCACGGTCGCTTCCCGAGCGCCGCGAGTATTGCCAGCCGCGAGCAATTTTTACAACGTCCCATCGTAGACGAGTATGGCCTGGCATTCGAGCAGGTGTTGACCCATCTACTCCCGGCGTGGCGGCCGGAGAAGAGGACACTTCGTGTCCTCATTTCCCATGACATCGACCATATCGGAATTCCTTTCAACTTAAGAGAAATTTTGGGTCACGCCATTCGGCGCCACTGCCCGGGAGCAACGGCTCACGACTTGCTCGCGGTGCCCTTTGGTGCAGGGCCCCCTACCTACCTGAGCTGTGCACAGCAGCTCGCAGAGATGGAACTGGAGCGAGGTCTTGATTGCGAATTCTATTGGAAGGTCAGCCCACCTGGCCAATTCGACAGCGGCTATGATCCGTTTCAGCCCGCTGCAAGGAAGGTAATCTCCTGGCTGCGAGAGCACGGTATAACGAACGGCGTGCATCCCGGCTACGAAACCTTCTTGAATCCTGAGCTGCTGCGCAGGGAGGTGGACCAGCTCACTCAGTTGCTCGGCCCCGGACCGCTTGGTGGGCGGCAGCACTACCTCCGCTGGGCGCCTGAAACATGGTTGCATTGGGAGGATTGTGGCCTCGCGTACGACAGTACGATTGGTTACGCGGATCAAGGGGGATTTAGGGCCGGCACTTGCGTTCCGTATCGCCCGTGGTTGTTTTTCGCAAATCGCGAAGCAAACCTATTGGAAATACCATTGGTGTTAATGGATCAGATTCTTTTTACGGGCAGCGAACAAGACAGCCTGGGACTCCTGTTGCAGCTTTTGAACCGATGCCGCAGCGTTGGCGGCGTCTTCACTCTCCTGTGGCACAACACAAGGTTTGTAGCACCACGCCACAAGCGGCTCTACACGGCTATTGTGGACAAAGTTGCGGCCCCGGAACCAAAGAGATTAGACCGGGGGAAAAGCTATGACAGCTGGTGCTAAGGATGCCATTCGTATGCCCCTATGTCG
>QHYQ01000496.1 GCA_003224175.1 Acidobacteriota bacterium
TAAGAGCTACGTCCCGGATGAAGGCGCGTTCCATGGCCGCATCGCGCAGGCGCCGATACAGCCACCGAAAGAAAACGCAGAGCTGCGTGACCAGCGTGAAAGCCACGGCAGCCAATAGGGATTCATGCGCGCGCATAGCCAACGAGCTGTGCCGCGAGCTCTTGATATAGAGAACGGATCCAAGCGACCATAAGGAAAATGGCCATCATCGAGCCCCTTAAGGCCAGAGCATCATTCGGTGTCTGCATGGTTATCTTTCACGGCAGTGTCGTTTCCAATCGAAACCCAAGGAACTTCGGAAGTACAAAAGCTGCTGTGTCATTCTGAGAGCCGATTTTTGGCTCGAAGAATCTCTCCTTTTTTGCAGCCCAAGCAGGGGGATTCTTCGGGTGTACGGCGTAAACCCGCCCAGAGTGACTGCATCTCGCGTCAGAGCAGGCTGCCCAGGCCGCGGCCGAGCGATTGCGCGAACGAAGTGCCGAAGCCGGGAGCGATCGCCAGATTGGTGCGCGTACTGAGGAGCTGGCCGGGGATTGTTGCGCGACCGAAGCGGTCTGCCGGCCCTGCTCGCGCGCCAGTTCGTCGAGCAGATCGCCGTAGCCGGCGGAATTGCGGGTGCGCGCCAGACGATTGGCCGCGCTCTGGGCCAGTGCGCCGAAAGCGCTGGCCAGGGCGCCCATGGATTGATTCGTGATGGCGGATTGCTGTGCCGGCGTGTAGCCGGGATTCGCCAGCAAAGATTGGTAGCCGCCCGCGGACGTATTGGAAAGCGACTGGCCCTGATTATGAAGCGCCCGATTCATGGCGTTCTGATTGGCAAGCTGCTGATCGGTCATCTGCGTCGTTTGCGTCTGCGCACCGCGTCCCATGGAGCACCTCGCAAGAAAGCAAATTGGAGAATTCAGAATTTGCAAAGCTTGAGTGCGGAAGAGCTAATTCGGAGCCGAGATTTGAAGATTCAAAACAGAGAATGTGCGGCCGGGCAACGATTCAGCGGCGGGCGGGCGGAGCGAGCCCGGCGGCGAGCTCGACGGGCTTGCCGTGGGGCGTTCGACGATAAGCTTCGGCCCAAGCTTCCTTGCGCGCGAAGAGCGCGGCCGGCTCGGCCAATCCTTTTTCAGCTACCAGCCGTTCGAGGGCGGCGAGCCAATGATGGTAGTAGTGCGAACCGTCGTCGGGCTCACCGCGATCGGCTGCCGATTTGAGTTCGGCGGCCAGCGTCGCGGCCCATTCTTTCCAGGTGAAATGACCTTCTTCGGAAAGCCTAACCGCGAGCGCGAAGGCCTGAGCTTGCCACGGTTCGGCAAATACGGGCCCGCCAACATCGCGAGGCAATTGCGGCAAGGAGGAGAGTTTCTCGGCGCCCGTGGGATCAGGCTGGTTCAAGGTGATCATCCCAAAGATTGACGTAGACGGCATCGCGCGGCGCGGCTTGCTCGCCCCAAAGTTCGCGGGCGGCGAAACGCACGGAATAGAGGTGCTGGGGCTTCTCGCCCTGGAAATGCGCGTTCGTATCGGGAAAAACAAAGACGCCGTGGTCGCGCTCGACCGTTCCGAGCTTGCCGCGCGCGTAGCGCGGCAGGCGCGTGTGCCCGGTCGGATTGATGTTCCGAGCGCGCACATGCTGGCCCGCCTTGAAGCGCGCAGCGGCCGGTACATCGCGGCTCACGGGATTGCCACGAGCGATCATCGCTGGCACCGACTCCGCCGTGACGGGCGGAGTCGCTTTCGGCGAACCCGCCGCGGGCGCGCCGCTTTCGATCTCGGCGCGTGTCACCAGTCCACTCTTCACCAGAAGCCCGGTGAGTGACGCGAGCCACTTTTCGTAGTAGCTCATGCGCAAATACTCGGCCGGCGGGATGATCTCCTGCTCGTAACGCGTGGCGTCGAGATTCCACTTGCGCCAAGCAAACATCAAGTTCACCAGCCCATAAACACGGCCTTCCCAGCGCTCGTGGAAAACAGGCTCGTTCTCTTCACGCTGAACCGGCCCCATGTCCTGCATGCCGCCCATGTCGTGCACGCCGTTCATGGACGCACTCCGGGCGGGAGCGGCACGTTGGCGACTCCGATCATGGCGTCGCGGGTTACCAGCGCGGCGAGCTCGTCCTCGCTCAATTTTTCACTGCCGGCCGGGCGTTCGGGAAGCACCAGATAGCGCAGTTCCGCAGTGCTGTCATGGACGCGGATCTCCACGTCTTGAGGCAGATCGAGTCCAAATTCGCGCAGCACGCCGCGCGGGTCAATGACGGCGCGAGAACGATACGCGGCGGACTTGTACCAGACCGGCGGCAAACCTAAAACCGCCCAGGGATAACAGGAGCACAAAGTGCAGACGATGAGGTTGTGCACCTTCGGCGTATTTTCGACCACCACGAGATAGTCGCCGCCTCGGCCTCCGAAGCCGAGCTCCCCGATGGTGGCAGTGCCGTTGGCGAGCAAACGCTTTTTGAAAGCAGGATCGACCCAGGCGCGCGCCACTACTTGCGCGCCGTTGCGCGGACCGATCTTATGTTCGTAGGTGTCAATCAGCGCGTCGAGCGCGGCGGGATCGACCAGGCCCTTTTCCACCAGCAGCGATTCCAGCGATTTGACCCGCAGTGCGGGATCGGAAGGAACCAGGGAATGTTCGTGCTCGTGGTCGGGCTCTTGCGCGTGAGCGAGGTCGTGCATGGCCGCTGCTGCCGCCCCCGCATTCGCGATGAAATCGCGTCGAGATGTTTTCATCGGGTGCACCCTCGGCGGTGAGGCCATCATAGTAAACCCGAGGGCCAGTGGAAAGCGTGAATGCAAGCAGGGCCCGCATTTTCGCGTGGGCTCGACGGAGGAGCTGCTCACCCATATGGTCAGTGGCCATTCCATTCTTATGAGCAATCCTGAGACGCGCCATCACCGCACGCCGCGCTTGATCCGCCCGCTATCGATCCGCGTCGAATGGATTTCCTAGCAAGGCGTGCAAAGCCTCACTGTCACGGGAGGCGCCGCGTGTAGCACGATCGATCGCATCCACTTGTCGCAGTCATTCATGGCTTTGCGCAGCCCGTCGCGCTTGGAACCGAGAAAGTCCCATTCGTGATGCTCCGGTGTCCCCGTCCACAAATGCACTTCCCAAGATCCTTGTCCTTTCTGGATCACGCAACCATAGGTCCCGTCAGGAGTTACTGGCGGGGTCGGAGCTTGCGCCAAAGCCGAAAGACACGCGATCGCGAGAATCAGGAAGACGCGAAGCATTTCAGGAGCATTTGTCGGGCGCGCAGGTGCAGTGTTTCGGATCGCAATAACTCGAGCACTTATCCGACATATAAACCTGATCGGGCGGCGTGTCGCAGGCCATCGCGGTGTGCTCGCATTTGCAGTTGTGATCTACTCCGCGCTTCCGGCTCTGCGAATCGTTATCGCAGGCTTGGGCTTTACCTTCTTGCGGATGTTGCGGCGCGGGCCAAGCCAGAGCGAAAGAGGCCAGGAAAACCAATGACAGCAAGGCGTGCGGCCGTCCGGCGTCTCGATCCAGGGATGCGCAAGCTGAATGTTCACCGTGCCGGTCGCATAAGGACCGCCAATCACGCTATTGGTGATCCCCTGATAGGCGCCGGCCACGTATCGCCCCGCTGCTTTGCTGAGGTTCGAGGTCTGCGCAAGCGTCGCCAAGGGCGCAGACGCCGTCAGAAGAAAAATCGCCACTGCCTTGAGAAAGTTCTGCATCGCTCGCTCCTAGAAATAAAAATGGCCGCCTGAATTCAGCGGCCCGTTGAACTCCCAAAGTCTGAGTGTTGTGGAGCGCCGGAACGTCGACGCCAAGTCGAGCTTCCGGCGTTAAAAAAGTTCGAGCGCCAAAAGCGCACCAACAGGATCCCGCTCTTCGCGCCTAAAAAAGTCCTTGTAGCGAAGGGCGCCCGCTGCATTTGCGGGGGCCCTGGAGAATTTCATTCTCGCGTCCTGGAAGGAAGGCGCTGTTCGTTTTAGTAGAGCTCGGGGAGGAAATACCGCCAGAAATAAAAACGCCCGGAAGATTCTTCCGGGCGCACTTTCTTACAAGAAAAGTATACCACAGCCGTCAAGTATTTTGGCTCCGGCGCGGCCACCTGCTTCGGCAGGAAGTGGAAAAAGGCGCATCACAGTGATGCGATTCTCGAGCTGAAAAAGCGCTCTCCGCGCGAAAGTCGGCCGCCGCGATCGTCATGGCCATCAGGAGCTTCGCGGCGCTTGCAAAGTCATCAGCAGCTTTCGCGCGTCGACAAAGCCATCAAGCGGCTTTTTCGGCCTAGCAACGTCCGAGTCGCGCTACACTCATGCTTGGAATATCCTGATGCGAGCGATCGCTTCCGTCCGCGCCACTCTGCCGTATCGCTACATCGAGCATCCGTTCGACAAGCGGCACGGCCTGGACACCGCCGGTTATCTGAGCAAGCGCGACCTCGTCACCGGCCATCCGCATGACACTTACCTCACCGGCTATTCCGCCGTGGCCCCTTCTGTGTTTCGCCAGATGTGCCGCCGCTGGATCGATACGCTCGCGGCGCGCCGTCGCGTGCAAGCCTTCAGCTTCGTGGACGTGGGCGCGGGAAAAGGCCGCGCCTTGCTGCTCGCCTCCGAACTGCCTTTTCGCAAAGTCATCGGCGTGGAATTGAGCAAGGAACTGGCGCAAACCGCCACCCAGAATATCGACAAGTGGAAGCAGGAACATCGCGCGCGCCTGCACATTCGCGTGGTCCATCAGGACATCCTCGATTTTCGATGGCCGCGCACGCCGCTCCTGGTTTATCTCTATAATCCTTTCGAGCGGGAAATGATCGAGCACCTGATCGAGCGCCTGCAATGGGCCGCCAAAGCCGGGTCGCGCT
>QHYQ01000497.1 GCA_003224175.1 Acidobacteriota bacterium
CTCTATCCCGAGCGGCGTTTCTATCCCGCCAACGAACAGTCCGGCACCATGGTGGCCATCTACTCGACGCTCAAGGAAGACCTCTACGTTGTCTACGCCGGCCGCAGTCCGGAGACCCAGCAGCCGGTAATTCACGCCTATCTGAACCCCCTGGTGAAATGGATCTGGCTGGGCGGCGCGATTGTCGTGCTCGGCACGATCCTGGCTCTCGTGCCCAACCGCCAGGGAGTTTTGGGCGTGAGCCCCGTAGCGCAGACTGTTTCCCACCACTCCAGCGCTTGTACCTTCACACTTTAAAGAAACTGGCCCTTCGGGATAAGAATTTTCTGGGGCAGGTGCGAGAGGTTTCGGGGAGGTCGACCGGCGCTAAGGCCCGGCCGCGAGTTGAGAGCCTGTTGTGTACCGGCGGGAGAAAGCGCAGGGTCGGGGAGCCAGAAACTCAGCCTATCCCGGGAGGCGAGCATGAGCAAGTCCCATGCCGTTCCAGTCCTGGCAGCGGCCAACGCCCAGGCGCTGAAGCTGATGGGGGTGGCGCATCGCCTGAAGGCCCTCGCGCGGATGCTGGCCGCGGAGAAAAATCGTCTCCACGCCGCGAGGCTTTCCAGCCGACAGCCCATGGGCAAGTCGCTCAGGCGCAGAGAGCTCCGCTTCCGTCCGAGCTACGCGGCGGCAAGTCCTCCATGTTTGTCGAGGTGTTACTGTAAGGCAATTTATCTGTCCGCTCTTCTAGTAACGAGTTGAGAACAATGCCATTCTTCGCCCTTGCTTGACCCTAACCGTGGGGCCATATAAGTAGCGTCACCAGTGAGGTTTAAGTTCCTCTCCAGGCGGCTGGGGCGGATCGCGTTGTCTGAGCTTTATATGCGCACCGAGAATCCTAGCTCACTGCGAAGTGGCAGAACGAAAGTCACGCCCACGCCCTCATCAGTGGGATTCCTACTCGTCGATTCCTCGCATAAGCCTATCTACGCCAACTCCGAGGCGATTCGGATTCTCACCTTCCCGGCATATCCGCGAAATAAGAAGCATGTTGCGACCCTTCTTGCCGAGAAGGTTCGATCCGTATTCTTGCATGGCAAACGATTATCTCGACCCGATTTCAGCACAGAGTTTATCTCAGGAAAACGGCGCTATCTGTGCAGGGCCATCGGTCTGCATCCGAATACAGCCTTGTTGCTGGAAAGAAAAGCTGCCAGGCGACTTGATACTTCCCACGTTGCCAAGCGATACAACCTAACACCACGAGAGCAGGAAACAGTGGAACTGCTGATGCAGGGGCTGAGCAGCAAGGAGATCGCGAATCGAATGCATATCAGCCCCAATACGATAAAGACCTTCCTGCGGCTGGTCATGCTTAAGATGGGCGTATCCGCTCGCTCGAAGATAATCGGGAAAATCATCGAGCAAGCCACAAAGCTGACGGCCTAGGAATCATCACTCGCGACCCCCGCGTCGCCGCCGATGGCGATCACCACTACGCCACCGAACTGGTGAGGCCGACGTGAAGCGCACCAGGTTTGCTTGAACTCCATCGTGAACGTAGTCGAGGAATTTATAACTCATTGTTTAACTTTAAATCTTCAAAAGAGACCCTTCGTGAGCTCCATTCGCCATCCGCACACTCCTGCCGGTCCGCTGGATCAGCCGGTCACCCGAGTCAAATTCCTTCCGGCCTTGGCCTGGAATTTCTTTCAGGAATCTCCTCTGCCCCTTGGGTGTTCTATCCTTGCGTACGTGGGATTAACCGTTGCTGGCTAGTTCTCAAAAGTTCTTGACTTAGGAAGATTGCCAGGAGTAGAAGGCTCCCCGCGTGGGGGACCCAGCCCTCAAGGAGAGCCCCAGGTAAGTGTCCCACCTGAGAACCCTCCCAGGGCAGGTTTACTCTCGCGGCGAGGCAGACAGAAGGTTCGGAAACCCATATCGAACCATCACCAAGAGTCGGCTTGGGTGTTTGCTCTTGCCTAGACATGTCCAGATCCCTTGGTGACTTCCCGTCTCTACAGGTTTGCCACGCAGCGCCGGCGGCGAACAGACCCGAGACGGTTCATGTGGAGTGCCCGTGAAAGCTAGAGCCACCCCTCCGCCTCAGTTAGGTTCTTGGCCTCGACCGAGCTCGGGCGAGATCCACAAGCTCGGACCGAAGTCCTTGCCGAAGGTCGCGGAGGATCGCCCAAAGCTAAAGAATAATCACGTGGACGCTGGCACGGTGGCCAGGGGTAGGGGTCTCTCGCCCGAATCGGTTGCTCGGGAAAGGGAGCCGAGACTCCCGATCGCGGGTCCTGCAGACGAGGTGGTCGCCCAGCAGACGGCGGTGGGTTTCCTGTTGATCGATTCGTTGCGAAGGCCGATTTACGCGAACGGCGAGGCCGCCCGAATCCTCTTGTATCCAGCAAAATCGCGCGACGATTCATCGCTAAAGCCTTTACTTGGCGACAGGATCCGCGCCATGCTACCGCAACGTAACGGAGCTTCCCAACCCGATTTCCACACCGTGTTTCTATCGGGGAGGAGGCACTATCTGTGCCGGGCTTTCTATTTTGGTGCTCGCTCAACCGCTTCGCCTGAAGCGAATACAGCCCTTGTGCTCGAGCGAGTCGTTCAAGGGCGCCTCGATGCTTCGGAGATAGCCCAGCAATTCGGCCTGACGCCACGGGAGCAGGAAACGACGGAGCTGCTGATGCTAGGCCTCACTAGCAAGGAGATCGCGAGCCGCATGAGCATTAGTCCCAACACCGTGAAGGCCTTCCTACGGCTCATCATGTTTAAAATGGGGGTTACCAGCCGCTCCGGTGTCGTGGGGAGAATCCTCGCGCATGCAGTAGGGGCAGGGCTTAAAGTCTCCTAAGCTGCCTGCCTGCGCGCTCTTAGGGTTTTCTCTTGGGGACAT
>QHYQ01000016.1 GCA_003224175.1 Acidobacteriota bacterium
AGGCCGGATGCAAGACCGTCATGGGCAGGCTCAAACAGTCAGGGATGTTCTGGACCGTCCGTGGAGCCAACGCCATCATCGCCCTTCGTTGCTGTCACATGAGCGGCAAATTCGAGGACTACTGGGAGGCCCGAACGGCGTGAGTTCTCACTTTAAAGTCGCGCACCGCCGCGCGATAAACTTTCAATTGCGGCTAGTTGGGAGCACGCCGGAAGGGCGTGACTTTGCCGATACGACGACGCACGGTTCGCTCATTCGAGCCCAACCGCGCGCGAGCAAAGTCCGCCCAGCGTCCATGGGGGTCGTACTGTAGGTAGGCGGAGAGATGCCGCCTGCTTTCCGCTTTCCGATTCACCTTTTCATACACCAATGCCAGGTTCAGATGCGCTTCCGCCATCTGCGGCGCACATGCGACCGCGGCCCGAAACTCGTGTAGGGCCTGATCGCCGTCGCCCAGCCGGTCGCAAATACATCCGAGATTGAAATGCGCCAGGGCATGGCGCCGATCGATCTTCACTGCGGCACGGAATGCCTCGCCCGATTCACGGAGACGCCCCAGGTGAAAAAGCGCCGTGCCGAGATTGATGTGCGCTTCGATCCAGTCCGGTGCGGCCGCGATCGCTTGGCGGTAGGCATCTGCCGCTTCGGTCAGGGTCTCCTCCTTGGCATCGAGCGCCATCGCCAACTCGAACCATTCCTCGGCAGTGCGCGACCCCAGTGAATGCACTTTGCTCTGCAGGCGAGCCGTTTCGAAGTCCATCACAAATTGCCCGGTCAGTGGCTCGATGGGGCGCCCCTTCGGTCCCGGTTCGCGCACTACCACCTCATCGCCAGTCACCGAGATGCGCAGCGAGCAGAGCGGGCTGGCCGCTCGTCCGAGCTGCCGTTCCAATGCCTGCACCACTCGGCTGAGCCGCTGCGCGGGAATGCGCTGCGCCGTCAGGCGCGCTGTGCAAATTCTCTGCCGCTGGTTGCGCGCTCTTTCGCCAGGCGCACTCAAAGCGCCTGACGCGGTTCAAATCTCCCGTAGCGCAGCGCCAGTGTCGGCAGGACCAACAGGTTTAGGAGGGTCGAAGTCACCAGCCCTCCGAGAATCACAATCGCCATGGGACCTTCGACCTCGCGCCCCGGGTCGCCGCTGCCCATGGCCAGAGGCAAAAGACCGAGCCCGGTCACCAACGCCGTCATGAGAATCGGCGCCAGCCGCTCCGAAGCGCCTCGCAGCGACGTTTCGAGTTCCCAGCTCATGCCCTCCGATTCCACTAAGTGCTCGTAGTGGGAAATGAGCATGATCGAATTCCTCAGCGTGATTCCAAAGAGCGTCACGAACCCAACCAGCGAGCCGAGCGACAGATCGCCACCTGTCAATCCTGCGGCAAGCACTCCGCCCACCAATGCAAACGGCAGGTTTACGAGAACGAGCAGCAAATTGCGCCTATTTCCCATCACCACAGACAGCAACAGGACGATCCCCAGTCCGGCCAGCAACGAGTTCACGATCAGGTCGTGGAGCGATTGCGCCTGTGCCGCGGCCGTTCCGGAAAAGCCCACGTAAGTGCCGGCGGGGAATTTGATACTCGAAATCCGCTTGCGCGCTTCTTGTACGAAGGAATCCACGCTGCGCCCGCGCACGTTGCACGTGATCGTTTGCACCCGCCGCGCTCCTTCGTGCAAGACGACGTAGCGCCCGGACGATTCCTGCAGGTCAGCCAGCTCCCTGAGCGCGATAAATTTTCCGTCTGGATTCCGAAGCGGCAGAGCCCCTAACTCGCTCATTTGCGGCCGCCGGCTCGACGCCAGCAGCACGGAAACGTCAAACACCCGGTTGCCTTCATAGGTTTGCCCCACCACTTCGCTTCCGTAAGCCGTGCGCACCACGTCCAGAACCGAAAGCGGGTCGAATCCCCAGCGCGCGATGCCATCTTTGCGCAGTCGCACCAGAATCTCCGGCATGCCCGGCGGAGACTGAAGCTGCACTTCGGCTCCTCCCGGAATCGCCGCGAGAATCCGCGCGATCTGTGCCGCTTCGCGGTCCAGTTGATCGAGATCATTGCCGAAAACATTCACGGCCACGGCCGCTCCATATCCCGACAAGGTTTCGTTGATTCGCTCGGTTAGGAAGCTATTCGACGTCAGAACCGCGCCCGGCACTCCCGCGAGGATGCCCCGGATCTGATCCTGTGAGGCCTGCACTTGTGCTCCGTTGATCGCCTGCAGGTTGACGTCAATCTCGCTCTCGTGCGTCCCCATCGTGTCCGTTCCCAATTCAGCCCTGCCCGCGCGCTGCGCGACCGACCGCACGAAGGGAACTTGCTGCAATTCTTGCGTGAGCCGGTCTCCCAATCGCAAGGATTCTTCGAGAGACGTACCGGGAATAGCGGTCATGTGTACCGTGATGTTCCCCTCTCGCAAATCGGGAAGAAACGAACTGCTCAAGAAGAACAGCGCCCCCACTCCTCCGGCCACCAGCAGGCCCACTGTCGCCGGGACCAGCACGCGTGGCACGCGCTCCACTCGAAGCAGAACTGCTTCGTATCTCCGTTTCAACCAATGGACGATGGGCGGCTCTTGTGCGGGCAGGTCGCGCCCGCCGAGCAGAATCAGGCTGAGAGCCGGTGTAACCGTCAGGGCTACGATCAGCGACGCCAGTATCGCCCAGATATACGCCGCCCCCAGCGGCCCAAAGAGGTTCCCGGCGAGTCCGGACATGTTCAAAACAGGGAAAAATACTAAGATGACCGCGAAAGTAGCATAGACGACCGCGCTGCGCACTTCGATCGAGGCGTCGAACACCACCTGAAACAGTGAGTGAGGATTCGCGAGGGAGCGATTTTCGCGAAGCCGGCGGTAGATGTTCTCCACGTCGATCACTGCATCGTCAACAACTTCGCCAATGGCAATCGACAGGCCTCCGAGGGTCATTGTGTTCAGGCTCAGCCCCATCTTGTTGAGCGCGATGACTGCCGTCAAAAGAGACAGCGGAATAGCTGTACAAGAGATGGCTGCCGTGCGCAGGTTGAAGAGAAATAAAAACAGAACCACCACGACCAGGATCCCGCCGATCACCAATGACTCGCGGACGTTGTGCAGCGCCACGTTGATGAAGTCGGCCGCACGCAGTACATCTCGGTGTGTGGCGACCCCCTGCGCTTCGAGGCCGGGTTGCAGCTCATCGAGTGCTTTGTCTATGCCCTGCGTCACCTCCAGCGTGTTCGCTCCGTAAGCGGCGTCCACGATCATGCTCACGCTGCGTTTTCCTCCCACCGAGGCCGCGCCTATCCGCGGCGCAGGCGCCTCTTGCACGCGCGCCACATCGCCCAGCGTGACATTGGCGCCGTTGTGATGGACCAAGACCGTCCCGGCAAGTTGCGCCGGCGATGCCAAGGGAGCTTCGGTTTGCAATACGATGCGCTGATTGGCGGTTTCGATGAAGCCGCCTCCGCGAACTCCGGTGGCCTCTCGCGCCGCCGCAATCACGTCCTCCACGCTGACTCCATACTGAACGAGCCTTTCGGGATCGAACTGGAATTGAAGCTGGCGCACGTCGCCCCCGTTGACTTCGACCCCAGCCACTCCAGGAACGGCCAGAATGTGCGGCTTGATCGTCCAGTCCGCGATCGTCCTTAAGTCCATCGGCGATTGCTTGTCCGAGGTGAAATCCACTTCCATCACCCAGGCGGTCGAGGAAGTGAGCGGCGTCATGAGCGGCGGCTGCACGCCCGTCGGAAGTTCGTTGGCTACAGCGGATAGTCGCTCGGCCACTAATTGGCGGTCTCGGTAAATGTCCGTGCCCGCACCGAATACCACCGTCACGTCCGAAAGGCCCTGAATCGATCGCGACCGCAGCGAGCCTATGCCTGTGGCGCCGTTGATGCTGTTCTCGATGGGCTGCGTAACCAGAACTTCCACCTGCTCCGGGGAAAGACCCGGCGCCTCCGTCTGTACCGAGACTTCGGGCGGCGCGAAATCGGGAAACGCATCATACGAGGAGCGAAGCAGCGAAAAGATTCCATATCCCAGCAGTGCGCAAGCAAGCGCGATCACAATTCCGCGGAAGCGGATCGAAAAGCGGACAATGGCATTCAGCATCCTGGCCTCCGTTGTTCATTTCTCATCGCTCGCACCTCCGCCGTAGCCCTCCAACACGGCTTCTTCCGAGAGCAACGATTGCGCGCCTCGTGTGACTACTTTGTTTGCCGCGGAGAAACCCGTGGTGACAAAGTAACCCGCATCCACCGGAGAATTCGTGGCCAGCTCGCGGCGTGAAAACTGTCGCGCACCGGTTTGTAGGTAGGCCCAGGCCTTGCCCTCGGACCAGACCACGGCTGAGGCGGGCACGACCACACCGCGCATGGAATTGCCCACTGCGAAGTGCGAAACCAGATTGACCCCCGGCGTAAAATCCGGCTGAGTGGGAGCCGAGTAGATAAAACTCCGGCCCTGAATGCGCGGATCGACCCGCGGAAATGGTGAGATGAGAGTCGCCTCCGCGCGGGTCCGGCCCGGAACCTCCACGAGGATCGTTTTGGGGGCAGTGTAGTTCTGATTAAACGGAAGCGTCATTTGGATGAGCACCTCGCGCATGCCCAGAATGCCATCGAGTTCCGGCGACCCATCCATCGCCCATTTCGCCACTACGCCGCCCCATTGCTGCTCTGCCATGGAGCCCTGCAGCTTTAGCTGCTGCTCTGCGGCACGCTCCTCCGTTTCGAGCGCACGGAGATTTCCTTCCGCGGACTCCAGGGTCTTTGCGGAGATGTTTTGATTGCTGTCGAACAAAGTTTTGACGCGGGCGTATTGCTTACGATTGACCTCGATATCTACGCGGCTCTTTTCAATCTGAGATAAGGCGGAAACGTACGCGTTCCGGAAGGTCGCCAGGTCTTGTACCGATAAGACTGTGGCGGGCACATCTGCCTGCGGCCGGTTCGAGGTTCCCGCGAGAGCGCCAACTTCAATGCCCATGCGCTTCTGTGCTGGTTCGTCCATGGTAAGAATCACCTCGCCATTTTCAAATGAGATTTGCGCTGGAGGCGGCGTGGCGGGAGCCGTCCGCGCGCGGTCCTCATCGTCCGGATCTCTGCCGGTGCGGTTCTGGCAGGCGCCAAGAAACGTCAGCATCAAGAGCGTCGGGACTAAAAGACAGATGCCCGTCTTCGTGAATTCACAATGGATCTTCATCGGCCTGCCTCCGTCGCCGCGTTACTCAGTGCGGGAGATTCGGGACTAAGGGGAAAACTGTCGCTTGGGGTGAGCGGTCGCTGGACTGCGTCTTCCAGATCGCCGAGAGCGATCTGGGCGCGTCCCAGCGCATCCAGCCGGGCTCGGGCCACCGCAGCGCTTTCGAGCTGCATTCCGTTGAGAGTGAGCCGGTCTTCTTCGCCCACCTCGACCGCTAGCTGCGTCATGCGCAATTGAGTGTCCTGAAGCTGGCGGAGAGACTGGTCGGCTTCCGACAATTCATTGAGCGCCGCTGAGTAAACGGCCAGCGCCCGTTCGCTATCCCCGATCACTTGCGCCTGCTTCTGAAGGAAGGTGGCCGCGGCTTCTTTGCGTCGCGCTTCGGCTCCGGCAATGGGCCCTTGGTTTCGATTGAAGAGCGGCAGAGTAATCGAGAGTCCCAGGGTGAAGAAATTGTTCCGTTCCTCAAACGTGTAACCGGGCCCGATTTGCACGTCGGGATACTGTTTAGCAATCTCTAGCTGCAGGTCCGCTTCCGCTGCCGCGTATTGCGCAAGGGAGCGGCGGATGTCCAGGCGATCGAGAACCGCGTCGCGGCGAATTTCCTGAAGCGATAGCGATCGCACATTGGGCGGAGAGTCCAAGTCGGACCACGCGAAGTCGAGCGCTTCCAGTCCGGCGACTGAAATTCCCAGCGCCGCGGCCAGAGCCGCCTTCGTTCCGGCCACCTGACCCTCGGCGGCGCTGATGGACAAATGCGTCTTGGAAAGCTCTATGCGGGCAAGGTCGAGTTCCGGTCTGGGGATGTCGCCGGCCACAAACCTTTCCTGCAGGAGTCTTACCTGTTCCGTGCGGGTCTGCTCCTCGGAGCGAAACAGTTCCAAACTCCGCGAGGCCAAAAGATGATCCAGCAAGGCCCTGCGGACACCGCTGTGCACCTTCCAAGCCGAATCGGCCAGGTCGAAGCGCGCAGCCTGCTCGAGGTTGCGGGCGGAACGGATGCGGTATCCGCGCTTGCCCTTGGTCTCGAGCGGTACGGCAAAATCAAGCGTCAGCAAATAGGGGCTGGGAACACCCGGAGATAAGTCGAAGACTGGATTGGGACGTGCGCCGGCGGTCACAATTGCGGCTGCCGCCTCCGCCAGGCGGGCGCGTCCCGCTTGCATCTCGGGACTGAAATACAAGCCGGTCAGCGAGAGCGTCTGAAGGTCCCAGAGCTTCGGTGGCCAGGGCGACATGGGCTGGCCCAAGCTTTTCTCCACGAACGAGTGCAAGCCTGCGTCACTCAGATTGCGCGACTCGAAACTGGTGGCGGTTTCCGCAGGGACGATGGCAGCCGCGCGATATCGCTCGATCGCGCAACCCGTAAGCGGCAAAACCGTGACGATGCACAGGAAAAGCGCAAATGTTGAATTCATGGAAATCTCGCTCCGTACAAATGGAAATCGACGCAACGACAAAATGCCGAAGCTGATCTTCCCGAAAGCGAGAGTCTAAATGCGCAGAGGAGGAGGCGGCGAGAGTTCGGGAATTGTAATGCCGAAACCCGATTCGCCCGTAAGGCACGACTGCTTCAGGACAACTCGTTCGCCCAATCGTGTGTTCCGGCATAGACACACCAGAACGCCTGCAAGCGAAATAACTAACTCCAGCAAAAGCACCAGCACCGCCAGTGTACTCTCGCCGTCGTAGCCGGTGGCGAAGACCGTGTCGTTCCAATTGACGGCCGATTCGAGGAAAGGCGAAATCGCGCAAATCACCAGAATCAGGGCAATTGTCACATGAAATGCTCTGCGCCTGATCTGCCGATCTCGTTGGCGTTCGCGCGCGCTCATGGTCCGATTGTACTCCGATTGTGAAAATTGTGAACCAGTCTCCTCCACGCTCTATGTGCCATTAACGTCTTGGAAAACGCTTCCCGCTCCGCTCTGGCGCTCCGGGGGCGCTTGGTTTGGAATAGAAGCTCCCTTTCGAGCCCCATGCAGCCGCACACCGTTGAACGCCGCCATCTCGAGCGGCAGATCACCTACGCCCGCCCGATCTTTATGGTGCTGGCCTTGGGGGTTCTGCTGGAAGAGCCGCCGCAGGCGCGCGGCCCTCACGCTGTCGCTTTCGTGCTGGGTTATCTGGGAGCGGCTCTGGCGCTCCTGTGCCTCGAATACGTTCCGCCCTTGAGCGACTGGCAGCTTCCCCTGCTGGCGGACCTGACGGCGCTGGCCGTCTTCCTTCTGCTGACGAACTCGGCAGCCGCGTTCTGGTTCGTGTATCTTTTCGTGGCCCTGGCGGCAGGCATTCGCTGGGGTCTGGAGCGCTCGATTCTCCTGGCGGGCGCAGTGACCTTGGCCGTGCTGTTCAGGGTCGCCTGGAGAGGCGGCTTCGGATGGATGGAAGTGTTGTCCTGGGTGGCGCTTGTGGCTGGGACTTTCACCGCTGGAGTCGGCCTTTCCTTTATGGGTTACCGCAATCGCCTGCACGCCTCCGAGCACGATTTTTTGGTGCGGCTCACGGCCATGGTGCAGGCGGAAAAAGGCGTGGCGGAGTCGCTGCGCCAGGTGCTCGGGGAACTGGCGCGCAGTTTCGATTGCGAAAGGGGAATATTTGCTTTTCGCGACCCGGAACTGGAGCGCATATTCGTGTGGACGGCGGCGCCGGACGATGCCAAGCGCCTGACCCCGGAGAATCTGCCGCTCTCGAAAGGAGATGTGTTTCTCCTGGACAATCCGGAAGCCAGCCTTTGCTGGAATCAAGGCAATGGAATCCGCGCCGCCTTTGGCTGGAACTGCAACGACGGGCAGCACTTGCCGGAATTGCCCCGTATGCCCGAACAAACCAAGCAAGAGCTTGGCTTACGTTCCATGCTCGGCGTAACGGTGAGCTTCGATGACCGGCCCGTAGGAAGGCTGATGCTGGCAAACTCGCGCCGCCCGCATCTCCCGCAGGACCTGCAGCGCCTCGAGCGCGTGGTGCGGCATCTGGAGCCGCCGCTCGAAAACCTGCTTCTGCTGCGCCGGCTGCGCATGCGCGCGATCGAAGGTGAGCGAAGCCGCATCTCGCGCGATCTCCACGACGGCATCCTCCAGACACTCTTGAGCATCGAAATCCAGCTCGATGTGCTGCGCCGCAGGCTGCCCCATACGCCCGAGCAGGTAGCCGGGGAATTGGCAAGCCTGCAGCAAACCGTACGGAACGAGACCCAGGAGCTGCGCCGCATGGTCATGGACATGCGCCCCCTGGGCGTGCAGAGCGCCGATTTGGTGGATCTCATGCGCGGGTTCGCCGAGCGCTTCCGCAACGAGTCGTCCATGGCCCTGGACTTGCTCATCGATGCGGCCATGCTGGATTTGCCCGACCGTATCTGCCGCGAATTGTTTCAGATTTACCGAGAAGCACTGCACAACGTAAAAAAGCATGCTCGTGCCACGCATGTCGTGGTAAAACTGTGGCAAAATGATGCGAAAGTTGTATTGGTCATCGACGATAACGGCGAAGGCTTCAGCTTCGCAGGACGTTATACCGGGGACGAACTTGATCGCCTGCGCCTGGGCCCGATTTCGATCAAAGACCGTACGAGGAGCGTAGGGGGTGTGTTGATGGTGGAGTCTACTCCCGGCCATGGTGCGCGATTGACCGTTGAGGTTTCGCTCGGCTGACATGGCTAAAGCCAAACAATCTATCCGTGTGTTGATGGCCGACGATCACGTCATTTTCCGTGACGGCCTGCGCAAGCTTCTCGATGGCGAAGAAGACATCACCATCGTGGGCGAAGCTTCCAATGGCAACGAATGTATCCGCATGCTCACCAAGCTCAAGCCCGATATTCTGCTGCTGGACCTGCGCATGCCGGATAAAGACGGCCTCGCCGTGCTCGAGGAAGTCAATTTCGATTCTCTGCCCACGCGCGTGATCGTGCTCACCGCGGCAGAAGACGATCGCGACGTGGTCCGGGCCATGCGCCTGGGTGCGCGCGGGATTGTGCTGAAGCAATCCGCCAGCGATCTGCTGGTCAAGAGCATTCACCGCGTCTATAGCGGCGAGATTTGGCTCGATAACCGCATGACCGCCGAAGTGATGAAGGCTTTCGCCAAGAGTTCCGAAAACGGGCCGCGGCGGGATAAGCCGCTGCTCAGCGATCGCGAAAAGGAGATCGTGCAACTCGTCGCCCAGGGTTATCGGAATAAAGAAATCGGCGAAAAGCTCTTCATCAGCGAGCAAACCGTGAAGAATCACCTGCACAATATCTTCGATAAGCTCGGCGTCTCCGACCGCCTGGAACTCGCCCTGTACGCCATCCACCATCGCCTCATCGACCACGCCTAACCCTCTTTTCAGGACAATCGTCGGGACTTTCGCAATGCGCTCCGCGAAGAAAAGCCAGTTTCCGCGAATCCCGTTCAGCGGGAGTTACGATTGAGCCTCCTGAATTAAAGATCTTCCTCCGATGGCCTGCCTCCGCCTCTATACTCGCCTCATAGCCTTCGCGGAGAAAGAGATGATTACAATCGGACGACGAACTCTCGCCGTTTTTACGACGTGCAGCTTATTGTCGCTGGTCTTCGCTCCAGCCTCTTGGCCCAATAATGTCATGCCCCAAACGCTCGTTGATGTTGCTCACGCGAACGGCTGCAACCCGATTGACGACTTTTTTGATCAACGGGACCCTAATGTGATGAATGCACCTTACGTTTTAGGATGGGTTCCCGAGGCACGTTACAGCGCTGTCTTTTGGTGTAAGAAGACGGAGAAAGGCGACAAGCCATATAAACTCATCTTCGCGGCGGGCGAGGAACCTTATGAGTTGAAGCTGGCCGACGCGAAGCAACTGGCGGGGTGCCCAGCTGTCATCGAGTATTGGAATTGGCCGGCCGGTCTAAGAATCGAAACACAACGCAACCTTGAATTGACTTCTTTCCATCCTGTTACCGATACACGTCCAACGCCGGGAGGGCCAACTGGCGTGCTAGCCAGCGCGCGGGTGCTTGTGAGTGATAATGGCGACGGCCTAGAGAAAATTTTCCTTTGTTATAGAGGACAATGGTTCATTCGTTTGCTGGAATGAAAAGAGCTACCTGTTAGGAATCAACATCGCCTCGGCAAGTCGACCGGTCAAGTCCCGTGTCGTCTTTCTGATTGTTTCACTCCGGCCTTACAGGAACGGAAACCGGGTTCCCGCATTTGGGGCAGTTTACAGCCCCTTCCGCTACGGGTCCAAACTCATCGTAGAGTTCCTTGAAGGCGTTCTCGAATTCCTGTCGTATAGGAACCGCTTCGGCAGCTTTCAAATCTCCGCCCGTGGTGATAAACCAATCTAACTTT
>QHYQ01000017.1 GCA_003224175.1 Acidobacteriota bacterium
CGCGTGGAAAGGCCCGGGCACTGGCTCTTTCCGGGAGGCGCGCCGGGCCAACACATCACCACGACCTCGGTTGCGCAGATGTGCCGGAAAGCCCGTCGCATTTGCCAAATTTCTAAACCGATCACACCGCATTCCAGTTAGGCCATCGCGATCTCAAAGAGACCACCATTTACCTGCATCTTTCGCAACGTCACCTCCAGGCAACCGCGAGCCCTCTGGACTCGCTGAAACTGAAAGGCAGGTCCACGCAGGAGGAGTAGATGAGCCGGCCGCCCCTCGAGGTGGCCGATCTCATCCGCATCGCAGGAGCTGCCTTCCTCGAACGAAACCGCCACTGGCTCAGCTGGAAGCATGTCAAAGTGTTGCTGGCCATTGCGCGGTGTCGCACCGCCGCACTCGGCGGCCATCTCGATGAATGCACCCGCTGCGGGCATCGCGCCACCATCTCCTACAACAGCTGCCGCAATAGACACTGCCCGAAGTGCCAAACCGCGGCCCGGGAACGGTGGATCGCGGCACGTCGACGAGAACTCCTCCCGACGCCCTACGTCCATGTGGTCTTCACCCTACCCTCCAGGTTGGCGCCACTGGCCTTGCAGAACAAGAAGGTCCTCTACGATCTGCTGTTCCGCGCCAGTGCGGAAACGCTTCTCGACGTCGCTCGCCATCCCAGACACCTTGGCGCGGAAATCGGCTTCTTCACCGTGCTGCATACTTGGAGCCAGAAGCTCAGGCTTCACCCCCATGTCCATTGCGTCCTTCCCGCCGGCGGCTTGTCGCTCGATCACACCCACTGGGTTAAATCAGGTTACCGGTTCTTTCTCCCCATTAACGTGCTCCGTCGCGTCTTCCGCGGCAAGTTCGTTGCCGGTCTCCGGCAGGCCTTCCGTGATGGCTGGCTCAGCTTCCATGGAGAACGAACACCCCTCGCCCAGCCCAAGACCTTCGCCGCCTGGCTACGGCCACTCTTCCGAAAGGACTGGGTGGTCTACTCGAAACCACCCTTCGGTGGCCCCGAGTATGTGCTCCAGTATCTGGGCCGCTACACCCATCGCGTGGCCATCTCCAACCATCGCTTGATCTGGTTTGCGGAAGACAGAGTTACCTTTCGCTGGCGTGATTCCGCTCATCAAAACCAACACCGACTGATGACCCTCTCTGTGGATGAATTCCTACGCCGATTTCTGTTGCACCTGCTTCCGGAGGGTTTCGTACGCATCCGAAACTTCGGCTTCCTGGCCAACCGGCGACGCGCCACGGCCTTGCCCCTTTGCTTTCAGTTGCTGGGTTCGGCACAACAACCGCCTGCCGAACAACACCCTTCTTCCACCGAAGACTCCCCCGATCTTTATCGCTGTACCAAGTGTGGTGGAACCATGAAGGTCATCGAGCGGCTCACCGCTGCCGAAATCCAACTGCGTTGTCCTTACCACGGCGACATGAAACGACTCTCTGCAACTCGAAAACTCCGCGTGCCTGGAAGCGACGCACAGAAGGCGGTTTCAATGCGATGGCCTGGAACTCTTGTCTTTTCCTCCAGTTAGCTATTAAGCCCGAATAATGCCGGTATTATGCAGGCGTCCATTGCTTCTAACGCCTCGAGAAGCGAAGAATGCCCCGCGTGAAGGCACGATTGGGATTCTGAACCAGGCAGCAGAAACGATCGGCACATGCGTCACACGTTGTCCTTGATCGTCGCAGGAGGGCGTTATGAGTAGCCAAGCTACGTTCATGAAAATCAGCCCGCATGACGGTTCCGTTCTGTTCCTTGCAGTGCTCTTCTGCTTTTCTCAAACGAACGCTGCGATTGCCCAACCAACGGGCTCATCGGGGAAGGATCCGACCACGCGAGCCTTCCTGGCAAAACCAGGCCGGAGCTCGTCGTCCAGTAGCACGCGGAAGAAGGCCGATCTGTGGTTTCCCAGGGATAAGGATATTGATTGGGTCATCCCCGCAGTGACGCCAGGAGCGGCGTGCCCGCTGGCCGATGTGCTTTCCGAGGCGGGAAAGAGGACCGAGGAGCTCGTCCGCAATGTTCATAAGTTCACCGCTACCGAGGTCGTTGAGCATCAAAAGGTGGATCGCTCGGGCCGGTTGCGCCCTCCGGAAATCCGGAGGTTCAACTACCTGGTTTCGATCGCGCAGGCTTCTAGCGGGTACATGAGCGTCGAGGAATATCGCAAGGGGGGTTCGAACACCGACCAATTTCCTGATGATATTGCCACGGTGGGGACACCCAGCCTCGTCCTGATTTTTCATCCGCATCACGTCCAGAACTTCCAGATGACGTGCGAGGGTTTGGGTGAGTGGCGAGGGCAGCCGGCCTGGCAGGTGCGATTCGAAGAACGCCGCAATTGCCGCAATTCCATGAGCGTCATGGATATTGCCGGCAGCAGCTTCAGCGTCAGGATGCGCGGCAGGGCCTGGATTCTGGCCGATTCGTATCAAGTGGCGCGTTTGGAGAGCGATCTGGCGGACGAGATACCGCAGATCCGGCTTCGCCTGCAACATCAGGACATCGAATATCGTCCCGTGCCTGTTCCCGAAAGCAAAGGCGAAATCTGGCTACCATCGAGTACTGAACTGTATATGGATTTTCGCGGCCATCGATTCTACCGGCGACATAGCTTTACGGATCTCAAGTTCTTCTCTGTGAACGTGCGGCTAATCGGCGATCCCAAGGAATGAGAAGGCGGCCACAAGTTACTTCCTGATAAGCCGGGCGGGCTGCAAAGCGCAGTTACTGCGTTACTTGGCGGGGGGAGCGGCCGCGGGATCGACGTAGCCGCGTGTCCCGTCGGGACGAATGGGCCCGGGCCCGAACCCAAGGTGACCGACGTCGGCGTTGTTTTCACTGCACGAAAACTCCTTAGTCTCCTCATCGGGTTGTCCGAGCACCCAGGTTCGCGAATAGGTGAAGGGCGTGGTATAAAACTTCGGATCCTCAATCAGCGTTTCCACGTGGATGTGATCGGCATCCGGCCGCGTCCAACGCTCGACAACGTGCATGGCATCGCTATGAGGGTTCGCGTTTTCATCGATCCAGACCTTCTCGACTTTAAATCCCACCGAATCGACCACCAATGTGTCGCTCTCCCAATGACCAATCTCCTCTCCAAAGAAAGACGGATCGGGGTCGGCTGAATGCTTGCGAGCCGCATCAATGGGAATCAGCCGAAAATAGTTGTACAAATAAAGGAAGACGACTTTCTTATTTCCTTGCAGGACCTCGAACGGTAGCCCGCTGGCATTGTGTCGCGGGATACCGCCAATGATGCAGAGGCTCTCCGGATCGATGGTCGTGGTCAGATTATGCTGCAATGCAGCTTCACCAGCGGGCGTGAGCGGCAGTTTGAAGCCCGGGAGATCCTTCCCAATGTTCCCAACAGGAGTTGTGCCTCGGATGCCTTTCCAATACCCGCTGAGATCGGGGTGTCCATCGGCCGTGCGAGGAGTGGGCCGGTTCGATTTTACGTCGACTGCGGTCAGCTCTTGCGCGGCCAGGGCAGGCGTGAAGCTAGCCACAAAAAGGCACACCAGACACATCGTTTTCATATACACGTCCACTGAGCGAGTTCACGAACTCATTCACCCATCCTGATCTGCAAAGGATCTCTCTTGACTCATACGCTTCTACTGCCTTAGGCACAAAGAATGTTAGACCGCGGAGAAATGGAAGCGACGTAGGTTCGATGCTGGCTATGAATGAGCAACGGAGCGCTCGATACTATTAATGGCGAGTATCTTCCTCTGACAAGTCTAAACGTGCCTGCTCCAGCTTCTTGTTTGCCTCTGCCAATTCCAGGTTTTTCCTGTGCAATTCAAGTTCTCGCATGACTTGATTGCGGAGGACCTCCAAAGCCTTAGTCTGCGCGGCGGTCAACTCCTTTGGGACGTGGTCAATTACGCAAAGCGTCCCCAAGACGTAGCCGTCCTCGGTGACCAGGGGCGCCCCTGCGTAGAAGCGGATCTTCGGTTCCCCTGTGACGAGCGGATTATCTGAAAACCTAGCATCCAAGGAAGCATCCGGCACAATGAGCGTCTCATTGGGCAGCGTAATGGCATGAGCGCAAAATGAAATATCCCTTTTCGTCTCCGGCACTCCCCAACCCACTTTTGATTTGAACCATTGTCGATCTTTGTCGACGAAACTAACGGCTGCGATGGGCGTCTCGCAAATATACAATGCGAGCCGAACAAGATCGTCAAATGCCTTTTCGGCAGGCGTATCTAGAATATCGAATCCACGCAGAGCTCCCAGCCGCTCTTCCTCATTGGGAGGTGTTGGCGCAACGATCATGGCGTCTCCCTTTGATCCGGAATTTCCGTTTGGGGTTACCCTTCGCCCGAAAGCCTAGCTCTCCTGTCCTGGCGTGTCAACCGCAAGTGGCGCTGCGCTGGCCCTTTTGCAATGAATCCAGTGCGACGATGGGTTAAGTCCCTTCCTACTATCGCGTGGCTCGATGCAGGTGTAGTCTGAGCCCGGAGTTTGCTTGGCAGATCTAGGCGACGAAACTCTTGGTGCTTTCTTCCGAGTTTGCTGGCGAGGAGTTTGATAATGCAGGTACGAGAACTTCTGACGGTCCTCTATTTCTTCCTGACGATCTACTCGTTTAGCGGCGGGGCGGTTCATGGCATCGCCAATTATTCGGCCTGGAAGCTTGTCGGAGCGCAACCGCCGAACTGATCGATAGGCTTGTGGCGGTTCACCTGTACTTGCGGCTCATCCCGGGCATGATCGTTATGATCATCACGGCTGCGATGATGGTTCAGGCGTTCAGAGTGGCCCGCAGCTAACTGATACTATAAGACATCGCCGCAGCAGACATGGTGCACCCGTGCACTGGTGAACTACCTCTGCGTCTTCTTCTGCTTAATAAGGTGAGTACAGTCCGCAATCTGATCGTCAATAATCTTGATTTCTATAGCTAGGTGGATCTCGTCTTGACTCTTCTCAAACCGCCTAAATAAAGACTCTCTTCGAACTCTCAACTCTTCACGCTTTTTCTCTGGCATAGCCCCTTTTGAGTGACATGTGAATTTCAAGAAAATGGTAAACAGCCCATCAGGATCACAGTTCCTTGAAACCACTATGGCGGGATCAGTCTGTTTGCGGCAATGGTACAGTGGTTACAAGCAACCCGCTGTTTCAAATCGGAACACGGTGGCATCAAGCCTGTCCCGAGGCAATATTTGAAGGTAACAGAAAAGACCAATTAGCAGGGGATGGGCAGAATACATTTAAAGTATTTGGCGCTGGAATGTAGCTCGGCGGATTGGCCCAAACAACGGCTTCGACCTCACTAAGTGCCCCGGATTGAGGCTGCTAACCGTCATCCGTGAACTTCGACAAATGTGTGAGCCACTTTGCCTTGGTTTCTCGCTTTACAGAGTGAAGGCACGATGCGGAGAACAGCGAAGATAAACGCATCACTGGATTTCATTAACGAGTAAGCCGATGCTCATCGAGGTCAAACAGAAAGACGAAGTTTGCCTTCTGCGGTGCGAAGGGCGTTTCGTCGCGGGGACGGATCCCGAATACCTGCGTATTAAACGGGACGAAATCAGGGCGCTCAACTGCAAGAAAGTGCTGGCGGATTTCAGCGCAGTCTCTGCTGTCGGTTCCGCAGGAATCGGTTTTATCGTCGGCGTTTACACATCCACCAGGAACTCAGGTGGGCGTTTCATATTGGTGGGCCTGAGTCCCCGTGTGCGCGACGTTTTCGATCTCACGCACGTCAGCACGGTAATTCCCGTGGCCGCAGATATCGAGTCCGGGCTGGCGACATTGTGTGACGAGAGTTTGGCCGGGGAAGGCCGTCAGAAGTAACGGTTTCGGCGATATCGGAACCTATTTCCTCGCTGCCCGTATGCGGGCCTGAATGCGACGTTCTGGTATGCCTGGTTTATTTGCCGGCGACATCATCGGCTTCCTTGTCTCGCTCGTCAGGATAGTAACGCGAAAGGGACGCGCCCGCCGGTGCAGTGGTTGGCGCGAAACAACGGCAACTATCGTTAGCGTAAGTTGGCGAGCACAGCTCACTTTTCCGCGCCCAGAAGCTGAAATTGCGTATACATACCGCATTGATGGCGGCCTTTACGGCGGCGTGGATACAAAGCCTTTCTGTTTCCAAAGCTCAGCGAAGAACTATGCGAGCCGCTGTGCCCAGGGAGACAGTTTGATCGTGCGCGTTAAGCCGGGGGAACCAGAAATCTCTATAGTGCTGGATGCAGACCAAATCAAAACCAACGAATCAACGACCAACCCGCGCGTGTCACACTGAGTTGGCCGATCAACTTCGATACTACATGGGTAACTCCCGTGTATAGTCGGCGCTGTCAAGACTTTTTTCATACTTTTTCATAATTGTTTTGGCAGCTCCACGTACACCCCTGGCGTTGCGAGCCGAGAGCGGAGTCAAGGGCGCCCTGCGAAGCGGGGCGTTACTCGAAGACCCTTGACGCCGAGAACGGCTCGCCAGAATTTGGATCGGACGAAGCGCGAGCTTCGTCTTACTCAGGATTCTTTTGCGGCTCTCGACCAAGGCTCGCTCCTTAGAATCCCACGGGGAATTTAACTAACTCCACCAACCATGTATCCGATCTCAACTTCAGAGTCGCGGTAGGGACGCCGGTTGCCCAGCGCCCCCCGCACAGATCCGCACATGCAGTTTTCCTGCATGCGGCTCTTACCGCGGATGCTTGGCGTCGAAGCGCAGGTAGGGATACGGATGAAGGATTTTGGGGAGTGGAAGCCATTGCTTAACAAAACCAGCCATGTGCTTCCACGACATCCGGCTCTTCTGACTGCGACGTTGTATCACTCGCAGCCAACGTTTGCTCACCTCAAGTCGAAAGCACTGGAGACTGGCGAAATTTCCAGGAACGGCATGGAAGTTGAAGTAGCCTCGAACCACGCTCTTCAACCACTTCCCGACTTCCGCCAGCGGCTGATGCATGCGCCTCCGAAGTTCGTCCTTCACTTGTTTCAGCTTAGCAAGGAGTCGCTTTCGGATACTCTTGCGCAACACGAGGAACTTGCCGTTCTTCCTGGCTTGCCCGCAGATATGCGCGAACCCCAGAAAGTTGAACGTCTCCGGCTTGCCCTCCCCACGCTGTTTCCGACTTATTGCGGCAAAACGCCCGAATTCGATCAGGCGCGTCTTATCCGGATGTAGTTCCAGCTCGAATTTCTGCAGACGGCCCCGCCAATCCTGGAGGAACCGTTCTGCATCGTCACGATGCTGGAACCCCAGCACCATGTCGTCCGCGTACCGGACCACGATAATGTCGCCCGTGATCCGGTGCGTCCGCCAGTGCTGCACCCAAAGATCGAAGACATAATGTAGGTAAACATTCGAGAGCAGCGGCGAAATCACCGAGCCCTGCGGCGTCCCCTTTTCCGTCTCCGACCATTCCCCATCCTCGAGTACGCCGGCCCTCAGCCACTTCTGAATGAGGCGAAGGATCCGTCGATCCCCGATTCGATGCTGGAGAAACTTAACCATCCATTCGTGCGAGAAAGACCCAAAGCAGTCACGAATGTCGGCATCCAGCACCCAATTCACCTTTTTCCGCATGATCCCAATCCAAAGCGCGTCCAACGCATCATGTGTGCCGCGCCCAGGTCGGAAACCATACGAGAACCCCAAGAAGTCCTCCTCGTAAATCTGACTGAGGACCGTTCCCACTGCGTGTTGAACGATTTTGTCCTCCAGGGCTGCTATGCCCAGAGGTCTCTGTCGTCCGTCCGGCTTGGGAATGTAGGCTCTCTTGGAAGGTAGCGCTTGATACGTGCTCCGGTGCACGCGACTGTGCAAATCCTCCAGCCGCTTGTCCAGGTCCGTTTCGTATACCTGCCACGTCAATCCGTCCACTCCCGGAACAGCTGCCCGCTTTAGGGCGTAGAAACTGTTCGAAAGAAGCGCGATGGATACGTGATGCAGTAGCGCGGTGAATCGTAATCGTTTGTCCCGCTTTGCTGCTTCCCGCACACGACGCAGTCCGTCCAGCGCGTTCCCCCAGCTTTGTATCTGGGACGCGGTCGTCTGCGCCGTGTTCTCCTTGGTCGGTCGTCTTCCCTCCGCGCCCTCCGCCGACGATGACATTCCGTCTTTGTTCGGGCACTTCGCAGGTACTGCACGACCGTCCGACTCCCCACCAACGTGCATGTCGGACTTATGGTTCATCACCTTCTCCAACCGGCCCATTCACTATTTCGTGCCGGGCGTTGGTAGGGCCTCCCGGTTCTCGCACGTGGAGTTTCCGTGCATGCGGGGGTCTTTGACCTCGCAGAGTCCGATGAATGCTCGCGATTTCGCACCCACCTTTGTTGCCTTCCGCCATCATGGACAGCGTCGGCCCTCTGATTTATGAAAATTTCGCGGCTCGATACCCCGCCTGCCTGTACCCTTGTCAACGCTTCACGCCCAACCTTGCGGTTGTTCGCGCATGACTCAGGGCCGGTGTGGCTCGCTAGGCCTTCACCGTATGGCTCTTTCATCCACTACTCCACGCCGGTTTATCCCGGCGCACCCATGATTCTGTCTCCGAACTCCCCCTTTCTTCTACAAAGGGGAGGCAGGGCGCTTAATCAATAAGACGATAGGCTTTCGCCTACCACAGGACTTGCCGGGCTACCCTGCATGCGAGCTGACGACACGGGCTGTGCTGCTTCACGCAGCTTCCAATACAGCCGCACCGCCAATTTTCGTGCGATGGCCACTTTCGCCACCGCACTACCACGGCGAAACTTCAATCGTTGATAGTCCCGCCGCAATTCCGGATCCAGCCGGGCGGCCGTCTGGGCAGCTTCGACCAGCAAGTAGCGCATCATCGGGTTGCCTTGCTTGCTGATGGCCCCCAGCCGCTGCCGACCGCCAGAGCTTTCTTCGCTGGGATTCAACCCCAGGTAACTCACCACCTTTTTGCTGCTCGCAAAGCGGTCACTGGCCCTATGGTCAGCACAAACGCCAGTGCCGTCACCGGCCCCACGCCGGCCTGCTGCATCAAACAGACCGCGGGCGGACGGCTTTCGGCAGCCTGGATCACCGCCGCATCCAAGTTCGCGATCCACGGATCGAGCTGATCGAGCAACTGCAGCAGCTCTTTCCGTCGCAGACTCGCCCAAGGATCGAGGAGCAGACCTTCCAGTTCCTTTCGGCCGACCTTGGTCCACAGCTTTTTCTTCCGGCAAAGGCCTTGCCCCATCGCCAAGGCGTGCAGCTGGTTCATCACCGAGGTACGAAAGCGAACCAGTTTGTGCCGATGGCGCAGCATTTGCCGCAGGTCCCGCTCCGCCGGTGAAGGTACCCAGATGCGGGGAAAACGGTTCGTGAGCAGCAAGTCGAGAATGTGCAGAGCATCGCGCGAGTCCGTCTTCTGCTTCCGCACCATGGCGGCACGGATCTCCGCCGCATCTCCGATCCAAAGTTCGTGATTGTGTTCCCGCAGCGTTCTCTCGAACCACTGCGCATCGCAGGTCGCTTCCATGCCGACTCTGGCCGGACTTGGGAGCGTGGCATAAAACTTCTTGGCTTCTCCGTTCTCATGTTCCAACCGACGATTGATA
>QHYQ01000018.1 GCA_003224175.1 Acidobacteriota bacterium
CACGGCGCTAGGGGCTTTCTTCTCGATCTAGGAGGGTCAACTCCGCGCAGCGGCTAAGCGCTAACTTCCGTCGCGAATGATACGGCAGGACTCTATGTCGAAGGTAACCTCTCCCATCGTCAGCCGCGTCTGATCGCGGAAGTCGGCGATGAAATGCAGAAAATGCCAAACGTCGGCAAAGTTCGTGACCAAGCCTACAGAAGCTCGAATGGAGCCGGCGCTCTTATGGCCTCGGTCTTGCATCAATCGAACGAAACTGACCAGATTAATGTCTGCGCCAATGCTCAATCCGGCCTGCATATCCGCTTCGGTGAGACCCTCGGCCATTTCTCCCGCGCCAGGATTGCAGAAGCACCCCGTGCGCAGTGAAAGCCCCTTGCGGCCGGCCAGCTCCTCGACACGCCGGTAATCCAGCAGGTGTCCCTGTGGATCGTAGAGATTGAATGTCACCGTTCCACCGCGCTCATGCGCCGTAGCGGGTCCATAGATGCGGACCATGGGGCGGCCATTGCTATGCTGCAGAGCTAGCAGTGCATCGAGCAGCCACCCGGTCAGGCAGTGGACCCGTTCAGTGATGATGTCGATCCCGATGCTCTCGAGGTGGTGCAGCCCAATCTCCACAGCCGGGATGGAGAGGTAATTTAGCGTGCCGTCCTCGAAAGCAGCTTCGTTCGGCGAAAGCACGTGAGCTTGACCCTGAACGGCCGCAAAGTTTACGGTCCCACCAGCAAACCATGGACGCTTCAGCTTCGCGAAGGCGGAACGGCGGATGAGCAGAGCGCCGACGCCCGTGGGATAGCCAAACATCTTGTAGAAGGAGATGGTCACGAAGTCCGGCTGCACAGCCATCAGGTCAAGGCGGTCGGTGGGCACGAAGGCGGCCGCATCCAGCAGCACGCACCACCCCTTGGCTTTAGCTTTTGCAACCAGACCAAGCGGGTGCTTGACGCCGGAGAAATTAGACTGCCCCGGATAAGCGAATAGATTGTTTTGGGTCGGATCGGCCTGGTCTAGCAGTGTCTCCAATCGAGGCATATCGAGGTTCAGCACCGGGGTCAGTAGGGGCGCGTACGCGATGGCGGCGCCTTTGGCTCGCGCAAACTCGCGAATTCCATTTACAGAGTTATGGTTATCGAAGGTAAGCAGGTAGCGACTTCCCGGCGCAAAAGGAAATGACTCACCAACTAGTTTCAATGCTCCGGAAGCGTTTTGAGTGAAGACAAGAATGTAATCGTTCGCTCTGGCGTTGAAATACTCGAGCACGCAACGGCGGGTACGTTCGACATGCTCGGTCATCGCCACCGAGGTCGGATTGGCAGAGTGTGGATTGCCAAAAACACCGTCGCGTAAGATTTTGAGGTGCTTCTGCAATTGCGACTCCGCGTAAAGGGATCCGCCCGTGTAATCAAGGTAGACCTGGCCCTGTTCATCCAGCCGGCGATACTCGGTCGCGCGCAGCTTGTCCAACAACGCGGTTTTCACGTAGTTCGGGTATCGCGTGATGAAATCTGCGTACGCTTCGTCAACACGCACGCTTTCGTGGGCCCTGCTCTTTAGCATGTACGAATTCTATGCCTTCACGCCTACTTTGCGAAGGACCGTCACAAATGAGCCCAAGGAGGTTCGCAATTCCCCTCGCGAGCTTGCTCTTGACTAGCTGCGACGGTAGGACTTCAATGGGGCACCGTAAGGAGTACTTGTGATGACCGTGGGGTCAAAGGGAACGGAACCCTACGACGGCTCAGGGAGACAACATGTGACAGTACGGCTCTCTATCCGCGCCCTTCGAGATTCCCTGGTTTCTGAGGTGAGCCGCAATCCTAGCTGAGCTAAAAACGACCCGACCCTTCATGGAGGCGAACATGGCGCTGTTCATTGTGCGGCATCAACACCCGGCCGAGCGCTGCCCCGCACAGGACCCCTATATTGGGGCCGCGCTCCTAAATCATCTAAGCCGTCCAAACGTAAGGCAACATGGAGTGAAGATTCAAGGCGAAGCTGTCGTGCGAGGTGAGCACACCTTATATCTTATCGTGGAGGCGCAAGACGAAAGCGGCCTGCGTGAATTCATGCGGCCGTTCCAATTGGCTGGCAGCCTGGATATCTACCCGGCCTCGACTTGCGCCCGCGTCGTTGCCAGTGGCGGCTGCGCTGCGCTTATGCCGGTCAGCGAACTAGTGCCAGCCCTGGATCCTGAAGAAGCCTGCCAGCAGGCTATCGAAGCCGGGCTGGTGGTCCATCGCGCGCATCCTCTCAACTGCGAGACGTCGATTCCGGCGCTGATCGGCGGGGTGGTCATGCCAAATGCCCGCTTCTACATCCGCAACCACTTCCAGATACCCGACCTCGACCCCACCACCTTCCGGCTCACGGTTGGCGGCCTCGTGGATCGGCCCCTGAGCTTCACCTTAGATGACCTCCACAGATTGCGCTCGCACACGCTCATCGTCACCCTCGAGTGCGCCGGCAACGGCCGCACGCTATTCCACCCAGCCATTGAGGGCGAGAAATGGAACCTGGGCGCTGTCAGTACCGCAGAGTGGACTGGCGTGCCGCTGGCGGAAGTTTTGGATCGGGCTGGCGTGCGGCCGGGTGCGCGGGAGGTGCTGTTTCGGGGTGCGGACGGGGCAAACTCGGGCGGCGACTCAGGACCGATCCGTTTCGAGCGCAGTCTCCAGCTTGATCACGCTCGCGACAATGACCCCTTGCTGGCCTATGCGATGAACGGTGAGCCACTGCCCATTCAGCACGGATATCCGCTGCGCCTCATTGTCCCAGGATGGTACGCGGTGGCGTCGGTTAAATGGCTCACCGAAATCGAACTCATTGACCGGCCATTCGCCGGGCATTACCAGATCGACAAATACTGGTATGAATGGGAACGCAACGGCCAGGTCGTACGCGAGCCGGTCACGCTGCAGCGCGTGCGGGCTTTAATCATCGAGCCTGCGCCCAATCAGCAGTTTCGTGCGGGAGAATTGGCCGTTCGGGGCGTCGCCTGGTCCGGCGCCGCCCCGATTGCCCGTGTGGAGGTGAGCGTGGGGGGTGGAAACTGGCAGGAAGCTCGTCTCGTGAGCGAACGCAAGCGTTACAGCTGGCAGTGGTGGGAGCTGATCACCCACGTCCAGGAACGCGGTGTTCTCAGCCTACGCGTCCGCGCCACCGACCTTGCCGATCGTAGTCAACCCGAGCGCGCCGAGTGGAACCGCCAAGGCTACGGCAACAATGCTATCCAACAAGTGCAGGTTCGCATAACTTGAAGTATGGCTGTCGCGGAGCGGCTCTGGCGAAAACCTGTCACGCTTCTCCTATCAGGCAGAGACGGAACATGATCCTCGAACAGTACTACCTGAACTGTTTGGCCCACGCGTCATACCTGGTGGGGGACAAAGAAACCTCCACCGCAGCGGTCGTTGATCCGCAGCGAGATGTCGAGCGTTACCTGGAAACGGCGCGCCGTGAAGGGCTTCAGATTCGTCACATCTTTCTTAGCCATTTTCACGCAGACTTCGTAGCGGGACACCTCGAGCTTCGTGACCGTACCGGCGCGAAGATCTACCTTGGAGCCAGGGCGCGAGCGGAGTACGCCTTCATTCCGATGAAAGATGGGGACATTCTCGAGTTTGGCAAAGTGCGTCTTGAAGTCTTGGAAACACCTGGGCACACCCCCGAATCGATCTCCATCCTGGTATATGATCTTCAGCAAAATTTGCGGGATCCTCATGCCGTTTTTACCGGCGATACACTTTTCATTGGCGACGTGGGCCGCCCCGATCTGCGGGCCTCGCTCGGCTGGTCACCTACAGAACTCGCATGCATGCTCTATGCCTCGCTGAGGACAAAACTCCTCGCGCTTCCAGACAGCACATTGGTTTATCCCGCGCACGGGGCGGGCTCGCTTTGCGGGAGGAACATCAGCACAAAGACCGTTTCCACGATCGGAGATCAACGCCGGACCAACTACGCGCTGCAGCCCATGAGTGAAGACGAGTTTGTAAGACTGGTTCTTGCCGACCAGCCCGAGGCACCGCCTTATTTCACCTACGACGCCGTCCTTAACACCAAAGAAAGGCCAACACTGGAAGACACCTTAGAGCGGGCCCTGAATCCTCTCTCACTAGAAGTAGTCATAGACATGATGGACGGGGGAGCGCAGGTTTTGGATGTGCGCGAACCGGATGAGTTTGCTAAGGCACATCTAGTTGGCAGCATCAACATCGGACTGGGAGGACAATATGCCACCTGGGCCGGGACAGTCCTCAACCGGGAAAAACCGATTGTACTCATCGCCGAACCGGGGAGGCAGGTAGAGGCGGCAACGAGGCTTGGCCGAATTGGCTTCGACCAAGTGGCAGGTTACCTGAGAGAAGGAATACAGACGCTCGAAACACGCCCGGATCTTGTGGACGGAACGGAGCGCGCGGCTCCGGCAATTCTAGCGGAAGAGCTCGCCTCGGCTACCCCACCGGTTGTCTTGGACGTTCGCTCACTGAAGGAATGGCAGAGTAGACGAATCGAGGGCAGCATCAATATTCCTTTGAACCATCTCCGGGAACGCCTCCAAGAATTGCCTAAAAAGCGAAAGATACTCATCCACTGTGCGGGCGGTTACCGTTCTTCGATTGCCGCGAGCATCCTTCAGCAGAACGGGTTTGAAGATCTGGCCGAACTGTCGGGAGGCATCGCCGCGTGGGAGGCGGCGAAGCTGCCAGTGCGAACTTGAAGATTCGAATGTTTCAGTGTCGGAGATCTGGATGAGAGCCGAGGAGTATTCGACGAGGACTCTCGATCTCGAGGGCTGGAAGGTCAGGCTTACCTCCTATAGGCTTGGGAGCACCTATCACTGCGCTGCGGACAACGTCGAGCCCGGGGCATGGATTGCGCGAGCCCAAGGCGCGACCAGAGAGGAAGCTGAGAGCCTCGCCATTGAACGCGCGCGTCTATTGCTTGGGCGCACGCGGCGTATGCCAACGTAACAGGTCTCAGCTCTGAGAGGGAGTAGATGGTCTGAGATTTTCCAAAACCTCGGTGTGCCCTACCGCACATGCGCTTCCCCCAAAATGTGGAACCTACAAAATTTCCGGAGTGTGACCATTCGTTGTACGGGCCTATCGGAACGCCGAGCGTCGAACTAGACCAGCAGAGCTGCCCGTGAGCCTGTGCGGCGCACTCACGAGCTTCACGGATAATTTGAAGCTCCGCCTGTTGGAGTATCCCGATTGGTGCTCACCGACCCAAACGATGAAACTATTCCTTCGTCTTTACACGAGCGCTGGTGCGGCTGCGAGCGGCGAGGCAATAGGCAATTTACTTTGCTCTTGTGCCGCAGCGGCGTTAGCGAGGGTGGCGAGACTAGTTCCGGACGGACAGCACTGGATGTATACTTCCTCAACGCTTTAGGAGAGCTTCCTTCATATGCGAACGCGAGTCTTCCCGATCGTCGCGGCAGCCGTCGCGTTGGGATTTCTGCTTCATGTCTCCTCAGTTGCTCAGGCGCCGGCCAACCGCGGGCCGCGTACGGTCGACGGCAAGCCCGACCTGAACGGAATTTGGCAGGCCCTCAACAAGGCCAATTGGGATATAGAGACGCACGGGCCAAGCCCGGGACCATCCACCCTAGGTGCCATCGGCTCGATGCCGCCCGGAATGGGAGTCGTCGAGGGCGACACGCTGCCATATCTGCCAGCGGCCGCCGCGAAAAAGAAGGAAAATTTCGCCAATCGCTGGACGGCCGATCCAGAATTGAAATGCTATCTGCCGGGTGTGCCGCGAGCGACTTACATGCCCTATCCCTTCCAAATTCTCCAGGGCTCGAACTCCGTTATGATCGCCTATGAGTACGCCGGCACCGTTCGGACCATCAACATGGGCAAGCCGCGCGAAGCTCCGGTGGATAGCTGGATGGGATGGTCGAACGGCCATTGGGAGGGCGACACGCTGGTGGTGGATGTGACGAGCTTTAACGATCAGACCTGGCTTGACCGGGCCGGCAATTTCCATAGCGAGGCGTTGCACGTCGTCGAGCGCTACACTCTCGTCAGCGCGAATGTCCTCCAATATGAAGCCACCATAGAAGATCCAAAAGTATTTTCGAGGCCCTGGAGAATGAACATGCCGTTGTACCGGCATCTGGAAAAGAATATGCAACTGATGGAGTACAAGTGCGCCGAGTTTGCCGAAGACCTGCTGTACGGCCATCTTCGCAAGCAGCCGAGCAAATAAAGGGGCGTACCGTAAGCCAGCTGAAGAAAGGGTCGACCTATGACGAAAAAATTGACTAGGGTCGTGGTCCTGAGTGCATTGCTGTTTGGAGTTGCAGTTTTTTTGCTTTCACCGGCCCGGGCACAGACGTCGCCAAGTGCCGCGAAGGCCAACACGTCGCCGACCGGTGCGGTGCAGACGAGTCGGGCGCCACAGGGCCAATCGGATTTAGGGGGAGTGTGGAGCATCGCCAGCCTGACGCCGCTGGAACGCGATCCCGAACTTGGCGATAAGCAATTCTTCACCCCAGAGGAGGCCGCTGCGTATCTGAAAAAGAGGAGTCAGGAACTGGACGCCGATCGGCGCGACGCCTCCCCGGACGTTGATACCGCCCGGGCCTACAACCAATCCTGGTATGACCGCGGCACAAAGCTTGGGAAAAACATGCGCACCTCTCTAGTGATCGATCCTCCCAACGGCAGAATCCCGCCGATGACGCCGGAAGCGCAACGCCGATTTCAGAACGCCCACGCCTATTTTGCGGCGCACCCTGCCGACGGTCCTGAGGACCGGACCTTGGGCGAACGCTGTCTGAATTTTTCGCAGGAGGGACCTCCTCTGCTGCCGGGTGGCTACAACAATAACTATCAGATCGTGCAGACTGCCAATTACGTGGCCATCCTGGCCGAAATGGGAAATAAAGTGCGTATCATCCCGCTCGACGGGCGTCCGCACCTGCCTCAAAGTGTGTCGCAGTGGAATGGAGACGCGCGCGGACATTGGGAAGGGAAAACCCTGGTCGTCGATACAACCAACGTAAGATTCAACGACAGGAGCCACTTTGGCGTTAATTACGACGGCCTAACCGATCAAAATCTCCGCGTGACCGAGCGTTTCACGCGCACCGCCGCGGACACCATCACCTACCAGGCCACGGTCAACGATCCGACCGTATACACCAAGCCCTGGACTATGGAAATCGTGATGTCCAAGACGGAGGATCCGCTTTTCGAGTACGCTTGTCATGAGGGAAATTATGGCATGTTTGGTATCCTTGGCGGAGCCCGGGCCGACGAAAAGAAAGCTGCCGAACACGGTCACAACTAGGTGGGCATGCATGAAGCAGGAAGGAGGAGCAAATGAGGAAGCTAGCCGGTCTTGTCGTCGCTGTCGGTCTTTTCTCGTGCGCTACGGCCGCATGGGCGCACCACGCTTTCAACGCAGAATTTGATTCCACCCAACCCATCAAATTGCAGGGCACCGTGACCAAGATGGAGTGGATCAATCCACACGCCTGGATTCATGTCGACGTCAAAGGAGATGACGGCAAAGTCACCAATTGGATGGTGGAGTGCGGCACGCCGAACACGTTGCTCCGGCGCGGTTTCACCAGAAATACCGTGACACCCGGCATGGAGATCGTCGTCGACGGCTATAAAGCCAAAGACGGCTCAAACCGGGCCAACGGCCGAGACGTCACGTTTCCCGACGGACGCAAGCTGTTTCTGGGCAACTCGTCCGCCGGCGCAGAAGATAAGTAACCGCGTCCATAAAATACGGAATCGCGCCCGAGCGATACCTCTGTACTTGCCGAACTGGACTCTCGCCCTCGCGCGACCTCCGCGGCTTAGTCCGAACTAGCTATGTCCAACTAAGGTCGTGATCCTTGAGGGGCAATGAACGAACCCGCTTGCCTGTTGCAGCGAAGATCGCATTGCAAACCGCTGGGGCAACCCATCCTATCGCTTCCTCGCCCATTCCGGCGATCGGGTCATCTGTCGCTCGGATAAAATGGACCTTTATCTCGGGAATCTCACTTGGTCGCAACAGCGGGTAAGTATCGAAGTTGGCCTGCACGACGCGACCCTTCTCGATCGTGATTTCCTGGCGGAGTACTGCAGCCAACCCCATCGCGACCTGCATCTCAACCTGTCGCTCCGCCGCAAGTGGATTCACGAGGAACGGGCCCGTATCCATCACAAGGTCAAACCGTTCCACCCGTACTTCGCCTTTCTTGCTGACCGAGACAGTGGCCACCACGCTGCAAATAGTGATCTCGGTCCGGCTGAGGCGTCGGCTATCTCCAATGGCGATTCCCCTCCCAGTTCCCGCCGGCAATTTCTCGCCCCAGCCGGATTTCTCCGCGACTTCGTCCAGCACCTGGATCCAGCCCTTTGCAAAAGGAAACTCCGCATTCGCCTCGAGTAAAGCGCGCCGGTAGTGGTAGGGGTCCTTCCCGGCGACATGGGCAAGCTCGTCGACGAAAGTCTCCAGGAAAAACTCGTTTTGCGATCTTCCCACGGACGTCCAAGGCCCGGTCGGAACGTGCGTTTTCCGCAGATGATAGTCGAATTGCTGGTTCGGGGCGAAATATGGAAGTTTATGCAGGCCTCGGAGAACCTGCTCGTCACCGGGATAGTGTTCGTCCATGCCGACAACGCGAGTAGTCCACGCGGCGGGCATCCCGTCCGTTCCCAGGGCAGCGCGGAACCTCGACACTCGCATGGGGCGATAGTAGCCGTGGCGCGTCGTTTCCTCCCGGCTCCAGATGACCTTGACAGGGCGTCCCCCCAACTGCTTGGCAATCGCGGCGGCCTGGCGCACATCGTCCTGGTTTCCGCGCCGCCCGAAGCCGCCGCCCAAGAAGCAGTTGTGGAGGTAAATCTTCGCCAGCGGAACAGCGGTTACTTTCGATGCATCGATCGTGGCGTTCTCAGGATCTTGGGTTCCCATTCAAATATCCACTCGATCCGGAGTCACCTGGGCCGTACAGTTGAAGGGCTCCATCACGGTGTGGTCCAGATAAGGAACTTCGTAGACTGCCGCCACTACTTGCGATGCGTTCTTGAGTACTGCTTCCGGATCTCCCTTCTTCGTGACGACTTTGGCGCCGGGCTCATCGAGCATTGCTCGGGAGGATTTGAAGAATTCCTCCGAACTGTCGTTGCCGTGCGTGCCTTCGTCCCACTCAATCGGCATCGCGTCCAAAGCGGTCCTCGCGTGCCAGTAACTGTCCGCGACCACCGCGACTCCCGCCTCAATCTCCTCGCCGCTGAACTCAACCACCGAATGAACGCCCGCGCGGTTCTTGACGACACTAGCGTCGTACCTCTTGACCTTTCCTTTGAACACTGGCGACGCTTTAGCCGCCGCATAGAGCATGCCTGGCAAGCGCACGTCAATTCCGTACGTGGCGCTGCCGTCCACCTTCAAAGGGGTATCCAGCAATTTGGTGGGCTTCTTCATCAGCGTGTACTGGTCCGGCGTCTTGATCTTCGGCTCTGCGGGTAATTTGATAGCAGCGGCTTTCTCCGCAACTTGTCCATAGCGAAGCGTGCGCCCCGTCAATTTGTGAGTAATTACGCCGTCCTTGACCGTGAGTTCCGACCTCGGCACGCTCCAGGTCTGTGCAGCTGCA
>QHYQ01000498.1 GCA_003224175.1 Acidobacteriota bacterium
CCGATGCCGAGTGTTGCGCCGATGCGGCGGCGGATTCCCTGAGCAAGAGCCTGGGCAACTTCGGGACTTACAGCGCCTTTGGATTCAATGAGCTCGGCGGGCACGTCCGTCCAGGCAGTCTTCAGATCATTGCTGTAGCAGACCACGCCGCCCAGAAAATAAGAAGAGCTTCCGGGAACGCGCGTGAGCCTTTCCGCAAGCAAGCCTCCGGTGCAGCTTTCGGCGGTGGCCACGGTGGCCTGATTGAGCGCTAATTCGCGCGCCACGATCTCTTCCAGCATTTCACCGTTGGAGGTGAAGACGTTTTCTCCCAGAGCGAAGCTGATGCGCTCGACCATTTCGTCGAGCATGCGTTCGGCCGCGGGATGATCGGAGGACCAGGCGCGCAAATGGAGCTGGATCTCGCCAGGGGCGGCGAGAATGGTGGTTTGCACGTCCGCATATTGCGTGTAAATAGGGGCTGTGCGCTGCTCGACTTCCGACTCCGTGAGGCCGGCGGTGCGCATTTCACGATAAAAAAGGCGCGTAGCGCCGGCCAGCCGCTCCAGGCGCGGCTCGACCTTTCCCGTGAACATGGCTTTGAGCTCGTGTGGCGGGCCGGGCAAAAGCACGACAATGCGTCCTGCGGATTCGAGCCAGAGCCCCGGGGCGGTGCCGCGCGGATTTTCCAGCAGATCGGCGCCCTCCGGCACCATGGCCTGCCGTTTGTTGACTTCGGGCATGCTCCGGCCGAGACGGCGAAAGCGCGCCTCGATATTCTGCAGTACGGAACTATTGAACACGAGTTTGCGGCTCAGCAATTCCGCGACGGCCTCACGCGTCAGGTCATCCAGCGTAGGGCCCAGGCCGCCAGAGGCGACCACCAGATCGCACCGGTCGAGGGCGCAGCGGAAGGCGTCTCGAACGTGATCGTGCTGGTCGCCGACCACGGTCTTCCGGACCACAGCGATACCCAAGTGATTGAGCCGCTGCGTAAGAAAAAGTGAGTTGGTGTCGATCCGGTCTGGTGTGAGCAGCTCCGAACCGACCGCGATGATTTCAGCTTGCATCTTTTCGAGTCATATTGGGCGGATTATACCGGGAGGGCCAGGCCCTCGATATTCCAGTCCACGCTGAAGAGTGCGTTGTTTGTGGCCAGCACGGCCCGCCGCGTGGGCAAGAGCGCCAGTCCGACCAGGCCCATGCCGCTGAGGACCAGTTCCGCGTTGCCGTCCGGCGCGATTCGGGCGATTCCGCGGCGCCCGTTGAGAGAGGCGGCAACGTAGAGGTTCCCTTGGCGGTCAAAAGCCAAGCCCTGCGGCCTGCCCAGGCCGCGATAAAAGAGATTCACCTCTCCCTGACCATTGATGCGCACGATGCGATCGTAGCTCGAAGTCGTGGGCCCAGCGACGTAGAGTTCACCCTCCGGGCTGAAAGCGAGATGATAGGCAGCGATGGACGGCTCGAGCGTGGCGAAAACGAAAATCTGGCGGTCTGGGCTGATCTTGAAAATCGTGCCGCTGCGATCGCCGACAAACAGATTTTTCCCGGCGTCGAAGGCGATTCCCGTGGCAATGCCCATGCCTTCCACCCAAAGCTGAGAGCGGCCGTCCGGAGTGACGCGATGAATCGTGCCGTCGTTGCGGCAGGAGACGTAGAGTATGCCGGCATGGTCCAGAGCCAGTCCCGTCGGATTTACAAGCTCGGTGGCGAAGGGCTTCACCTGGTAGTTGGCCGTGATTTTGTACAGCGAAACCGGAACTTTCTGGCCGCGCTGGCCGCTATAAGTCACATAAATATTGCCCTCGCCATCCACGGCCGGGTTCGCGACGGGATGAAGATTTTCGGCGATTTGCACGCCAAGCCGCATCTCAACGGGCGGGCTGCTTCCGTGCGACGTGGCCACGCGCACGCTGGCTCCCGCAGCTCCCTCCGGAACGCGGGCGACGAGATAGCTCTCCGCTGCGATCAGCACGCTGGCCTCCGTATCACCAAACATCACCCGAGGGCGCGCGTTATTGTTTGCGGCGAAGCCTTTGCCGCGGATGGCGATTTCGCCGCCCGGAATTGCGGCGGAGGGTGTAATGCTCTCGACGCGAGGTGTGGAATCGCTTATCAATCCCGTACGACCTGCTGCAATTTCCAAGGATATGCCAGCGGTTTAGAATCCCAAAGCTCGGATGAGCCAGAGTCCGAGTGCGGCGTAAGCGCCTGCGACCCAGTCATCCACCATGATGCCCAGGCCGCCGGGCAAAAGTTCCGCGCGGCGCGCCGGAAACGGTTTCCAGATATCGAAGACGCGAAAAAGTATAAATCCCGCGACCAAATATTTCCAGTTCGGGTCTCCGCGCCACCAAAAGCCATCACGAAAATTCGTCATACCGTCAAGATAGCGCTCGGTCGAGCCGAATGTGAATAGGGTCGCCAGCAACTGTCCCGAAACTTCATCCACTACTACAATCTGCGGGTCCTTAGCAGCTAGACAATCTGAGGCTCGGCTGGCGGCCCACAAACCTACCAGCCCAATCGACAGCGTTGCAGCAATTGCCGGGACAATGTAGG
>QHYQ01000019.1 GCA_003224175.1 Acidobacteriota bacterium
ATCCCTGCGACGAGGAGTAGTGTCAACGTGAGGATCGTTGATCGGAGAATTAGCATCGTAGACCTCCCTCGCAAAATATTCTCTCGGGAAGGCACGAGGTTTCGCCACAAGAAATGCGTTGCAGCGCCCGGGCTACAGAGACGACGCTTTAGACGCGGGCCACGGTTTTCTGCAGAACGCGGTCGGCAATGGCCTTGAACTCGTCCGCTGTCAGCAGATCTTTCTTTTCGAACGACTTGGCCTTGACCGCCTGCAGCAAGGCCATGCGCTCTTCCTCCGTGGCCTTGATGCCGAGTTTCTCGCACCACTCCTCGATCGACGGCGGCCCACTATTTTTGCCGAGAACGATATCGACAGGCTTCTGTCCGACAAGATCAGGGGCGAAAGGCACGTATTCGAGCGGATGCTCCTTGCGCGCCATGCGCACCCAGCCGGCGATGATGCCGGATTCGACTTCGTAGAGGCTATCGCCGACGATGGGACGATTCGGTGGCTGCGTGACCTTCGCTTTTTGCATGACGAAGCGCGAAACTTCGCAGAATTTTTGCGTACGGATGCCGATATCGATTCCGTGCAGGCAGAGCAGAGACATGACCACGTCTTCCATAGGCACGTTGCCGGCACGCTCGCCGAGGCCGGTGATGGTGGTCTGCGCCACAGAAGCTCCGGCTTGCAGGGCAGCGATGGTATTGGCCACGCCGAGACCGAAGTCCTGATGGCAGTGAATTTCCACGGGCTTCTTCAGCCGCGTAATCGCTCGCTTAACCACATGGTAAATGGCATCGGGAGTGCAGCCGCCCATAGTGTCAGCGAGCGTAAAGGCGTCCATGTGGCCCTCGGTGGCGACCTTCTGGACGATATCGAGGAGGCGATCGACTTCGGTGCGCGTGGCGTCAATGGTGAAAAATACGGTATACAGGCCGGCCTCTTTGGCGGCGCGTGTGGCGTCAATGGAGGACTTCATGGCGCGATCAAAGGTCCAGCCGTAGGCGTTCTTGATCATGTGATCGCTGGCGGGAATCTCGATAACTACGCCCTTACATCCGCAGGCTTTGACGACCTTGATCTCTTCGGGAATGCAGCGGGCAAAGGCAAAAATTTCCGACTTCAAACCGAGCGCGGCGATGTCTTGAATGGCCGCTTTATCCTGATCGGAAACGGCAGGCATTCCGGATTCAATGCGGTGGACCCCGAGCGCATCAAGCTGCCGGGCGATGGCCACTTTCTCTTCGCGGCGGAAGACCACAGCGGTTTGCTGTTCGCCATCGCGAAGGGTTACGTCATGAATTTTGATTTTGGGGGCGAAACTATATTTCTTGGTGACTTCGGGAAGATAAGACCAGGGGCTGATAAACCATTTGTCCGTTTTCCAAGGGGTCTTCATTTAACCTCCGTGAATTAACAGCCGCCAAAGGACGGCGCCGCCGAACAAGCGAACTCCAATGTGCTCACTGGTTTCGGTTGGATTTCGGGATCATACACGAGCGACTTTCGAGGTTCAAGGCGCGGAGGTAGCGGGTTAGCCTGGCGTGAGCCCTTTGGCGTTATCGGATGCCCCGTTCTTGTGCAGATGATGTCAGGAGGATCGGTTCCGAGAGCCTCACGGACCGAGGTCGATCATTCATTCACCGCGCTCGGGCTTGGCTGCTCCGCCGCTTTCGCAGCATTTCCGAAGATGATGCCAGTTTCGACCTCAGTCGGGCGTCCCTCGCGGAGGTAAGGCTTGAATCGCCACTGGAGAAGGGCATCGGTAATGCTTTTTGCCTGATCAGGAAACGCGCTAAGAAAATGGATGTGCTTTACCTTGCCGTCTTTATCGATGATGATCCGCACGGGGATAGGGTTGAATCTGCGCGGTGAGCGACGGGGTATGGCAAAGGGCGCAGCCGATGGCGCTAAAAAAGGCGGCGACCATTAAACTGACCGGCGTGAGCGCTCGCTCCACTTTGTAGTCCGCCTGCAACTTCCCCTCAGCGTAGTTGATGAACTCGAATGCATTCGCGGCCGGCACAAGAGTGAAAAAGAGGTCCTGGGCAGCGATTAGGATCGTGCCACGGCCCGTCACTTTGTTTGTGGCTGCAGGTCTGATCTGGGCAAGAACGTAATAGCCGCTATCCGAGGGAGGCGGTCCGTAATATTTCTGAGTCCAGCCTGGGGGTAGAACGTAGATAAGAGCAAAATACTGATTGGTGTAGGCATTGTCGGCCAGGCTTCCACCTTCTGGTAAGGGAGTCACAGAATCGCTGGCACTCGCCCAGGCCCCCTTAACCATGAGGGCGTCGGTCGGCAGCGGTCTAGCTTGCGGGCTCTGCGAAAAGTCGCCCCCATCCTGGGGAGCGGGCCATGAGCCTGCTGTCTGCGTTAGGGCAAGCAATATTGCAGATAAAGCCAGCGGTCGCAGTGACCGTAGCAGTGGGGTGTGCATTTCTCCCTCGGATCCAATGCCTCAGGCGCAATAGAAATCCCGGGCGAGATACGCTTCTCGCCCGGGAAAACGATGAAAGATCACAGCGAGCGCAGGAAGTTCAGAATGTCCTGCTGCTGGCTGGGGGTGAGAAGTTGGTCGAAGACCGCCTCCACAGTGGTGGCTTCTCCACCGTTGCTCTCATGTGCCTCGATAGCGCAGAGCAGGTCGCTGCAACGACCGTCGTGCAGGAAGAAGATGCGCTGTCCTAGCCCCCACAGAGGAGCCGTACGAAATTGATCTCCGCCGGCACCGCCTTGGGAGACGTTGTCCGCCAACCTGGCCCCCATGTGATGGATCTCGATGTCAGAGAACAAGTTGGCAATCGCGTTGCCCAAACCTGACGTCAACTTAGAGGGCTGGGTGGTGAGCGACGGGGTATGGCAAAGGGCGCAGCCGATGGCGCTAAAAAGGCGGCGACCATTAGCGATCGAGGCCGCTCCTCCCGGCGAGGTAGTGGAGGGTGTGGGCTGGTCCAAGAACTGCATGAAGGCATTGAACAGCCCGACGTCACTGGTGACGGTGGAGGCGCTCGTGCCATCGGAGTGGGTAATATCCTCGGGGTAGCCAGTCCCAGCGAGGTTCAGGCAGTTGGCCAGAAGTCCGCTTCCAAATTGGTCCTCACCCGGGAGCGGCCGGTCTTGCGTAAACAGTTCGTTGGAGATGCCCATTTCCACGTTGTACGCTTCCCCTGCGAAGATCATCAGCGACTTGTTCTGCGCCTTCCAGCCAAAACGGCTGATGGTGCCATCGTTGCCGTTGTGATTGAAGGTACCGCTGATCCCCAAATTATTGTTGGCCTGGGCCCCGCGATTGGCCAGCAGGGTTGAGTCATCAATGTTTGCCATCAGGCCCGCGCCAAAGACCGGCGTCGGGATGCGGAAGATGATGTTGTTGGTCGCCCTCGCAGCATTGAAGCTGGGCTGCCGCAGGCTGCAGGCGCCGGCATCAGCCCGGCCGGAGACGGTGAAAAGGTCTTCGACTCCCCCGTTGGGTGCGTTCGGGTTGGGAAAGCCGAATTGGTCAAAGAAGAAGGGGAACCGCGCTTCACGCACCGGGCCGTTGGCCAGGACGAAATAGGGAATGGTGTTTGTGGCGCCGTTGACAATGACGTTGGCGATCACCTGGCTTTGGGGGTTCGGCCCCACATTGGGGAAGATAGCGGAAGCCGGGCTGGTTCCGCCCGGGGCCGGTTGCGAATGACATGCCCCGCACGAGTCCATGTTGAAGCGTGGTCCCAGGCCTGGGTTGTCTCCGGTAACGGTTTGGTGCTCGCTGAACTGCGCGAGTCCGCTTTGAAAGAAGGCCAGGTCGTTTGCATTGTGAGTGACGGAAGCCAGCGGCTGGCCCGCGTTCACTCCTGTGTCGCTGCGCACTCCCGGATCGGTTTGGGCAAATACCATTTCAGGGAGGAGAGACAGCGCCAACACCGCAGGAAGCAAGACGAATTTAGCCGGTTTCATTCAGAGTCTCCTTGCCGGGCGCGCAAGAACGTATCGCTTCAGCCGCTCGCGGCACAACGGCCCAGGAGGGAATCTCGAGGGCAGGTTTCCCTGTCCGGAGGCAACCGACGGAAGTACAGGAGGAAGAGGTCACATACTGTACCGGAATCTGACCTCAGGTACCATTGCCTTCCTCGGAGGGGTCGTTAAAATTGCTCCAGTTTTTTCGCACGATGCCCAACAGACTCTTTCTCCAGCCCCGCTTCTCAAATGTCCGTATAGTGCGACCGTAGAAAGACAGGCGAATGGCTGCACAGGTTCAGGTACTGAGTTCTCATCCTCTCCTTACATGGGCGGTTGAGAAACTCTTCGCCCACGTAAAGGACCTCCCTGTTCGAAATTTGCCGACCGCCGCAACTGAAGCCCAGGCCATGAGCTGTGGAAACTCGCCGCGGCTTTTCCTTCTGGACGGCTGTTCCCTGACCACCGACCTGGGCCGGCTGGCGCAGAGATGCCGCGCGCAAGCGCCTGGGAGCAAGTTTCTGGCGCTACTCCCTCCCGAAAACAGCAGTGAGGAAGAAATGCTGCGGCTTTTTTTCTGGGGCATAGACGGCTTTGTGGTATTGCACAAGACGTGGCAGGCGGAACTGCCCCACGCTGTGCGCAGCACGCTGGAAGGTCGCGTTTGGGTGCCTCGCGCGGTCATGGCGGCCTATGCCGAGCAAATGAGAGCGCTGCTCGATACACAACTTCTGCCGGGCCATTCCCTGACCGCCCGAGAAGCGCAGGTCCTTCAATTATTGATGCGGCGTTTGGCCAACAAGGAGATTTCCAGCGCACTGGCCATCTCGGAGCGGACCGTCAAATATCACGTTTCGAATATTCTCAGTAAGCTCCAACTGGAAGATCGGCGTAGCCTGCGGCCCGATACTCTGGCCTTTCGCGCGCTTACCTCCTAGGACGGATCAGAAAAGCGCTTCTATCCACCCTTCACGGCAATTCGGAAGATGGCTTCCTCTGTGATGGAGGATTATGAAGGCCGACTCCCCGACACTTCAGACAAATTGAGTTCTACATGCAGGAGCCAGCTTTGTTCGACCATTCGAGTTGGATGGTGTAGCTGCCAAGCTTGCGGGTTTTCCAGGCACAGATGTCGCCGATTTCGCCATTGTTGTCGTCATACCAGCCCTGCCCTGGAATGGGATCGGTGATTGCTTCGCATAGCTCGTGCGAGGTGGTCGAGGTGAGAGCATCGAAGACGGCCAAGCCGCCGGTGCAACCGGAGCAGCCAGGATAGGGCATCACCGCGTAGTAGACATTGTTACCGAACGAGTCATGGTAACCGCAGAAGGACTGGCACGAGGCGCTGTTTCCCTGGACGACCGACACACCCTCGGGCAGAAAGACGAAATACAGGGTGTTGGGATTGGTGGCGGGCAGGGTGCCAGCGTCGATCTCCTGCTGAAGCAATTGCTGGATGGCGCTGTCCTGAACCGACGTGCCGGGACCCGGGGAAGTAAGAACGGTCGTACCGATGCGTGAGCCATGGCTGACGGTCTGCCCCGGGACGCTGTACTCACCGAGCTGGTCGATGAGTTGGCTCGTCAAGATATAGTCGAAGAACTGGTTGATTTGGGTGAGTAGCCCACTATTTGGCGCCTGCTTCCAGGCGGAGCCCCAGAACGCAGTAAAGACTTGGACTGAGGTGAGAAGCGGGCCGTTGCGGTAGGTGAGATGAGGCGCGGCTGCGGCGGCGGAAGCGGGCGGGGCTTCGGGGCGATGCAACGGAACGACACGGATCGGATGTTTCGAAGCTTGCGGCGATTTTTTCTGATGAGGCTTTGAGGGCACAGTCAGCTCCTTGTGACGGGCAAGAGTCGTGATGCAAGGGCTGGAGGAAGACGCGTGGGCAAGACCACGGTAACGAACAGCTGGCAAAATGTAAACTCGGGCGGCGCGCCAGTGTATCAAACAATTAATGGCTCGCGGAGGCGAATCCAAATATGCGATAGAATCCCAGCCTTAGCTCGAGCATTGACCCGATTACGCGGAGTCTGCTGTGCATCACGCTGAGGGCCCTCAAGGGATTCGAGGGACGGTTCGGAGGTCGAAATGAAAATTGAAAGATTGAACGGGAGTAGTAGCAGGCAGCGCATGCGAATGCGATCCGCCGTTCTCTTGCTGCTATTGTTGGCTGCCTGGCTTGCGGGCTGCCGCACCGCGTCGCGGCCCGCCGCGTCCGCAGATTGGGACAAATATGTGGCCGACTACCTCGACGCCTACTTTGCTGTACATCCCGCTATCGCGGTGAGCAACGGGCGCCATGAGTTTGACGGCAAACTTCCCGACTTCAGCAAGGCCGCGCTTGACCGGGAAATTGCGCGCCTGCATTCGGAACGGGCCCGCGCCGAGGCCTTCACTGACAACCTCGACCAAAGACAACAATTCGAACGCCAATACGTGATCGCCGCTATCGACTCTGATCTCTTCTGGCGGGAATCGGCGCGCTGGCCTTATCGCGATCCGTACTTCTACAGCGATACGGTCGATCCGGAGGTTTATCTGACCCGGCCGTACGCGCCCCTCGACCAACGCATGCGCGCGTTTATCCTTTACGAAAAGGCGCTTCCGGCAGCGCTAGAGCAAATCCGCGCGAATCTGGAAACACCGATGCCTCGCACGTATGTTGACTTCGGCCGCCTGACGTTCGGCGGACTGGCCCAGTATTTCGATCATGATGTGAAGGGCATTTTCGCATCGGTCAAGGACCCGCAACTTCAATCCGAGTTTGCGACGGCAAATACCAACGCGATTCGCGGGCTAAAGTCCCTGGACGCCTGGTTTGCCTCACAACGGGCGAAAGCAAACGAAAATTTCGCGCTTGGCGCGGATCTTTTCCACGAGATGCTCTACGCCACCGAACGCGTGGACATCTCTCTCGCTCAGCTGGAAGCGAGCGGCCGCCAGGATCTGGAACGGAATCTTGCTGCGCTGAAGGAAGCCTGCGCGCAGTTTGACCCGGGAAAGACACTGGCCGACTGCACGACGAAGCAGACGGCGGACAAGCCAAAAGGCAGCCCCCTGGAAGCGGCGCGTGAGCAACTGAAAGAATTGAGGACCTTTGTAACCGATGACCAGATTGTTTCGATTCCCGGGACCGAGGAAGCGCAGGTAGACGAAGCACCGCCATATCAGCGGTGGAATTTCGCATACATCAACATTCCCGGTCCCTACGAAAAAGGTTTGCCATCGGTCTACTACATATCGCCCCCGGACCCAAAATGGACAGCGGCCGAGCAGAAGGCTTACCTTCCGGGAAAGGCCACTCTTCTCTTTACTTCCGTGCACGAAGTCATGCCCGGCCATTTCCTGCAATTCCTGCATGCGAACCGCGCGTCCTCCCGGTTCGGACAGGTCTTCGTGGGGTATGCATTCGCGGAAGGCTGGGCCCATTACGCCGAAGAAATGGTGTGGGATGCGGGGCTCGACGCAAAGAATCCGGAAACGCACGTCGGGCAACTTATGGAGGCCCTCTTGCGTAACGTCCGATTCCTCTCCGCCATCGGCCTGCATACAGGGCACATGAGTGTCGCCGAATCCGAGAAAATGTTTCGCGAGTCCGCATTCGCGGATGCGGGCGATGCGCGTCAACAAGCCGCGCGCGGCACCTTTGACCCGGCCTACCTCAACTACACCATGGGGAAACTCATGATCCGAAAACTGCGCGACGACTGGACCGCCAACCGCGGCGGCCGGAGTGCCTGGCGCGACTTTCACGATCAGTTCCTGAGCTTCGGCGGGCCGCCCATTCCGTTAGTGAGAACGGCCATGCTGGGAACGTCGGCTGGACCACCTCTCTGACTTGCAGGCGGACTTCCCGGTAGAATGGCGCCTGCCGGCGGCGGAGGCTTCCATGAAACAGCCTGCTTGGGTCGCACAAATTCTATTGGCCCTTTTCAGTGTACTTCTCGCGAAGGCCGCCGCGCCGGAGTACTCCATCCAGGCCATCCGCTACGCGAATTCACCGGGTGATTCAGTTGCGGACCTGGTCATGGGTGCACCCAAGGACGAGAGAATCGAGGGAGTCATCGAGTACGACCGAGAGCCTGCGCATGAGGTGTGAAGAAGACTGTCGGACCGCCGGACTCGGGAAACCCGTGTATGTGATTTGGCTGATCCGCGGCGGCGGACGGAACATTTTATTGGACAGCGGATCCCACCTCCAAAAATGGTTCAAGTATGGGATGACCGATTATCTCAGGCCGGATGAAGCGGTAAAGCTCGCGGGAGTAGGGCCTGAAGAGGTGACGGACATCGTGATCAGCCACGCCCACTGGGATCATATGGGTGGGATCAGATTTTTTCCGAAAGCGATCATTTGGATTCAAAAGGAGGAGTTCCGCTATTACACCGGGGAAGCATGGCAGAAGGGTGGAATTCATGGCGGCATCGATCCGGAAGATGTCCAGGAGCTCGTGCGATTGAATACAAAAGGCCGGCTGCGCTTGATCGACGGCGATAATATCGAAATATTTCCCGGCATTCGCGCGTATACGGGCGCACGACACACGTATGCGTCGCAGTATCTGCGCATCGAGGGTCATACTCCGTTCGTTCTGGCCTCGGACAGCTGCTATCTCTACCGCAACCTCGCGGAGCACAAGGCCAGCGGAGCCTTCTCTGAAGCAGATTACCCCGCGAACATCAAGAATCAGGAGCGCATGATTCAGCTCGCCGGTTCCCCGGATCGGGTCGTGCCCGGGGACGACGCCCTGCAGTTCCAGAAATTTCCCACTCAGGGCCGCGTGGCCAAAATTAAGTAGTTGCCCGCGACTAGCTATATCACTTTGGCACTCGCGTCTGTCCGGCGTAACTCAAATTTGCACGAACGTGGTCTGCCGGCCTATTGCGAGGCAGGCAGGAAAATGGTAGGTTAACAATACCGGTTTTCGCCTGTAACGCGCAGATGAGCCAGCGCTTATGCTTGGCGGGATCGCTACAGGCGCTGGGAAGAGATAAATGAAGTCATTTGAGTTCTTTGCGGCCAAGGATTCCAACGACGCCCTCACGCTCCTCGCCCAGCACGCCGCAAACGCCAAGGTCAAGATTATCGCCGGCGGTACCGACCTCTTAGCGGACCTCAAATTCGCAGCGCATGGGCCCGATGTGGTGGTGGATATCTCGCGCGCGGACGACCTGAAGAACATCACCATAACCGAGCAAGGCCTGAGCATCGGCGCGCTGGTGACCCATACGCAAATCATGCGCTCGCCACTGATTCGCCAGATGTTCCCTGCGCTGGTGGCTGCGGCGCACACCATCGGCGCGGTGCAGACGCGAAATCTGGGCACGCTGGGAGGGAACCTGGTGACAGCGGTGCCGTCGATGGATAGCGGTCCGACTTTGATGGCGCTCGAGGCCATGGTTACGATCGCGGGTAACGGCGGGCGCCGACAGGTGCCGCTGAGCGAATTTTTTGTAGGCCCGCGGAAGACCATTCTAAAGCCGGACGAATTACTGGTTGACATCATCATTCCCGAGCAAAATCTGGGCAAGCCCACGCATTTCTTGAAGTTCGGACTGCGCAAGGGACAGGCGCTGGCGCTGGTGAATGTGGCGGCGAGCGTCTGGGTGGACTGGGAGAAGCATGCGTTTCTCGCTCCGCGGATCGCGCTCGGCGCAGTGGCGCCGAAAGTGATCCGCGCGCCGCAAGCCGAGGCTTACCTGGAGGGCCGCACGATCAGTCCGGAAGCAATGGCGGAAGCAGGCCGCATTGCCGTAGGTGATGCGAAGCCGATCAGCGATTTTCGGGCTTCCGCGGAGTACCGGCGGCATTTGGTCGCGGTGCTTACGAAACGAGCGCTGGAAAGCGCCTGGGCGCTGGCTCAGACGAGGCGCCTGGAGGGATCGAATGGTAAACGTAACGCTTAAAGTGAACGGCGAGACGCGCAGCGCCTCCGTTCCTCCAGAAACGACCCTGCTGAGACTCTTGCGCGACCAGTTCAACCTAACGGGGGCGAAACTGGGATGCGACGTGGGCGATTGCGGCGCCTGCACCGTGATCGTGGATAGCAAGCCTGTGAACTCTTGCCTGATGCTCGTGGGCCAGGTGGAGGGCCGCGAGGTACTGACTATCGAAGGGCTGGCCAACGCGGATCACCTGCATCCGCTGCAGAAATTGTTCGAGCACTTCGGTTCGCTGCAGTGCGGGTTCTGCGGACCGGGAGTGATCATTTCAGCCAAGGCCCTGCTGGACGAGAATCCCGACCCATCGACAGAGGAGATTCGCGATGCGCTCGGCGGGAACCTGTGCCGGTGTACCGGATACACCAAGATGATCGAAGCGATAAAAGGCGCCTCATGTATCTTGCGGGGTGAGGAAGTGCCGGCAGTCAAGTCCGCATAAGTTCACGGCGGAAGGAGCCCAACCATGACAGAGAGACCGAAAGTCATCGAAAAACCGGATGTGCTGGAACAGCCGGATATATTGAAGCCGCAGCCGCCGGCGCCGCTGGTCACCTTCCCGATCGAAGTAGTCGTGCCGGAAGTGCGCCAGCAGACCCCCGCAGTGGGCCAGCGGGCCACGCGCGCGGATGGCCGCCTGCACGGGCTGGGGCAAACCAAATACATCGACGACATGTATTTCCCGAACATGCTTTTTGCCAAGATCAAGCGCGCGGGCATTGCTTCCGCACATATCAAGAGCATCGATACGAAAGAGGCCGAAGCGATGCCGGGCGTCATAGCGGTGATCACCGGGCGCGATATTCCCTGCAATTCGTTTGGGCCGTCGCTGAAAGACCAGCCGGTGCTGGCCGATAAGCGAGTGTTTCATGCGGGCGATGGCGTCGCAGCGGTAGCGGCAGTGACCGAGCAGATAGCTACCGAAGCGTTGGAAAAAATCAAGGTGGAGTACGAACCAATTACGCCCGTGCTGGATCCATTGGAGTCGTTGAAATTGGAGACGCCGGGGGTGCACGCGCCGAGTTCCAACATTTACGGACACAAGGTGATCAAGAAAGGCGACGTGGAGAAAGCATTCGCGGAATCCGATCGTGTCTTCGAGGGCACATTCCGCACGCAAATGGTCGAGCACGTGCCGCTGGAGCCTTACGCGTGTATTGCACAATGGGACGCGAACGGCCGTGTCACGGTCTACTCCACGCTGGGGCGGATCACGCTGGGCCGTGCGGACGTGGCACGCACCCTGGGAATCCCCATGAGCCGCATCCGCATCGTGGCGACGGTGGTAGGCGGGAATTTCGGCGGCAAGAATGAGATCCGGGCGGAGCCAGCTATGGCGCTGCTATCGAAGAAGACCGGACGGCCGGTGAAGTGCGTCTTCACCCGCGCCGAGGAGTTCACCTCGTCGACGACGCGACATCCTCTGATCATGGATTACAAGACGGGAGTCACCAAACAGGGCAAGATCCTGGGGCGCAAGATTCGCCTGGTCCTCGACGGCGGCGCTTATTGTTCCTGGAGCGAGACGACCCTCGGCAAAGCGTGCATCCTTTCGGCCGGCCCGTACAACATCGAAAATCTCTATGCCGAGGCGTTCGTCGTCTACACCAACAAGACCATGACCGGCGCGATGCGGGGATTCGGCGCTCCACAGGTGTGTTTCGCCTACGAATCGCACATGGACGATATCGCCAAGGCTTTAGGTATCGACCCGCTGGAAATCCGGTTGCTGAACGCATTCGACGAGGGTTCGCTGAGCCCGACCAGTCAGAAGCTGCACAGCGTGGTGGTGAAGGAGTCGCTGTTGCGGGCGGCCAAGCGCTTCGGCTGGAATGGAATCGGCAACGGCGGAAACGGGAACGGAGCGTAATCATGAAACGGCGCGGACGCGGCATGGCCTGCATGTGGTATCCAATCGGCTTTACTGTTGCCGCGAATCCCAGCGCGGCGGTCGTGAAGGTGAATGAGGACGGCACGGCAACGCTGCTCACGGGCACAGTAGAGACCGGACAAGGTTCGCTGACGATTCTGGCGCAGATCACGGCACAAGAACTGGGAATCGCGACCGACGACGTGCACGTGGTTTCCGCTGATACGGACGCGACCCCGATGGACACGGGCGCTATTGCCAGCCGCACGACATACGTTACCGGCAATGCCGCGAGAATGGCCGCCGAAAAGGCCAAGCTGATCCTTTTCGACGTCGCCGCGCCGCTGCTGGGTGTGAAGGCCACCCAACTCGACGCGCAAGATCACAAGATTTTCGTCAAGGGCTTTCCGCAGCGCAATATGCACATCGGTGACGTCGCCAATCACGCGCGGGTCGTTTCGGGACAACCGCCGATCGGCAGCGCTTCTTTTAATCCGGAAACCTTGGCGCTGGATCCGGAAACCGGCCAAGGCAAGCCGTTTGGCACCTATGTCTACGCGACGCAGATTGCGGAAGTAGATGTGGACGATGAAACCGGAGACGTCGAAGTGCTGCGCGTGGTCGCCTCGCATGACTGCGGCA
>QHYQ01000499.1 GCA_003224175.1 Acidobacteriota bacterium
CGAAAATATCATCACGTACTTACGGCACCGGATCACCAACGCCGCCAGCGAATCGCTGAATGCCAAGATTCAGTGGGTGAAATACACAGCGCGGGGATTTCGCAACAAGCAGAATTTCATTCACGCAATTTACTTCCACTGCGGCGGGCTGGACCTCGCACCGTCACCCACTAAATAGTCCGATGGACCTGATTTTGAGCACTTCCTGGTCGGCCTCGGCTTTGGCATCGCCGGGCGGAGTTGCAGCGAGGGCACGGCTCCCGCCAAACGGGAATCCGGCTGCAAACACGAGAGCACAGCTGAGAGCAGCCTGCAGAATGCAATTCTGAGTCATATTTTCCTCCTTGACTACGCTCCTGGAAGATGTGGATGCCGCCCTGGAAGGGCGGCGCTACAAAAAACCCCGAGCAACACAACGGCCCTACGAGCTGAGCTACGGAGTGGAGATTGTACGCCCGTGTAGCGCCTCAAGGAATCCATTAGCCTATTTTTGATGACAGCAGAGCGCATGTCTGACGGGCGCAGAGTGCAGGTATGGGGCAGGCCGCGAGGCTCCTTAGATCGGGTGGAGAATGCGATGGACTCGCCCTGCGGGGAGCACTACACCAGACTTAGTGGTTATTCGCCCAAGCCCTGCCCCTATACGAGCGTGTCCTCGCAATTCAGGAGGTGAACCTTGGGCCCGACCACCCGCAGTTAATTCCCCCGCTGTCAGATTACGCCGATATTCTTCGCAAGCTCCACGACGACGCAAAGGCCGCCCAAGTGCGGGCGCGTATCGACATGATTTCTCGAGCCCAACAGAACGAGCACAAGTAGCTTCGGTAAGAGGCGCGGCGCCGGCTTCCGGTTCGGCCACCTCCCGACAAGTCACTCTTATCGAAATGTGACCCAGGGCAGAAAGCCAGTCTCCCGGAATGCCGTTTCTCGGGAGCTATCCGGTTTGGGTGGAGCTAAGATCACTTACGAATACGCCGTGATCCTGCAGGTATGAGCGACTCAGGCTGGGAAATGGTAGATTGCTGGCAATAATCTGCTATGGAAGCCAACGCCCATCGCCCAACGTGGAAGATGCTCTTGGCTTTCGCAATTATCTATTTCGTGTGGGGATCCACATACTTCGCAATTCGCGTAGGCGTCCGTGAAGTTCCGCCATTCCTTCTGGCGGCGATGCGTTTCCTGGTTGCCGGACTTGTTCTTTACAGTTGGATGATCGCGCAGGGCGAGCGCTCACCGAGCGGGCGCCAATGGGTGTCAGCATCTATGCTCGCGATCCTGTTCTTCGTCCTCGACTACGGATTGGTGTTCTGGGCCGAGCAGCGTGTGCCTTCGGGCATTGCCGCGGTCATGATGGCCACGATCCCGGTGTTTATGGCGGTGTCGGAAATCATTTTCTTGCGAACCCAGAAGCTCACCGTCCGCTTGGCCTTGGCGCTCTTGATTGGAATTGGCGGGGTGGCAGTGCTGATGAGCCACTCGTTGAGCCTAGGCGGGGCGCCGATCGACAGAGTGAGCGCCGTAGCGCTGATCGTTGCATCGATGAACTGGTCGGTAGCCTCGGTGCTTACGCGCAAGCTGCCACTTCCGCCTTCCGAAGTCATGAGCTCGGGAGCGCAGATGCTCGTTGGCGGATTGTTTCTGACTCTCACGGCAGCCGCGCTGGGCGAATTTCGTAATTTTCATCCGTGGACCGTTTCACGCGGGGCGTGGTTCTCGTTGCTTTACCTGATTGTCCCCGGCTCTCTCATCGCGTTTACCGCCTATGTGTGGCTGATTCATCATGAATCGCCGACAAAAGTCGGAACCTACGCTTATGTGAATCCCGTTGTGGCCGTGCTGATAGGATATTTCCTGGGCGGCGAAGGGCTCGGCCTGCGAACGATTCTGGGGACTCTGTTTGTTCTGATCAGCGTGGTGGTGATCACCACCACGCGAGCGAAGAAGGGCCTAACGAGCGCCAAGTCCTTCCATGAGAAGTCTTCTTCTCGGAGTGCGGCGGGCGTATATCGGGACCGACGCTATCTTAAGCAAAAGCTTGATTGCGGTCTTTACTTCGCGCGGCGTCTCTTGGCGAATTTAGACGGACTCAGGTCTCCGAAAAGCCTTCCTTCTATCTCCGCTTTGTGGGTGGTGCACACAAGCCTGATGATGACACCCTGTACCCACGAGGCACGATACGTTGCAGGGCTCGAGCAATCCAGAACTTCACAAATGCCCGCGCTGACCGGGTCCAAATATGGTTCCGGGTTCTTGGCTGCCATAGAAGATTCTCCTGTTCATTTTGCAGCCATAAGACTGGGCCGTTTCAAACGGTCTGGCCTTCTTCTGACGGCTTCGACGATCGGTGAGACTGCCGACAACCTAGCGTCGTACCCGGTCTGCGGCTTGCATGTCTGGTGGCACAGGAACCGTCGCCCACGGCGGGCGCGGCGTAAGGTGTGTAACTAGACCTTTTCAGTATACACCCTTGCGCCGACTGTACGATTGCTGGGCCTTGATTCAGATAACACGGGGTGAGTCGTGATTATCCGTTGGCGGGGTTCGCGAAGGCTGCGTCGGCTGTGCCGATTCGGCCCTTGTAAACTGGCGAGCCGTACTCAGTGGAAAGGCCGCGGGTCTCGATGATGTCTTTCACCCCGATGGGGATCTCGGAAAGTTTTCCGTCACCGGACCCAAGAGGAGTTGGGATCAAGCCCGTCCACTTCAGTCGTCCGCCGCGTGACTTCGTCTGCTGGGGTATTCGGCGTCTGGCGGAGGACACGCGTATCCCAGCCTCTTCATGGCTGCGCGATCTGCAATCGACGGGATAACCCGGTTCTTTTTGAACCCGTTGCACCAGCCACCGAAGCCATCCTTGATAACCTGGAAAATGCTTTGCCAGTTCTGAGTGATGACTTTCAGCCACGCCAGCGGCCCCATCTGCGGGAAATAGATGCCACGGAAACAGAGGCGCGAGACAAGGATGTTGATACGGTAACCCACATCCTTGTGGCCCAGTGAGTTCACAGCATGACCAATCGCCTCCGGGCTATAGGAGTGAGCCCACGCGTACTTAACCTCGTCATGGGCTTCCTCGATGCTCATCTTCAGGGGTGTGTGAGCCATGGCAAAAGGCAGGAATTCCTGCCAGTGTTTCGGCCGTGTGAGCCGCCCCTCTTGCTCCAGCCTCTTGTACAAAGGCGTCGCCGGCAAGGGAGTTAGTAATCCAAAGACTGGCAAGCCGGGTGGCCATGTGCGAATCTGCTGGAGCGTTCGCTCAGCCACTCCTGGCGTGTCGTTATCCATACCAAAGATGAAAGAGGTAATCGCGTAGATGTTGCGATCAGCGAGACTTTGGAGAACAGCGCTGTACTCGCCGGGCTTGTTGAATCCCTTGTTCACACTGGCGAGATTTGCGGGGTCAATGGACTCCATGCCAATGAAAATCCACCTGCCCCCGGAGGCTGCGATGAGGTCCAGGAATTCTGCGTCACGCAGCAGGTTGGCGCTGATTTGGGCGACCCAATGCACCTGCGCGTTGGCAGCGATGATAGCGCGCAACAGCGACTTGGTGCGCTTTACGTTGATGGCGAAATTGTCGTCAATAAAGAAGACGACCATCTGACCGTCTTCGCTCCGCGCGCGAGCTTTGAGTCGCAGGAGTTCATCCACCACGCTTTCATTGCTGCGAAAGCGTATGGAATCCCCGAAAAAACCGGTTACGGTGCAAAACTCGCAGCCATAAGGACAGCCTCGGCCGGACTCCACCGGAATAATCCGGAACGTCGCCCATCCGCCACCAACGCGCCGAAGCAGCGGAGCCATTGCCTTAGGAACGATGTTGAACTGGTCGAGATCCATGGATTCCCAGGGAATCGACGGATAGGATTGCAATGTGGGCTTTCGCTCCTGCCCAAACTCATCCCTGGGTTCGTAGATTTCGCGGAGTTGTCCACGGGCAGCGTCCGCAACAATCTGGGGCCACGTTTCATCGGCTTCCCCGAGGGCAACTGCGTCGGCATGCCGCGGTCCGCCACCATGCCCGAGCGCCTCGTCGGGTTCTTCGGTCACGTGAGGGCCGCCCATCACCACCGGCACACCCGCGGCGCGAACCGCATCGGCCATGCGGTAGGCTTTGGCGACCATTCTGGTCATGGCGCCGATGCCCACCAGTCCGATCTTCTGTTCTTGCACAAATCGCGCCATGGCCTCTTCATCAATCGGTCGCGCGTTCCCGTCGATCAGCAA
>QHYQ01000544.1 GCA_003224175.1 Acidobacteriota bacterium
CGTTATCGCGGATCTGCGTCAGCGTGAACGAAAGCGTGCTACCGGGCACACGCCGCTGCGTGCCGTCATCTTTGACCGGCGCGGCGGCGGGAGGAGCGCTCACCTGTGCGTCCGGGGGAGCGGTGAATCCGTAGGCCCAGGGAGGGGGCGGCTCGGTGGCAGCGATGAGCACGCCGATGGTAACGACGCACGCAAAACCCAATGCCAAACTCAAGTTGACAGCACCGCGGAAAGTTTTCATAGATCGCCTCCGGATCGCTCAGTACGCGGCAGCACAGAAAAGCGGCACGGTGCCGCCACCGTTGCCGCACATGCTAGCACGTCTGGGATTCGCGCGACCAGCAATATACATTCGCGCGGCACGCGCGCGAGGAGCACGCCACAGCTATCTCGAAATCGGGTCCACGCCAGCCGCGCGTCCCAAATTCATCACCGTCGCAGCCGAAGATCCTCACAGCGGCGGTGCTGGCGGCTATGGCCCTTGGTTCGGCTCGATTCCTGATTTTGGCCAATCGGAAAATGGCGTGCGCTTCAGCGATGCCCAGCCCGGCTCGCCCGCCGCAAAAGCCGGACTGAAAGCCGGCGACGTGCTCGTCGATTTCGCCGGCAAGCCCATCCGCAATCTCTACGACTTCACCGACGCGCTGCGCCGCAGCAAAGTCGGCGACGTCGTCGCCGTCACCGTCCTCCGCGACGCCAAGCCCCTGAAAGCCTCCGTCACACTCGCCCAGCGCCGCTGACCCCGTCACGCTTTGAAGTTGTATTCTGGACTAAGCTTACGAAATTGCGGTCGCAGGCCTCTCATCTACCTTTACCTTAGAACCTTTCCTTGACGCGCAGATCGTCGTAGGTTATATTCGCCTCTCTTTCGCCCCATAAACCATCGGCGGATCAATGGTCGAGCGTCAAGCCTCGGATCCTCCCGGCACGACAACCGAAGGAATCGAGCCTACGGTTCAGACCGATCCAATCCTCAGTCTCCAGTCTCGGGTGGGGCAGGAGTGGCCAGCTATACACGAAGCTCATCGGAGAGCGCTTGAGACCGATGGGAGACTCGACAAGGTCTTGGCCGGATTGCCTTCCACAGATGCTGCGATCGTTGTCTTCGGATCGTTGGCGCGTCGGGAATGGACGCACAGTAGTGATATCGATTGGACGCTGCTGATCGACGGCCAAGCCGACCCGGAACATTTGGGACTCGCTCAGAAAGTTGCTGGGCGTTTAGAGAGCGAAGGATTCCCTCCGCCCGGGAGAAGCGGCATTTTTGGCAGTATGACCTTCAGCCACGATCTCGTCCAAAAGATCGGTGGGCGAGAAGACACCAATGAAAACACGACTCGCCGGGTGCTCTTGATTCAAGAGTCTCGGGCTTTTGGAAAGCCGGATGCGTATACTCGGACTTTGAAGCACATCTTCAGCAGGTATCTCAAAGATGACCGCGGTCTGCGCTTCGGGAGTCTTCCCTCCAAGGTCCCGCGGGTGCTAATAAACGACATCATCCGATACTGGAGGACGGTTACCGTCGACTTCGTTGATAAGCAAAGGGGTCAGGCAGGGCACGGATGGGGATTGCGAAATGCAAAACTCAGGATGTCTAGGAAACTCATTTACGCAACCGGTATGCTTACGTGTTTCAGCTGCGACATGCTCATCAGCGAAGAAGCGCGTCAAGATCTGTTGAAAAATCACTCCACGGTCGGCATGGAAGAACACTTATTGTGGTTTATCCATAAGACCCCACTCGAAATCCTTGCGACATTTCTGGTTGAGCGAGAAATAAAAAAGGAAACCGCCATGAAATTGTTTTCATCCTATAATGCATTCCTAGCTTTGCTTGATGATGGAGATAAGAGGGACCGATTGAAGAATCTTTCGCTCGACGAGATTTCGACCGACACAGTATTTGGGGAGGTACGAAGCATAGCCCGTACTTTTCAGGATGGGTTGACAGCATTGTTCTTTTACGACGACGATAAACTGCGCGATCTTACTATTTTTTACGGCGTTTTCTGATGAGGCCAATAGGATTCTCGACAGGGGCTTTGGCCCACGGTGATTTTAGGCGTGGGCTAGAAATGTTACGGGGTATCGAGAGCGGTCCCATAGAGCTTTCTGCCCTGCGTGAGAATGAGTTGGCTCCCCTCGTTGAGGGTCTGGAGTCTCTCGATCTCTCTGCATTTACATATGTTTCGGTGCATGCTCCCAGTAAGTATGAGTACGGACACGAAGCAGAAGTTTTTGGGTTGCTGGGGGAAGTAGCTGCACGGGGTTGGCGGATCGTCCTCCACCCTGACACGATTCGTGATTTCGCCATTTGGGATTCTTTTGGCGCCCTATTGCTTATCGAAAATATGGACAAGCGCAACAGCTGCGGGCGGACGGCTCGGGAGCTTTCGGCTATCTTCGACAGATTACCGCAAGCGGGGCTGTGTTTCGATATCGGACATTGTCGCCAAGTCGACCCCACGATGAATGAGTCGTATTTGATTCTGAGAGAGTTCGCAGACAGGCTAACACAGCTTCATGTGAGTGAAGTGAATAGCCGTAGCACCCATGACCCCCTTTCTTGTGCTGCGATAGGTGCATTCGCGAAGGTCGCTTGTCTCTTACCCGATAGGGTACCTGTAATCTTGGAATCTCCAGTTCGGGATGGAGAAGTTGAGCAGGAGATTGAACGCGCCCGTCTGGCCCTACCGAGCCCAGGCAATAACACAAG
>QHYQ01000545.1 GCA_003224175.1 Acidobacteriota bacterium
GTCGGCGCCCCCGGTGACGCATGAGCATAAGCTTGCTCATGAAGCTGGTCAAACCGTCTTACCAGGATGTCCAATCCGCCCCTGACTAGCTCGCCATTCGCCGGTACGGGGACACGCACGGTGTGCTCTTGGCCTTCGTAGCGCATATCCACCATACGAAGGAATTGCACCCCATCTGGCGAGATGCCGCTCTGCCGGAACCGTTCCAGTGCCAGCTGCGCCAAGTCCTCGAACATCTGCAAGAGTTCCTCCACACTAAGCCTCGTCATGGGCAGCACCGAAGTCCGTGCTACATCCTCGCGGAAATCCGAGTTCAGGATTCCCCACGCCGAAAACACCGCGGGCCCCAAGGGAATGATAGCCCGGGGAATTTTCAGTTCTTGGGCGAGCGCGCCGGCAAACAAACCACCCCCACCGCCGTAGCAGAGCAGCGAGAAATCGCGCGGGTCGTGCCCGCGCTCGATCGTCACCCGGCGGATAGCATTAATCATATTCGTATCTACAAGGCGCGTAATTCCATAGGCGGCTTCTTCTAGCGACAAACCCAGTGGCTCTGCAATCTTTTTGCGTATGGCCTCCTCGGCCGATCCCACTTGCAGTTGCATTCGTTGACCCAAAAAGTAATCCGGATTGATTCGCCCAAGCACAAGATGCGCGTCAGTGACCGTAGGTTCCGTACCGCCCTTGCCAAAGCTGGCAGGCCCGGGGTCGGCCTCGGCACTGTGCGGGCCGACGCGAAAACTTCCTTGCTGGTCTATCCAGGCAATGCTTCCGCCACCCGCGCCCACCGACTCGATATCAATGGTGGGTTGCAGCACCGGCCGCCGGCCGACTGACGTTTCGGCCTTCTCAAATGGCCGCCCGGCAACGATCAGTGTCACATCGAAGCTCGTGCCACCTACGTCTGCAGCAATCAGGTTGGGCTGGCCGAGCTCCTTGCCGAGCGCCACCGCGCCAATCACGCCGCCCGCAGGCCCGGATTCGAGTGTCCGGATGGGCACGGTGCGGGCTACTTCGGCCGACACCACTCCGCCGGTGGATTGCATCACGTTAAGCGCCCCGCGGAAGCCCAGCTCGATCAGCCGCGCCTCCACCGTGCCAAGGTAGGAGGCCATCCGCGGCATCACATAGGTATTCAGCACAACAGTCGAGCTCCGCTCAAATTCGCGGAATTCGCCAGTGACGTCCGAAGATATGGCCACAAAGGATTCGGGATAGACCTCCTGACAAATTTTGCGGGCGCGGCGTTCTTGCGTGGGATTGGCATAGGCATGCAGAAAGCAGATGGCAATTCCTTGTACGCCGCGCGCTTTAAGGCGCTCGACAGCCCGGCGCACAGCAGCTTCATCGAGGGGAATGACGACTTCACCTTTGTAGTTCAATCGCTCGGGCACCTCAAACCGCAGATAGCGTGGCACGAGCGGCTTCGGCGGCTTGTAGAGCAGGTTGTAGACCTCAGGCCGATTGCCCCTGCCCAACTCCAGCACGTCGCGAAAGCCTTTCGTGGTAATGAGCCCCACGGGCGCGCCGCGCTCCTGCAGAATCGTGTTGAGGACAAGTGTGGAACCGTGGATGATCATCTCGAGTTCGGCTGGCTGCACGTTCAGCCGCTTTAGACCCGAGAAGATGCGCTCCGTCAGAGCCTTTTCGAGCGACAGTTCCTTCTCGATAATGACATCTCCGGTTGTCTCGTCCAGCAGGACGAAATCAACGAACGTCCCACCCACGTCAATCGCCAACCGTTTGTCTGGCATCGCGCCTCTCAGCTCCTCGAATTGTTTGAGACTCCAGAGTTCTGCGGACGCACAAACACAATTTCAGGCACTTCCCTTGCCCGCTGCAACGCCTGCTGGCGAGTGGCGCAGCGCCCCGGCAGCCTTAACCTTAATACGCACGGCGTTGCCTGGAAGATAGGCTAGCGGGATCTCCTCGATCTCGAGAATTTCGACGCTGGCAGGGTCAGCGCCGGCGATGATGGCCCGCTCCCGCGCAGTCCGCGTGGCCTCTTCTAGGGCCTGCTGGCGCGTCATCACTTCCATGGAGAAGACGCGATCCAACATGCCACTGACCTGGGCGATCGCGACTCCCAGTGCGTTGGCGACTTCATAATGAGGCGGGCGTATCACTTCCGAGACGCCCGCTATGCGACCTGGGAACAAGATGCTTCCGCCGCCCACGACAACCACCGGCATCGGGTCAGCGGTGAGCTTGACGCGGTCAATGCTCTCTTCGAGTTGACGGGCAATGTATGCCATCCCGGTTTCCACCAGACTCGCCGGTAGCCTGTCAACACGCGTCGAGTCGCCGATCGCAGCGTAGCCCGCGGCAACAGCTAAGTCAGTCGCCGTCAGTTGCGCCCCCCCAAAAACCCATGCTTCTTCGGTGATGCGGTAACCGACGCTATCGGGACCCACGTGCACGGCTCCATTCTGGTGAATGCGGCTGCCTCCACCCAGTCCGATGGAGATCAGGTCAGGCATACGAAAATTCGTGCGCACGCCGCCGATTTCAACCGCCATAGCAGACTCCCGCGGAAAACCCTTTTGGAGGACGCCGATGTCAGTGGTGGTCCCACCGATGTCGACCACAATGGCCTCTCGCAACCCGCTCAAATAAGCCGCGCCGCGGATGCTGTTCGACGGCCCCGAGGCCACGGTGAAAATCGGGTATTGCAGCGCGTAATCGATGGACATCAGCGTGCCGTCGTTCTGGCTCAGAAACAACGTCACCGGAATACGGAGTTCGCGCATAGCCTTCTCAAATCCAGTCACTGCGATAC
>QHYQ01000546.1 GCA_003224175.1 Acidobacteriota bacterium
GGTTGACAACACGGGCGCATCGGGTTTACGCTCTGAGTTAGTTAAATAACTAACTCAGAGTCGAAGATATGCGAACGGCACAACCGGACAAGCGAACGCGGCTGATTGAGACTGCGACGAAGCTGGCGTATGGACGCGGTTTCCGAGAGACGAGTCTGGCGGACATCGCCGAGGCGGCTCGCGTGCCGGTAGGCAATGTCTACTACTACTTCAAAACCAAGGAAGAACTCGCCGAAGCCGTGGTGGAGCGGCGCCTTGACGAGTTTCGAGCAGCCCGGGCGGAGTGGGACCGCTTGGGTTCTCCGAAGGAGCGGCTGTTAGCTTTCGTGGGTAGCGTCCACGCGAACCGGGAGCAACTTGCGCGCGGAGGATGTCCAGTTGGCGGCCTGTGCTCCGAGTTGCACAAGGAGGGCGGTGCTCTGGCGAAGAAGTCCGCGACGCTCTTCACTGAGCCCATCGGCTGGCTTCAGAAGCAGTTCCGGGCCGCCGGCCACGATAAGGACTCACGTGAACTTGCAATGCATCTCTTCTCCTCCTTTCAGGGGATGGCTGCCGTGGCGCATGGCGCCAACGACCCCAAGGTGGTGGTGATGGAAGTGCGGCGCCTTAAGAATTGGATCAACACGTTGTGAGACGGAAACGATGGAGCAACAGGTCGCGGAGCAGTTGACGAGTTTAAGCGGACACAAGGGGAGGAAGCATGAAAGCGTTGCTTGATAAACAGCAGTTCGGGCCGTGGGCGCTCGTCACAGGGGCTTCGTCCGGGATAGGCCCCGAATTCGCACGACAAATCGCGGCTGCCGGGATCAATCTCGTGCTGGTGGCCAGGAGAGAGGCATTGCTTAAGGAGGTCGGACGCCATATCACAAGGGACTTTGGTGTTCAGTTCCGCGCCCTCACGATGGACCTCTCGCAAGAGGGCTTCATCCCGAAGCTCGCCGAGCATACTAAGGATCTGGATATCGGCCTTGTCGTCTCGAATGCTGGCACGGCCAACCCGGGCGAGTTCCTGAAGCTCGATCGACAGCTGCTCGAGGAGACCTTGCGACTCAACACCATGTCGCATTTAGATATCGCCCATTACTTCGGACGGAAGCTCGCTGAGCGGAGGCGCGGCGGCTTGATCCTCGTGGGGGCAATGGGCGCGGAAAACGGCATTCCGTGTATAGCGAATGATGGAGGCGCGAAGGCGTATGTACACAGTCTTGGCGAAGCGCTCCACTACGAGTTCAAACCTCTAGGTGTCTACGTCACTGTACTGGCAGCCGGGTTTACGAACACACCGGTGCTCGAAAAGTTCGGCTTCGATCCGAAGACCATGCCGATGAAACCGATGAGCGTCGAGCAGTGCGTATCTGAGGGCCTCAACGGTCTGCTCGAAAATCGCTCCAGAATCGTTCCAGGTCGGCTGAACCGCATCATGAACGCCCTCGTGCCCGCTTCTCTTGCGCGAAAGATGGAGGCGGACATGCTTGATAAAGGGCTTGCCAGCAAGTCCGCTGTTGCAAGTGCTCGCGGCGAGGCCTAGCAGGGGAAATCGATCTCCTCAAGCCGCTCGAACCATGCAAGAGCCAATCAGTCTTCTTAGGAGATGAGAGCAATGATCTGACGCACAACGTTGTGTGGTTAGGTAAAGAGTGCCGACTGACCGGGCCCGTCCTCAGAGTCGCAAAAGTTGCTCACGCCGACGCCAATCAGGCGAAACCGCTGGTGTGGTCGGAGGCCATGCAACTGCGCATCGTGCACCGGCACTGCCGGGCTATAAAACCCATCGGCTGATTGTTGAGGAGTGCAGCCGTGAACGCTGCAGGAAGTGAAATTTCAAAATACGCGTTCGCATAGGGATAGGGGACAGGAGTGTTCGGGTCGATTATCAAATCCTCGCAGCTTGTGAATAGGTACCTAGCACATGCAGCAGCGGTGTTTTGGGCCTGGAATCGGCGATTGAGTAACGATTCCCGGGATAAATCATCCAACGTGGTACGCGGGACGGCGGCTTCGGATAGATGGCTACTCTCTACCGGTACTTTAAGGATTTGTGGAAGCTTGCTGTCGTCGCTCTTGTCCTGGCGGCAATCAATCAGATTTTTTCGCTGTTGGATCCGCTCATTTTCCGGCACATCATCGACTCCTACGCGACTCGCTATCGCGAGTATTCGAGCCCGCAATTCATCAGAGGTGTAGGACTGCTGCTCGCTGCGGCGGTTGGCGTGGCTCTGGTCTCGCGCATCGCCAAGAATTTCCAGGATTATTTCGTCAATGTAATCACGCAGAAGGTTGGCGCACGCATCTACACCGATGGCGTTCGACATTCTTTGGATCTCCCGTACACGTTGTTTGAGGATCAGCGCAGCGGCGAAACTCTGGGGAAGTTGCAGCGGGTACGGAGCGATGTCGAGAAGTTCATCGCACTGCTGGTGAACATGGTGTTCACGACTCTGATCGGCCTGGCGTTCGTCACGATCTACGCCGCCAAAGTACACTGGTCCATTGCCCCCGCTTATTTGCTAACAGTTCCGCTGCT
>QHYQ01000547.1 GCA_003224175.1 Acidobacteriota bacterium
AGGGGTTGTTGACGTAATAGAAAGATACTGCCGCTCGAAGAGCATTCTCGGTTTCCCTGCCGAAAAACCCGGTTGCGTGGTGATATCCACGGCCATCATCTTCGGGCCATTGCGGTAGAAGAGCTCCCGCCCGTTGGGATTCCACACCGGCTCTGCTCCACCATCGCTGGAAACCTGCCACTTGCCCCCGGGCCCAGGATAAGGCTGCACGTAAATCTCGAAGCTACCGGATTCGTCCGAAACATAAGCCAGCCAACGCCCGTCCGGCGAAAACTGCGGCACAGTTTCGTAAAACGATGTTCGGAGGAAAGGTTGGGCTTTGCGGTCACCCAGCCGCAAGAGCCAAATATCCCAACTCGTCGTGGGGTTAAGTTCGTTATAAGCAAGTGTCTGACCGTCCGGACTCCAGGAGTAAGGATTCTGCTGATTCTCACTGGATGTCAGCCTCTCTGCCCTACCACTGCCATCCGCCGGTTGCCAAAATAGGTTCGCCGGAGCCCCCGAATTAAACACCACTCGCCTGCCATCCCGCGTCCAGGCGACCGTAGTCATTCCACCCGTCTCAAACGTCAGGCGGGTCAAAGTGTCTCTGACGAGGTCGTACATCCAGACGTGCCCCCCGAGCTCGTCAAGCACCACCGCGAGGCGCTTGCCGTCCGGCGAGATTCGTGGGGCTCGATAGCTGCGCGGAGGGACCGGCAAAGGCTTCTCCTCTCCGGTGCGATCGACCCATACGAGCACGCTCTGCCCTCCTTGAATTCCGCCGGGAACGTATGCGAGGGAACCATTGTCAGAAATGCTGTATTGAGCCATTCCGTTCCCGATAGACTGCATCACCCCTTCAACAACAGGCACAGGTGTGCCTCTAATCTCCATCCGCTGGAGATTGAAAGGGACGGCCATCAGGGTTCCACCCTGTGCGTAGACAAGGTATCCGGTCGGCGTATAGGAAGGGCGCGTCCCGGAAGCCAGACTCAGCCGTTTGCCCGTGTCCAGTCTGTATAGAGCAAGCTGCGGGTTAGCCCAACGAGTCGTGGTGCTTGCAGCGAAGAGCACTGCCTTCCCGCCGGGCAAAAATGCTGGCCAACCATTGCTGGATTCGCCCTTAGCCAACGTATTCAATTGCTTGGGCGTGCCTCCCGCTGCTGAAACCTGCCAAAGGCCCCCGGTATTTAGGTTTTGAAAGATGATGTTGTCGCTGGTACCCCACGCTGCACTAACTGAGGTGCCCCCCATTGCGGCATTGCCAAGTATTACGGCTGCGCCTCCAGCGATGGAGATTTTCTTCAGTTTGGATTCCGCAAAAAATCCTATCCACTGACTATCAGGCGAAAAGAAAGGCGCGGCGGCTCCCTCCGTCCCCAAGATTGGCCTCGACTCGAAGTTATCCATCGAGTGCAGATAAAGCTCCGTGGTGCCTCCCCGGCTCACCACATACACTATGTGAGTACCGTCTGGGGACAGTGCCACCGCCGATACCTCTCCTCTGAGCCGGTCGCCGGCAGGCAGAGAAAATACCGAACGGCTGACTGGCGCAGCGACGGGAGGTGATGGTTTCATATTCCAGACTGCGATGCTCGCGAGAATCACGCCGGCAGCAAAGGCGATTGCCCAGGGCATCAACCGTCGTTTACCCAGAGCCGAGGTGATTGGAGCGGCCGTGGACTCTGTCCTGGCGGGAGCACTCAGGGCTTCCTGAATCTCGATGCGGGCGTCGCCGGCATCTCGCATGCGCAGGGCTTTGTCTTTTTGTAGGCAGCGCCGCAGCAGCTCAACAATTTTTGTGGGAATTGATGAACTCAAGGCTTGCCAGTCTGGTTCGCTTTGAAGGACTTTGGCGATAATATCCGTTACCGTCTCGCCTTCAAACGCTTGCTTGCCGGTGAGTAGCTCGTACAGCACGCAGCCAAGGGCCCAGATGTCGGTTCGCTTATCGACCGCTTTGCCGCGTGCCTGCTCCGGACTCATGTACGCCGCTGTGCCTAGGAGCACACCTTGCATAGTGGCCACGGCACTCAGCGTCGGCGACTGGGAAGGATTGCTATCGGCCACATCACCCGCGAACGCTTTCGCTAAACCAAAATCCAAAACCTTGACCTTGCCTTCTGGCGTGACTTTCACGTTGGCTGGCTTCAGGTCGCGATGGATGATTCCTTTTTCGTGCGCAGCTTCGAGTGCTTCCGCGATCTGAATGGAAATCTTCAGCGCTTCTTCGACCGGCACTTTGCCTTCTCGCTTGACGCGCTCCGCTAGCGTCTCGCCGGAAACCAGCTCCATCACCAGATAATGAGTGCCGTTCGACTGTTCCAGCCCATGAATCGTGGCGATGTTGGGATGATTCAGTGAAGCCAGCATCTTGGCTTCGCGCTGA
>QHYQ01000020.1 GCA_003224175.1 Acidobacteriota bacterium
AGAGAAGCAATTGCTTCCCGGAAACCTCGGTGCGTTATTTCATATGCTGAGAGTCCCTCCGCGAGGAATTCCCCGGCACCGCACAACACGCGCGTAGCATCCCCTATCGTGCAGGATTCGGAAACAATCGCTACCAAGGCGGCTTGATGCATGGCGGCAAAATCTAGAATTCCTTTGCCTTCGGTGATTGCAGCACGGCCCAACTCGTATGCCGCTCCCAACGCCTGCTCTCCTCCTCCCTGAAGGTAAGTTGTTAGAGCAAGGAGATACGGCCCTGAACATCCCGTTTCGAGCCGTGTCACCGGTTTTCTCACTGCTTCACTCATGTGTGGTTTCCTAGAAACCTTGCGACCAGAACGAGGGCGTCGTCGTTGCCTTTCCCGAACCGCGCCAAAATACTCTCTGCTGCCTCCTGAAGGGTATCGACCTCGAGAGGTCCGTGAGCAAAATCCTCTCGAACCCCATCGGTTGCGAAGATTAAGACGTCCCCAGGAAGAACCGGCACGACCGCAGCCGCCAAGGGCGGGAGGTGAATTCCCACAACGCCGGCGCGGAGCAAGAGCGTCTCTTGAGACTTGTGCGTTTGAGTGTCAGCACGCCGCAAGACGCCTTGGACGTTCCCCACGCCCATCCACGCCATCAGACCGTACGAGATGGTGAGCGAAGCGATACTCACGACCACACCTCGAGTGGCCTTGAGTTGCTCATGGCAACGCTGCACGAGTGGTATTATTGGCATCCTAGCTCCGTGTTCTAGCACGCAGACGGCCTTCGTTGCCGCCGCTGCAGCCTCCTCCCCATGGCCCAAGCCGTCTAAGACCGCGATAAGAACTCCGTCCGGAAACGAGCAGACGACGTGGTGATCGCCCGACTGAGTTTGTCCCGGCAACACAGAGCCAGCCACGCCCAATTCTATGGCTCGTGTCGTCATTGTTTCCATTTCTTAACCTTCACGGTTGTACCGCGCTTTGGCACAGAAGTGATCTCAAACTCGTCCATTAACCTACGCACCCCAGGGAGCCCAAGCCCCAGGCCGCCCGAAGTTGAAAAGCCATCCCGCAGAGCTTGCTGAACATCGGAAATGCCAGGTCCCTTGTCGGAGGCAACGATCAAGATGCCAGGATGGTCGCATCCATTGATAGCTCTGATGAGGATCTCCCCCTGCTGGGCATAGGAAAGGATATTGCGCCCCAATTCCGAAATCGCCGTCGCAATCAGCGTGCTATCCCCCGACGAAAAGCCTATTTCCATCGCAAGCATGCGTCCCTGAGACCGAGCAGTTACGACATCAGCGTCAGACTTTATTCGTACGTGTGCTTCGTTCGCGGCCACGTTAGTGTTTCGCTGAACTCGCTGCGCTCTTGAATTTCTGATTTAGGTACTGAAGGCCTTCCTCCAAGTCTAAGGCCGTAGCCACACCTTCTAGGGTCAGGCCGAGTTGCACCATCGCGAAGGCCACTTCAGGCTGAATTCCCACAATGACGGTTTCGGCACCGCGCAGTCGAATGATATGGGCGATTTCACGGATGGTGCGGGACGCAAAGGAATCCATGACGTCGAGAGCGGTAACGTCCAAGATCACTCCGTAGGAGCGCATTTGAACCACACGCTCGACCAGGGCCCTCCGAAGTTGCAGGAGGTCGGCATCGGTCAGAGCGGCTTGTACGGTGGCGATCAAGAAGCCACCCTGTTTGAGAATCGGGACTTCCACGGTTTGCTCCGTTGAGCAGAGCTTATCCCGCTTCCGCTATCATTACGACTTTGTAGCCGAGCAAGCGCTCCGCTTGCTCGATTCCTCCCTGCAGATCGCCAACTGTGTTCATCTTGCCCAGATCCACCCCGATGGTAACGAGGGTCTGGGCAATCTCGGGCGACAATCCCGTGACAATTACGGTGGCTCCCAGGAGCCGGGAGGCTTCGACCGTTTGCACCAAATGGTTGGCGACGCTGGCGTCCATCGCGGCCACGCCAGTGATGTCGATCACGACCACCTTGGCTCGGTTGGTACGGATTCCGCGCAGGAGTTGCTCGGTCAATTGGCGCGCTCGTTGGGGATCAATCACACCGATAATAGGAAGAATCAAGAGCCGTTCACGCACCTGCAAGACCGGGGTAGAGAGCTCCCGGATAGCTTCCTGTTGCTGGCGAATAACGCGCTCACGCTCCTGGACGAAACCTACTGCAACTGTGTTGGCAATCCGGTTCGCGGCCGGCTCGTAGGCGTCCAGAATACGGTTCAGTTGTTCGAAATCGCCTTGGTATTTCGCAAAGAGCGAACGCGCTAACACGTCCCGCAGCAAAAGAACGATGCCGACGACTTCGTGTGTTTCTACACCTCGAGGAATAATGCGTTCGGAAAGATTCCGTGCATAATTCTGTAAGGCTTCGAACGTCCCCGTCTCGAGTGCCGCGACGTAGCTGTCATAGACGGAAGTCGCTTCAGCGAAAATTTCTTCTTTGGTCATGGCCATCAACAGCTGGGCCTCTGTGATGCGTCCTACCCATTCTTCACGCACCGGCGTGCGGTTCTGCCGCAGGTGAGCAACGAGCTCGCGGAGCAGCCTTGTGGTCGTCTCGCTGCGTGGTGTCGCCTCGGCGGTTTCATTTTGGGTGACTACGTCCCCATCCCTTTTCCGCACCATTAGCCTGCTCCTCTCCATTTGCAAGATCGTCCCACGGCCCATGTACATGAATTTCCGTACCATCCTACCCCCAAGGCGACAATCAAGGAAACAACTGCAGAAGACCTCAGGTAAATACCTGAGGTCTTCTTCTTTCGAGTCAATAGCTTCGACTCCGGGATGGGACATAATGCAATTGCCAGGGGACTCGGTGGCAGAATGGATCAGCTGGGGATAGCGCTCCATACCGGCTCCCGTCCGGCTTCATGATCAGTTCGTCAACGAATCACGTTCCACCACGATCATCCTGCTTAGCTGCCCTATTCACCTGAGGATGGTTTGCTCGCCCCGGCCAACGACTCGATGCCGACGCCTTCATACGCAAGTCAGCTATGGCGATGACGGGGAAACTCCTGACACCTAGCTCGGTAATTCGCCCTTCTCGAATTGCCTCCTTTACTGGCTTGGTGGTAACCCCCGCCTGAAGTATTTATGCGATGCAAGAGGAAGTGCGAGTGAATTTCTCCAAACGGGCGGTGGGCCGTACGGCGGGTTTATCTCCAACCCGATCGGGTTGTCCGCAACCGGTTCGCTAGAGCGTCTTGGAGTTTGGGTTTCCGAAATGGGACTCTCAAGGCGGTAGCTTATCTCTAATCGAAACTGCTGTGGCGCGCTCGATGATTTGGTCTTGAAGGGCGACCCCATGGCTGCGTCAGGAATGACTACAAGAAACCGTGCAGCTCCCTTGGGCGATGATACCGAGGACAATTTGATCACGCGTCGTTTCCGAGGGGATATGGAAGCTGAGCACATGAGTTATCCGTGGTACGCGCTTCGGGTCAGATCTCGGCATGAAAAAATCGTTGCAGCGCATTTGCGCGCAAAGAACCATGAATGGTTTCTGCCACTGTATAGGTGTCGGCACCGTTGGTCTGACCGCATTAAAGAAATCGAAGCTCCATTTTTCCCTGGATACGTATTTTGTCGACTCAACCTATTGAATCGGCTCCCGATCCTCATGATCCCAGGGGTTGTAATGATCGTAGGACGTGGTGGAACTCCCGTCCCTGTTGACGAAGCCGAGATTGCTCTCCTTCAGGCCGCCCTCAAATCCGGAGTCCCCGCCGAACCCTGGCCGTTCCTTCAGATTGGGCAAAGGGTGAGGATCGAGAACGGTGCTCTCTGTGGGCTGGAGGGACTCTTGTTGGATTTCAGAGGGCATCACCGCCTGGTGTTGTCTATAACAGTTCTGAAGCGGTCGGTGGCGGTTCAAGTTGATAAGGCCTGGGTGCGGCCTGTTCCCGCGCAGCATCAGCCTTGCATGGGCCCAGTGACGACGCCCCCCTCTTGCTGGCAGCTCACCGCCTAACCACATACTTGGCCTTCCTCTCGGTTGCTGCCGACACGACCGAAGTCCGGCACAAGCCAGGAACGAATAGATCGTGAATCATGTCTTCGAGACTGGAAAGGTGGAAGCCGAAATGAAAGCCGCTATCGACGCGTTCAACAAAGTCACATGGGACTCTCAGGACGCTACTCACATATTGGGAATCACTTGTAGAGCTCAAGTCCACAAGATACGCCAGTTGAGCCGGGTATTTCGCGGCTGCCGGGTTGGTGTACGGAAATGGGTAGGTCCTTTAATGGTCTTGTTACCTTTGCTGCTGCCCTCCGTTGCGCCCGCGCAGCAGAGCGCCAGCAAAACCGAAACAAGCAGCACGAAGCTAATGGCCCTAAGCGGAAACAGTGCTAAGGAGGTTCCGAACCGGGTCACTGCTGACCCAAGTTACGTGATCGGCCCGATGGACGTGCTCGACATCAGCGTTTGGAAAGAGCCAGAGCTTTCACGCACGGTACCCGTGCGGACGGATGGAAGGATTTCATTACCGCTGTTGAACGACGTGCAGGCGGCGGGCCTAACACCCACGCAACTGGCTGCGCACCTCACCGAGAGCTTGGAGAATTTTATGACCGTTCCGCAGGTTACGGTGATCGTCGCGACCATGAACCTCCAGCGAATTTACATCCTCGGAGACGTGACCCGCGCTGGCGCGTATCCGCTGCTGCCCGGAATGAGCGTTCTACAAGCGCTCTCGAACGCGGGAGGGTTTACGGAATTTGCAAACATCAAGAAAATTTACGTCCTGCGTCAAGAAAACGAGCAGCAGGTGAAATACGCGTTTAATTACAAGGACGTCATCAGCGGGAAGCGACCCGAGCAGAACGTCGTGCTAAAGGCTGGCGACACGATCATCGTGCCGTAGGGCAACACGCGAGGTGAGCAATGAGAAGGCTCACGTTGATCCAAAGTTCAGTTGCGGCGACGGTGCTATGCTTCTCTGCTGCATGGGCGCAGCAGGATTCTCAATCCACCGGCCCCGCGACTCCTATCCAGCCGTTGTCTCCGTGGACCGACAGCAGCGGCGGCCAGCAACCCAGGCCAGCAGCAGTGGATGCATCACTCACTCAAAACGGTGCACCGTCAGGAACTGCAGCGCAAGCACAGCCTGATACGCACCTCCTGTCGAGCGCAGAAACTCTCGGCTTGGGCTCTCTGCGCGGTCGGCGGCATATGTTTGATCCCGCATTGCAATTTTCGGAATTTAGCGAAACAGGACTAGTGCCGGGACGGGCTACTGCAGTGAGCAATCTGGGCGGCAGCCTTGACATGAGTCAACAACGGGGCCGCTATAATCTAACCATGGCGTACAAGGGCGCGGACATCTTCTACCAACCCTCTTACTACGGCCTGCACCACGCGCCCTATGACGACTTTAGCATCTCGCCAGAAGTATTCTTGGGCCGGTGGACACTTCGGCTGCGGGAGACTGCACTGTATTCATGGCAATCAAGTTTCGGAGGCCTATTCACTGGCGGACCTGCTCACGCCGTACAGTCCGGCTTACTGAGCAGCATCCAGCCCTCACTGGCTCCGAATGGAACGATTCAAACGGGCTTAGCTCGGCAGCTGAACAATACCGTATTAGGCGAAGCCGACTACTCGTTCGGCCGTCGTACAACGCTCACCGTCGTGGGCTCTTACGGATTACTACATTTTTTGGATCCTGGGTACATCAACAGCCAGTCGATCGTGGGGCGAGTTGGATACGACTATGCCCTGAGCGCCGCAAACAGCGTTTCCTTGAGTTATGACTTCAATCGCACCAGTTTCGGCGGAGCCGGCTACCGCATGCAAACCGATCTAGTTCAGATGTCCTTGGGACGGAAAATTACCGGGCGCCTGGCGTTCCAGTTGGGGGCTGGACCGCAAGTCCTGCGCCTTGAAAATGTCGGATCAGCCACCCGGCAGCTGTCATGGAACGCATCCAGCGCGGTGACCTACAACTTGTCCCGTACCGGCTACTCTCTCTCCTATTTCCGCGGAGTAACCGCCGGTTCGGGCGTCTTCTTTGGCAGCAAGAGTGAGACTATTACTGGCACGGCAAATCACAAATTCACCCCATTCTGGTCTGCCTCGGTGAATGGCGGATACGCTCTCAACGACAGCCTGGTGCCAGCGGGAATTTTTGCCAGCCGATTTGACAACTGGTTCGCTTTCGCCAGCTTAAACCGGCAGATGGGCCGCCATATTCATTGGAGCCTGAGTTATGGCTTCCAGCGTCAAACCAGCGGCGCCGGAAGTTGTCCGGTGCTCAGCTGCGGGCTTCCCGGATCGCAATCATTTCGCCAGTTCGGCGCTAACCTGCAGTGGCACCCATTGCTGGTACGGGCTAGATGAGAGACAGCGACACAGTAGACACCTTGGGGCCGTTCGACGAACCTGTTCTTGGGCTATCGGGTGCAGTTTCAGGATTCGAATAACGGCTTCTGCGTGGGGACGACCTGCGGCAAGAGCTTTGTGCGGCATAGGGTGTCCGCAGATGGTCTGAAGATAGCGAGAAGGGAATGGCCATACATCAAGAGTTGACTTTTGAAGACTACGTGGCGATTCTTCGAAGGCGCCGCTGGTTGCTTATCATCCCTGCGATCCTGGGCTTCGCAGCCGGCTATCTCATCTGTCGCGTCTTGCCGAGCCGCTACACGTCACACACTATGATTCTTGTCGAACAGCCCGCCGTGCCCGATAGCTACGTCAAGCCGGTGGTGAGTGAAGACCTGGGCCAACGCCTAGCCAGCATGCGGGAGGAAATCCTGAGTCGCACGCGCCTGCAAAATCTCATTCAGCAGTTCGGGCTATACCCAGGAGATGCCCAGCGGGTGCCGATGGAGGCACTCGTGGATCGACTGCAGAAGTCGATCAAAGTGACGCCGATCAACCCGATGGCGGGAACACGATCGCAAGGACTCCCTGGATTTTACGTGGATGTCACACTCGGACAGCCTTGGATCGCCCAGCAGATTTGCACCGGGATCACTTCCATGTTCATGGAGCAGAACCTGCACCTCCACCAGCAGCAGGCGGAGGACACAACGCAGTTCTTGGCCAAGCAACTGGAGGAGGCCAAGGCCAGACTTGATGACCAGGACTCCCGGCTGGCTGCCTTTCAGAAGCAATATAGCGGGGCACTGCCGGAGGACGAGCAGACCAATATCACTCTGCTGGCAGGCACGACCACGCAGCTCGATGCTGTCACGCAGGCGCTCAATCAGGCCACGCAAAATAAAGCTTTCACCCAATCAATGCTCAACCAACAGCTCGACAACTGGAAATCGTCGGAGCCGGGCCAGAGTCGTGAATCCGTCGAACAACAGCTGAGCAACGATCAGAGCCAGCTTTTGTCGCTTCAAGCGCGTTACACCGAGAAACATCCCGATGTGGTCAAACTCAAGAAAGACATTGCTGACCTACAAAAAAAGATCCAGGAGGCATCCCTACAGGATCAGCATGGGTCAGACGACCCGCAGGCAAAACTTCCAACGTTCGAACCGCCGCAGATCCAAGAACTTCGGAGCCAGCTTCACCAGATCCAACTCACCATCCAACAGAAAACACACGAGCAGGGGGAGTTGCAAAAGCAAATCAAGATCTTGCAGAGTCGGATCCAGTTGAAACCCGTGGTCCAGCAAGAGTTCAAATCTTTGACCCGAGAGTACCAGACCGCGCTCAGCTTCTATGACGATCTTCTCAAGAAGCGCAACGAGTCCCAAATGGCCACCGAACTGGAACACCAACAGCAAGGCGAGCAGTTCCGCGTGCTCGATCCGCCCAGTTTGCCCCAGCGGCCTTCATTTCCCAACCGGCCGCTCTTCGCCCTAGGGGGGCTGAGCGCTGGCCTAGCTTTGGGAGCGGGGATGGTGTGCGTGGCTGAGTGGCGCGACAAGTCGATACGGACCAAACGGGATGTTCTTTCCTACCTCGGCGTGGGCACGTTAGCTATGATCCCCTCGATCGAGCCGGCAACCGGGAAGAAGAACGGCAATAGCAGGCTTGCCCTAATGAAGCAGGCGATGTCCAAATTGGACGGAGCACCCGGAAGGCGCTAACTATGTACAACGACTTTTTCGGCCTGAGAGAAAGCGCTTTCAACGTGAATCCGGACCCCCGGTATTTCTTTTTGACGCCTGTCATGCAGGAGGCGCTGGCAGGCTTGGCCTATGGAATTCAGAGGCGCAAGGGCATCGTTCTTTTGACGGGCGAGGTCGGGACGGGGAAGACCATGCTGCTCAATCAACTCATGGATTGGCTGCGGCAAAACCAAGCGGCTACGGCTTTTATTTTCAATACCCGGCTGAGTGTCGAAGACCTGTTCAATTACATCCTGACCGATTTCGGAATTTCCTGTGAGTCGCGCGCCAAGAGCGACATGTTGATGCGCCTCAATAACTGGCTGCTGGATCGATGCCTCACCAGAAATCCCGAGCCAGCGGTACTTTTCGTCGATGAGGCACAGAATCTCAGCCCGGAACTGCTCGAGGAAATCCGGCTGCTGACGAACTTAGAGACATCGACAGAGAAATTGCTTCAGATTGTCTTATCCGGACAGCCGGAACTCGAATTGAAACTCAGAGAGCCAAAGCTACGGCAGCTTCGGCAACGGATTACCCTGCGTTACAGAACAACCCATCTCTCGCCTGCGGAGACTCGTAGCTACATCGAGGAACGACTGCGCATCGCCGGCGCGAACGGCCAGCCGATCTTTTCTCCGGAAGCCATCGAGAGCATCCACCACTACGCCTGCGGAGTCCCGCGCGTCATCAACGTCCTCTGCGACCATGCGCTGATTAACGCCTTCGCCGAGCGGCACAAACGGGTCTCTGCGAGCCTGATCCATGAGGTGGCGCGTGAATTTGAGCTGCATCTTATCAAGCCGATTGCTCCTCCCTTTAACTCCGGATTCTCGGACCGTGAGACTGGGTCAGTGATCCTGACGGCGATGGCTAAGGCTGCGGCGAGCTTCTCGCCGACGGAATCAGTGCTCAAAGACTTCACGCGACGTGAGGACAACGGTTCGTCTGTGACGACTTGGGTAGAACCAGAGGAAACAAAGATATGAGCCGCGTCTACGAAGCCCTGAAGAACGCACGGGATCAACGGATGAAACGTGGACCGCTGGAAGCAGAGGCTACCCCGCAGGAATCTGGTGTTGGGGAACCTGTTCACAACGGCAAGGCAGCGAGCAGAATTCCAGAAATCCTGTCCACAGTGAGATCCGAAGGCGCGCCGCCAGCTCGGCCGCTGGAGTTGGAAGAACTGCAACAGCGCTGCGCAAAACCGGAGTGGAAACCGCAGCCCCGTTGGAATGTTTTCCCGAAGGAGGGACCCTGCGGACGGCAGGCATCGGCGGAAGAAATAAAACCACCCGATTCTGACTCGCCGGGAGCGGTTCCCCGTGATGGAGCGACACAGTCAGCCGCGGAGCTCGCCTCCCCGTCGGCTGGCGCTCCGCCAATTGACTCGCCGGGAGTGGTTCTCAATGATGGAGCGATACAGTCAGCCTCGGAGCTCGCCTCCCCGCCGGCTGGCGCTCCGCCAATTGACTCGCCGGGAGTGGTTCTCAATGATGGAGCGATACAG
>QHYQ01000021.1 GCA_003224175.1 Acidobacteriota bacterium
GGCCCACATGAAAGAGGTCGTCGATGGCCTCGAGGTTCACTCCGACGAGATGTCACAGAATGTGAATCTCACGCGCGGCCTCGTCCTCGCCGAAGCTGTTGCGTTTGCATTGCGGGAAAGCCTGGGCAGGGAAAAATCACACAAGATCGTCGAGGAGGCCGCGCGCCGCGCCGCTCAAGACCGCAGCGATTTCGCTGAGGTGCTCTTTTCATATCCCGATGTACGCAGACATCTCTCGGCGGCGGAACTCTCCCGCTTGCTCGATCCGGCGAATTATCTCGGTTCTGCCCCGGAGATGACCGACAGAGTTTTGTCCGCTCGCAGCGACGCAAAGAAATGAATCCCCAACTGAAACCTTGATCGAGGATTTCGCCTACGCCCTTCAGCGACACCAATGGCGTGCGCCTTCGCTACCGGCTGGAAGGAAAGCCGGGCGCGCCGGCTATCGTTTTCTCAAATTCACTGGGCACGAATTTATCTATGTGGGAGCCGCAGGCCCGCGCGCTGCGCGACGAGTTTCGTCTCCTCCGCTATGACACGCGCGGTCACGGCCTCTCGGCCGTACCCTCGGGCCCCTGCACGCAGGAGCAACTCGCCGCCGATATTCTCGAGCTCATGGACGCCGTCGAAATTCGTCAGGCGCATTTCTGCGGTCTTTCCATGGGAGGCCAGGTGGGAATCTGGCTGGGCGCAAACGCGCCGCACCGCTTCGCTCGCATGGTGCTTTGCGACACCGCCGCGCACATCGGCAATCCCGAGATTTGGAACAGTCGTATCGCCACGATTCGGGTAGGAGGCATGCCCGCGATCGTTTCGGGAACGATCGAGCGCTGGTTTACGCCGGCATTCATTGCGCAGGCGCCCGAGGTAATCGCTTGGGTCCGGCAGATGATTCTTGACACGCCGCCACAGGGTTATATCGCCTGCTGCGAAGCCATTCGCGATACCGACCTCACCGAGCAGGCCTCTCGTGTAAACGCTCCGACTTTGGTCATCTCCGCCACGCACGATCCCGCCACTCCTCCCGCGCAAGGACGCTTGCTCGCCTCCGTGATCGGCGGCGCCCGCTATCGCGAATTAGATGCATCGCATTTGTCGAATATCGAGGCCGCGCCCCAGTTCACCACCGCCGTCCGCGAATTCCTTTCCGGGGCCGCGGTTCCTGCGGGATAAGTCGCGCGCCCCCATTCTATGAATCGGATGCGCACACAAGTTGGCATCGTTGGCGCCGGTCCCGCGGGGCTGGTGCTCGGGCATATGCTCCATCTGCAAGGTATTGAATCCGTGGTGCTCGAATCGCGCAGCCGCGAATTTTGTCAGGAGCGCGTGCGCGCCGGCCTGCTCGAACAGAACACCGCCGACCTGTTCACAGAAATGGGCGTCGGCGCCAGAATGAAGCGCGAAGGGCTCGTCCATCATGGCATCAACCTGCGGTTCCGCGGCCGCACGCATCGCATCGATTTCGCGGAATTGACCGGCCGGTCCATCACGATTTACGCACAGGGCGAAGTCATAAAGGATCTCATCGACGCGCGCCAGGCCGCCGGCGGCCCGATCTTTTTTGAAGTCGAGAACGTCAGCGTGTGCGACTTTGCAGCTTCACGGCCGCGAATTCTTTGTCAATACAACGGACAGCAAACCGAACTCACCTGCGATTTCATTGCCGGCTGCGACGGCTTTCACGGCATCTGTCGCCCGTCCATCCCCGCCAGCGCCCTGTCCGTTTACCAGAGGGATTATCCTTTCGGATGGCTGGGCATTCTCGCTCACGCGCCACCCTCTTCGGAGGAATTGATCTACGCCTATCACCAACGCGGCTTCGCCCTGCTCAGCATGCGCACGCCAGAGATCAGTCGCCTCTACATCCAGTGCACGCCGGACGAGGATCTGCGTCTCTGGCCCGACGACAAAATCTGGGAGGAGCTTCAGGTCCGCTTGTCTTCGCAGGAAGGCTGGAAATTGGTCGAAGGCCCGGTCCTGCAAAAGAACGTCGCCAAAATGCACAGCTTCGTCACCGAGCCGATGCAATACGGCAAGCTCTTCCTTGCCGGCGACGCCGCACACATCGTTCCCCCCACAGGCGCCAAAGGCTTGAATCTCGCCGTCGCCGATGTGCGCATCCTGGCTCGGGCCATCACCGAGTTCTATCGTTCCGGGCGAAAGGACCTTCTCGATAAATATTCGGAGACCTGCTTGGACCGCGTCTGGAAAGTGCAGCGCTTTTCCTGGTGGATGACTTCCATGCTGCATCGTTTCGACGATGATAATGCCTTCGATCAGCGCCGGCAGCTCGCCGAACTAGAATATCTAACGAGTTCGCGCGCGGCCTCGCAGTCGTTGGCCGAAAACTACGTTGGTCTGCCCATGGATTGACATATCTCAGCGCCCCTGATAGCTTCCACCGCGCTCGCATTAATACATCGCTCGTCGTTTTAGGGTGGAACAAGTCGAGGCCTTGATGGCCGAGCTCGTGGCCAAGCATCCGAATCGTTTCGCCGGATTTGTCGCCGCTGTGCCCATGAATGATCCCGAGGCCGCCGTGAAGGAGTGCGAACGCGCCGTGAAAAAACTTGGCGCTGCGGGCGTGCAGATTTTTACGAATGTAAATGGGCGGCCGCTCGATGAACCCGATTTCCTGCCCATCTTCGAGAAAATGGCCGAACTCGATGCGCCGATTTGGGTGCATCCGGCGCGCGGCGCCGGTTTCCCCGATTACCAGACCGAGAAAAAATCGAAGTTGGAGTTGTGGTGGGTTTTTGGCTGGCCCTACGAAACCAGTATTTTTATGGCCCGTATGGTTTTCGCCGGATTGTTCGATCGCTTCCCCAAGCTCAAAATCATCACGCATCACCTAGGCGGCATGGTCCCTTATTTTTCAGGACGCACCGGTCCCGGGCTCGATCAGCTTGGCGCCCGCACCGAAGAGGAAGATCTGACGGTTTACTTGCGCCGCCTGAAAAAGCGCCCGCAGGATTACTTCAAAATGTTCTATGCGGATACGGCCACGTTCGGCGCGGCCGGCGCTCTTCGCTGCGGGCTCGATTTCTTTGGCGTCGACCGCGTACTTTTTGCCTCCGACTCACCTTTCGATCCCGAAAAAGGCGCCGGCTACATCCGCGAGACCATCCGCTGTCTTGACGTGTTGGATATCTCCGAGGCAGACCGTCGCAAAATATACGAGGGCAACGCCCGCCACCTGCTTCGCCTCAAGCTGCCCTGACGATGCGACCAGCATCGTCATCGGCGAGCGAATCCCGCCTCGGGCGGATCGGCGAGGGATCGCTCTGAGCGCCGTTCCGGGCTCAGTCTGGCGTCGCTTCGAGTGAAGGTTCAGGTAACCAGAAGCTCACAACAAATCCCGCGACATACGAGAGCAATCCGATAATTCCTGCGGCATAAGCGAGCTGCCGGCTGCCGCTGCCGCCGGGCATGAATTGCACCATCCGCGTCACCAGCAAAGCCGCCGACGTGCCTAGCATGCGCCCGCCGATATTCGCTGCGAAGGCTTCGCCCGTTCCTCGCAGGTACGTGGGATAAACCAGCGGCAGATAGTTTCCCCAATAACTGAACTGGGCGACCGTCAGCAATCCCAGTGCAAAAATTCCCGCCGTGGACATATCCACGTCGCGGCTGGCGGGAATAAACATCACCAAAGGAATCAGCAGCAGTCCGGGAATCTGAAAGAGGTGCAGCAAGCGCCTCCGACTCAGAATGTGTACCGCGAGAAAAGCCATCAGGAAGCGCCCGGCCAGCCCGCCCCCCTCCTGCACGCCCTGCAACCAGCCCACACGCTTTTCTTGCGCCGCCATGGAAAGGACCCGCACGCCCGGCGTGCCGGGAATAATTCTGGCGAAATGCTGCAACATCCCAAACGATCCGGCATAAGAGCACGCCATCATCAGGCAGGTAATCAGCGCCGTCTTTCGAAATGCCGGACGGAAAAGTTCCGCAAAGCTAGGCCGCTTCAGAGTCCCCTCGGCCTTTTTTCGTTTCCAAATCGGCGATTCCGGCAGGAACGGCCGCAGCACGATCAGCGGAATCGCCGGAATCAGTCCGGACATCGCCGTATAGCGCCAGGCTTGGTGTCCGCCGTGGATCAATGGAAAGCGCTGGCTGTAGGTGACGGCGAGGTAATAGACCGAGCTGATCAGCAGGCCACCGGTCGAGGCAAAAGCCTGCGTGTAGCCGATAATGGCTTCGCGCTGTTCGCGGCGCGTAAATAGCTCCGCGAGCCAGGCCGTAGCCGCGACGAATTCCACCGAGACGCCGATAAACGTGCCGCAGCGCAGCAGTAAAAACTCTAACGGGGTGGTTACATAGGCGGTGGCGAAGGTGCAGATACCGTAGAGCAAAATACTCCACATCAGAATGCGCCGGCGGCCAAGCAAGTCGATCAGATAGCCGCCGAGCAATCCAAAGATGCCGCCGGCAATCGCCGGAACATAAAAGAGAGGTCCTATCCAATGATTGAACATCGTTGGCCCCGCGTTCGCTGGCAGCATTTCTCTGAGCGCCGGCCGCACGATGAGCGTCAGAACGAGAAGTGTGTAAGTATCGAAGGCAAAGCCCACGCAGGCCACCACGCAGATCAGCCACTCGGTGCCGCTCATCTGCCAGATTCTGACTTTGGCGGGAACGCCGAGAGCCTGCGCAGTTTCCGTTGCGTGTGAGCTGCTTGGTGCGGGTGTCATGGCACTTGGCTCCAGAGGCAGTGAAGGAGCTTGTCGGCAAACTCAAGCGGCCTAGTATATGCGGGAAAGAGAATGCCGCAAATGCGCTTCTGAAGAGCGGGCCTTTCTGCGCTTCTGGTAGTAACCGCGGGAATGCTCTACACTTTGTGCTCACACGGAGACCAACGTGCATAGCACCGGGACGCGCACGCTCACTGTAAGTGAGATCATCGATCAGCGGCCGCTTAGCCGGTTTCAACTCTCCACGATCACTTTGTGCGGTCTGGTCCTTCTGCTCGATGGCTTCGATACGCAGTGCATCGGTTTCCTGGCGCCCTCCATCTCAGACACTTTGGCGATTCCTCTCAAGAATTTCGGGCCCGTTTTTTCCGCCGGCTTGATCGGCCTGATGATCGCAGCGATGGCCATGGGTCCGCTGGCGGATCGCTGGGGACGCAAATGGCCGGTTGTGCTCTCCGCGCTTACGTTTGCAATTTTCGCCCTGATGACGGCGCGCGCCGTTTCGCTCGAGCAACTGATCACCTTTCGTTTCCTGACGGGCCTGGGGCTGGGCGGCGCGATGCCCAACGTCGTCGCGCTGACCTCCGAATATTCGCCCAAGCGCTTGCAAGCCGTTTTCGTGGGCATGCTTTTTTGCGGCATGCCACTCGGAGCCTTGGTCGGCGGCCTCGCCAGTTCTGTCATGATTCCGCTGTGGGGTTGGCGCTCCGTTTTTTATCTCGGCGGTATTTTGCCATTGGCGATTGCGATCATTCTGGTCAAGGCTCTGCCGGAATCCGTTCGTTTCCTCACCGCTCGCGGAAAAAGATTTCCAAAATCATGCGAGAGATCGCGCCGGAAATCAGCAGCGCAGAACTCGATCTCTCGTCGCCTGGGCGAGAACGCGCGGACGCGAACGAAGGCCTTCCTGTCCGGCGCCTCTTCACCGAAGAGCGAGCCGCCGGGACGATTCTGTTATGGATTCCGTTCTTCATGAATCTGTTAATGCTGTATTTCATTGTGAACTGGCTACCAGGCCTCCTGCGGCAATCCGGTTTGGCTGTCTCCGCGGGGGTTATCGCCGTGTCGCTTTTCAGCCTCGGCGGAATCGCCGGGTGTCTCACCGAAGGCCGCGTGATGAATTTCTGCGGCGCGTACACCACGTTGCTGGCGCAATTTGTAATCTCCGCGCTGCTGATCGGTTCACTGGCGTTTTTGACGAGCTCGTTTGCACTCATGATGACGGTCACATTTGTGCTCGGCGTGGCCATTCAGGGCGCGCAGGCGGGCCTGAACGCCCTGGCCGCTGGTTTTTATCCCACGACCGTACGGTCAACAGGGGTCGGCTGGGCGCTCGGAGTTGGCCGCGTCGGATCCATTGTGGGACCGGCGATCGGCGGAATGCTGCTATCCATGGGCTGGACGCCGCAGCGGATTTTTCTTGGCGGAATGGCGCCCGCACTCTGCGCCTCGATTGCCATTCTGGGAAGCAGCCGGCTTCGCGGCCCAGCGAGCGCTTTTCGGACCGAACTGGGCACGGGCAGGGCGTGAAATCGGCCTTACTATAAGTCACAAAAGCGAAGGCTACATGATGGCGTGGCTGAGCCGCTATAGTGGACTTTCTTTGCTCATCCTCTAATGTCTCACGCCTTTGCGCTCCACTTAGCAACTTCGCAGCGATCGTGACCCTCGGGGCGAAATCCCTGTGCTGCGAATTCGCTGCAGCCCCGGCTAAGTCTTGAAATCAGTGCCCAGAGCTATTTCCCGCCAGGCTTCCATTTCTTGGCGGAGCGCGTCGAGTTTTTGATTGAAGCGGTCGTACGCCCACCGGCCCAACAACAAGTGCAACGGCGGATCCGGCGACGTAACCGCGCGAACAATGGCGTCAGCGGCGAGCGCAGGATTTCCCTGCTGTTTCCCGTTGCGCTCCACGGTACCGGCTCGGGTCTTGCCGGCTGTAGCCTCGTAATCGGGCAAAGTGTTTGCGGCTTTCACCAGGGAGCCACCGAGAAAGTCAGTGCGGAAGGGGCCGGGTTCGACAATGGTGACGCCAATGCCGAGCGGCGCCAATTCTGCGGCAAGGGCCTCGGAGAGACCTTCGACGGCAAACTTGGTGGAATTGTAGAGGCCCCACCCGGGCAGACCAGCAAGGCCGCCAATGGAGGAAAGGTTAACGATGTGGCCGCTGCGCTGCTTTCGCAGATATGGCAAGAGGGCACGGGTGACTCGAAGGAGGCCGAAAACATTCGTGTCATAAAGAGCGGTGATTTCTTTTTCGCTGGCTTCTTCGACCGCACCCGTGACTCCGTAACCGGCGTTATTGACCAGAACATCGATGCGACCGAAGCGGGCGATGGCGCGCTCGACAACCGACGAAATCTGAGCCGGGTCGCGCAGGTCCATGGAGAGCGCGAGCAAACGGTCTGCCGCCTTTGAGAAAGCCGCAGCGACGGCCTGCGGGTGTCGGGAAGTGGCGATGACGGAATCGCCGCGCTGCAAGGCGGCGCGCACGAGTTCGCGGCCGAAACCTTGGGAAGTGCCGGTTATGAACCAGACGTGATGGTTGTTGGAGTGGCTTATCATATTCGGACCTCTTTTAGGACCTATTGGCGCCTTTGAACGATTTCCCTGAGAACTCCCGCTCCGCAGATAAAGAGGGAATGGGATTGTTTCTCAGGGACACTTTCCCTAGACAAAATCAACTCGATCAGGCGGATTATTTGACGGCGAGGAGCTCGACGTCGAAGATCAGGGTGGCGTTGGGAGGGATGACGCCGCCGGCTCCGCGCGCTCCGTAACCGAGCTCCGGTGGAATGCGCAACTGCCGCTTGCCGCCGACTTTCATTCCCGATACGCCTTCATCCCAGCCTTTAATTACCTGGCCGGCGCCGAGCTGAAACATAAATGGCTGGCCGCGATCGACAGAGCTATCGAACTTCTTGCCGTTGGACGCGAGCCAGCCGGTGTAATGCACGCTGACCGATTTTCCCGCCGAGGCGGCGGCGCCGGTCCCTTCTTTGAGATCCCAATATTGCAGGCCGGAAGAGGTGGACTTGCCCTTTCCCGTCACTTTGGTGGGGCTGGAATTATCGTTCTGGGCGCGGCCCGAGACCGCGGCGAGAAGTGCGAAAAAGGCAAAAAAAGCGATGTATTTTGTTTTCACGGTGCTCTCCCTAGGGACGGAATCATATACCATTGCTCGCCAATTCGAATTTGAAATTTGACATGGCTCTTTGCGTGGCATTGCTCGTTGGCCGAAATCGAAATCCAGAAAACCTCAGGTCTTGTACTCCAGCACGCGCACAAGCGGCGCGCGCTGGGGCCCCGCGGTCTCCCGACGACCTAAATCGAAGCACGCTTGCGCGCCGGTCGTCGGTACGCCCGGAGCTCCAAATTTCTAATTTCGTCAAGCGGGCGATGAATCCGCTTGTGTCGCTAACCCATCGAATGGGGGTATGAAGCTGACTTCGGTGAACGTAGGGTTTCCCCGCGAGGTCACGTGGGACGGCGGCAGAGTGGCGACCGGCATTTTCAAACGCCCTGTCTCAGGGCCCGTTAGGGTTCAACGCTTGAATTTAGTTGGCGACAAGCAGGCGGATCTCTCTGTACACGGCGGACCCGACAAGGCTGTATATGCGTATCCCGCGGAGCACTACGCTTACTGGGGCAGAGAGCTAGAGGACGATGAGCTGCCTTGGGGAATGTTCGGAGAGAATCTCACCACGGAGGGATTGGACGAAGGCGCTGTGCGCATCGGGGACCGCCTTCGCGTGGGGACGGCGGAGTTGAGCGTGACGCAGCCTCGCGTACCTTGTTATAAGCTGGGAATCAGGTTCGGAAGGCCCGAGATGGTCAAGCGCTTCCTGAATAGCCGGCGTACGGGCTTCTATCTTGCGGTCGCTCAGGAAGGCGAAATTGATAGCGGAGACAGAATCGAGCTCGTCGCTCGTGATGCAAACAGCCTTACCGTTGCTGATATTTTCAGGCTCTACGCCTTTCAGAAAAACGATCGCGAGATGCTGCAGCGGGCCGCGCAGCTAGAGGCGCTGCCGGGGACTTGGCGCAGCTACTTCCTGGAACAACTGCAAAGAAGTTCCCGCTAGGTTCGCTGCGAGGACCCTCCAGCTTGTCTTGCGCACCAATCCACGCGTTTTATATCACAGGCGATTGCGGGTATGACTCTGCGCGTGCTGATCTTTTAATTTGAGCGCTTAGAACCCTGGTCAGAAGCAGGGATGCGAACTGAGGCCGCAGGCTGCGCGGGCGAGCTCCACATGAAGGCACCCGCCCGGTATGCGCAGCCAAGGTCAGAGCGGAGAGAGCTACTCCTCCTATTCTCTTCGCTTCGGTGCATCTGGGATTCGGATTGCTTCTGGCGGCGCTGCTGGGTCTTGTTGCTGCGGCTTCGGCCGGTCTGACGCGTGGAACGAGTGGAAGGTCGCTTCGTCTGAGACTTTTTAGGCGTTGTTCCGCTCCTTTGGCGTTTGTCGTTGCACGGGAGTGAAATCCCGCTCACAAGGTACGCAGAGGAGAAAACCATCGTCATGGGGTGTTTGCAGTATTTCGTGGCGGGCTTTGCCTTAGGAAGTAGAAAACTGCCGCTGGAACGCAAACGTGGCTCATTCCGAGCGGGTATACCGTCGGTTGATAGCCTCGATGACGGCCGTGCGTGTCTTTTGTGGCGCCTCTTTGCCGTCTTTTTCGATTTCGTGCACTTCGTTGGCGAGGGCTTCGTCCTTCATGGCCTCGCGCATCCATTGGGAATAATCGCCGCGGCGGAGATGGTGCAGCCATGTTTCGTCGTCCACGCCTTCTGCGATTTGAATGAACATATTCAAATTGTGGGCACGGAGGTTGAGCTTCCCGGCTGGACCTTTAAAGAAAAAGCTGGTTTCGGGCCCCAGTTTTCCTTCCGCATATTTGCGCTTGTGCCGGCGGATCTCGCTGGAAGGCGGCTGGACGCGCACGGCCAGCGGACCATGCGGGCGATCGAGGAGCCAAATGAACACGTCGCCTGGGCGGTTTGGTAGAGGGCTACAGACCGGCGGGGGCACGCCCACCGCGCTACTGAACTGGCGGATGGTTTCTTCCGGAGAAGCGCCGACGGCGATGATGCCTCTAATGGACTTGAGGGCCGCTTCAAGGACTGCTTCGACTTGGACCGTGATCAGAACGACCCCCGTCAGGATCTGGGGTATGGGAGTGATGGCCTGGCCACGTTCTTTGGGCAAGAGGTGATGAGCCTCGTCCAAGATGATCCAATGAGGGCGTCCGGTCTTGGCGCGGAGCTCCTGCAGCTTGGGGAGCAGAGCGGCGAAGAATAGAGGCCGCTCCGGCAAGGGAAGTCCCACCAGACTGACAATCAAGGAAGATTTTGGATTGTGAAGGATCTGAAATATTTCCGTGATATTGGGAGGCCCCTCCGAGCTGCCGAGCGTGACGATGTCCTCCAGATGTGAGTAATCTCCCTCCGGATCAATCAGGCAAACCTGGAAATCAGACTGCGTCAGCCGCTCGAGCAGCCCGATCATCGTGGTGGATTTTCCACTGGTGGACGGCCCGGCGATTACCAAACTGGCATCGTAGGAATCGATGGAAACTTTCGTCTCATCGGCGGCAGTTCCGATGAGAATCGGTTGGCGCATCAAGCGATTTCGCACCCCGCGAAGGTCATCCAGCAGCAGCCGACCGATAATTTCCTCGACGCCCCTGCCGTCGGCGCCGCTGGAAGTGAGGTCGGCTCGTTCTCTCAAGGTCTGGATGGCGTTGGATACGGCGATGCCGCACTCGCAGGCACTGAGCAAGGCATGGTCATTTTCGGCATCGCCGATGGCGACGGCGTTGTGATGGGAGATGCACATTTCTGAAAGCGCAGCGAGAAGGCCTGTGCCCTTATTGACGCCAGATGGCAAGACCATGACCGCGCCTTTGTTGTAGATGACCTGAAGTTCCAGTCCGAGTTCGCGAATGACGGCGAGAATTTTGGCGTCCTCCGGTTGCTCGGAGGCCACGATGACCGAGCCGGTGGAGAATGGCGAGACCCCGCGCCGGTGAAGAGCATCGAGAAATACCTGTGGGGGCGCCTCCCCGAGGAGCTTCGCTTCCCCCGTCGAAGGCCGGAAGAGAACGGCGCCATTTTCCGCTACGACCCGCTCAAAGAGGGAGAGTTGCGGGAAAATCTGCCGCAGCTCATCGAGCTGTCGGCCTGTTACCAGCACGAGCTTGCGGCCGGAGGCGAGGAGCCGCTCCAGCGCATCCAATGTACTTCTGGCGACGACGCCCCTGTTGGCTAGGGTTTGGTCGAAATCGCAAGCAAGAGCGAAATAGCGCATAACATTTGGATGACAGCAACCCCATTTTACGGGTCGCCTGGACAAAAGGCGCGAGCCTTCTTAGGCCGTGCCGAAAGCCCAAAGAGCCGAAAGACCAGAAGACAAAAGAGGGCTGTGTGGTTAGGGCTAAACGTTCGGTTGCAAGAGAATCCTACCAAGGCGGTCGTAAGACTTTCAACCCGCGGCACAGACGCGAAAGAGTCGAGCGCGAGTTTCGACGCGAAGGGCGAAATACTAGTTTTCCCTGATTTTTCTTTCGTAAGAGCCGGAGTATGAAGCCAGTGGTCCGCGGAACGGAGTCCTAGAGACTTTAGTTCACGGTCAAAAAGGCTCAGGTTTTTCGCGAGCCTTAAGAAGGAGGACCGAATGGCCGAAAGAGCATCACTATCACAACAGAGCGGAAGGACTATCGCAAGTCAGGCAGGTTCGGTGGCTATCACACCCAGATTCGTTGAGCCGCAAGCCATCTACAAACGCTTGAACGAGCTCTATGACGCAATTGCGCGCCGCGCATTCGAGCTCTTTGAAGACGACGGAGGAATCTTTGGCCGCGACCTTGATCACTGGTTCAGGGCGGAAGCGGAACTGCTTCATCCTGTGCACGTGCAGGTACGTGAGTCGGACGACGCGATTATCGTGGATGCCGAAGTCCCAGGATTCAGCGCGAGTGAGCTGCAGCTAAGTCTGGAGCCACGCCGCCTGACGATAAGCGGCAAGAAGCAATCAAGCAGCGAGGAAAAGAAAGGAAACGTCCTGTATAGCGAGCGCTGCTCGAACGAACTCCTGCGATCGGTTGAGCTACCAGTCGAGGTGAACGCGTCACGCGCCACTGCGACCTTGAATAACGGGATCCTCGAACTCACGGCGCTCAAGCTAGCGGCCAAGAGCGTGCCGATACAAGCCAGGACAGCCGGCGCGTCGTAAAATCTCTTCCCTTCTTAAGCGGCGCAGTGTAAAAGGGCGGACGCCCAGCGGCCCGGGAGCAAGCTGCCGGAATGTAGGTGCCTGCGCCATTTCATGCTAAAAGATCTCGTGCTTTTGCGCGGGTGTTTCCGGCTGCTATTCCTCTACGATGTGGCCGAGGCCATCGATCTTCGAAGGCTTCGGGAACTGCTGGGGCCTCGCGGGGGGCCCGTAAAGGGCGTGTTTCCACGGCGGACGCCGGAGTATGTTCGGTTCGAAGAAGCGCCCATCATCGAGCATGTCGAACCGGTAAATCTGGGAGCTGGGCAAAGAGTCGCTTGTTCGGTCAAGTATTACTCATTCGCAGTGCTCGTAGTGCAACTGGAAGTTCCCTTCGAGGGCGACTGGAGAGCCGTGCTTGCGCAAGCCTCGAGATGGATGGACGCGGCAGAGATCGATTCTCATGCCCGCGAAATCGGGCGCCGACACGTGGAGCAAGTGGCGCCGGCCATCATCCGTCCGACGCAAGACTGGCTCGATGAATCTTATTTCATCATCAGCCTGGAGCAAGTGATCAAGCCGGGGGGCGAACCGGCCAAAGCCGCCGAACTTCTAGCTGACCACGCGTCGGAGCTCGTGCAGTTGGCCCGCGGTGAATTCACGCCCCTGGCCCCCAAAGCTTCCGCGGAAATCCTGGAGGCGAGCATCTCCTACTATCCCACGGACCTGGTCATCGTCGGCTCGACGGCGGCCGTCATCTACGATCGCGCCGAGGATGCCACAGCGACTTTTCAAGTGCTCGAATATGCCAAAATGCAGCTTCTGGAGTTTCGCTATTACGATGGCCTGATGACGCGGCTGCTCTCGGACGTCTATGACGCTCTCGAAACCAAGCGGAATCTCCTTCTGCAGCGTTGGAGTCTGCCGCGAGACGCGGAAAGATTCAATACGATTCGCCTGGACGTGATGGAGCTGACCGAACGGATCGACAATGCGATCAAATTTGTGAGTGACGTCTATTACGCGCGAGTCTATAGGATCGCGGCCGCACGGCTGGGAGTCTCCGAATATCGCAATCTCGTGGATGCGAAACTGCGGACGATGGGCGAGCTCTACGATTTCATGGTGGACCAATTCAATGAATCCCGATCGTTCGTTTTGGAATTGGCGGTGGCCGTTATGGCGCTACTCGACGTGATCCTCTTCGCCATCTTGCTGGCCAAAGGAGGCTAGCCCTGGCCTCCCATCAGGCGAAGTCCAGATTGGCTATGAATGCGCTGTGGTCCATCCTATTCGCGTGACTACGCTCCTTTTTATTCCCCTGATTCTCCTAGGATCGCTTGTAGCGGGACTGCTCGGTGCGCTCACCGGTTTGGGTGGCGGCGTTGTCATCGTGCCGCTGCTGGTGGTGGCATTTCACGTGAATATTCACTATGCCATCGGCGCGTCGCTGATCTCGGTGATCGCAACCTCTTCCGGCGCGGCGGCTGCTTACGTGCGCGAGGGATTCTCGAACATTCGAATTGCCATGTTTCTGGAGATCGCTACTACGATGGGAGCTTTGTTTGGCGCCTTTCTCGCTGCGCGACTGGCTGCGGGAATTATCGCCATCGTCTTTGGTGGCGTGCTGATCGTTTCTTCCGCGCTTTCGATGCGCGGCGGGCATGAGGAGAAGTCGAGCTGTCCGGCTGATCGCTGGGCCACTCGCCTGAAATTGAACTCGGCCTATCCGACTGCGCGCGGCTCCGAAAATTATGAAGTGTGCCGCGTTCCAGCGGGGTTTGGAATGATGTTTGGGGCCGGCACGCTCTCTGGACTTCTAGGGATTGGGTCGGGGGCCTTCAAGGTGTTGGCGATGGATCAGGTGATGCGCATACCGTTCAAAGTGTCTACGACGACGAGCAACTTCATGATCGGTGTAACGGCCGCCGCCAGCGCCGGAATCTATTTGCGGCGCGGGTTCATCGCTCCCGGTTTGGTGATGCCCGTGGTATTAGGCGCGCTGGCAGGCTCTGTGATCGGCACGCGAGTGTTGGTTCGAGCGAGAACGAGCTGGTTGAGAATTCTCTTTGCGCTAGTGATCGGGGCTTTGGGCATAGAAATGGTCTACGGCGGCCTTACCGGGAGGTTTTGATTGGACGAATCGAAGCTGCCACGATGGAATGACGAGCGCGTGGAGAGAATCATGGGAACGCTGCTGCAGAGTGGCGTGATCATTTCGGGGTTGGTAGTTCTGGCCGGCGCCATTCTCTATATGCTGCGCTACGGGCGCCTCCCTGTGCACTACGAGAATTTTGTCCCCGAGCGCGAAAGCTTGCGCAGCTTAACCGCGGTCGGCAATTATGCATTGCATGGCGATGGCCGGGCGATCATCGAATGCGGCTTGCTGCTGCTGATCGCCACGCCGGTCGCGCGCGTCCTATTTTCCATCATTGCCTTTGAGCTCGAGAAGGACCGCCTTTACGTGGTGCTGACTCTGATCGTTTTTCTGATTCTCATATACAGCTTGTTTGGCGGAGCAACTTGATTGGCTCCTGCACCAAAATCGGCAACCGATTTGAAGCCCAGTGTGGCCTGGGCGTCGCCGATTTTGACGATCGGCCATTCCACGCGTCCCATCGAGGAATTTATCGAATTGCTCCAGGAGCATGGAGTCGAGCGGCTGGTCGACATCCGAACGATTCCTCACTCCCGCCGTAATCCGCAATTCAATTGTCAGGCGCTGGCCAAATCGCTGGAGCATGAGGGCATTGCCTACGTTCATCTCAAAGAGCTCGGCGGCCTGCGCCGTCCGGGGCGGGATTCCATAAACACAGGCTGGCGGAACGCGAGCTTTCGCGGATACGCAGATTACATGGAAACCGCAGAATTCGAGAAAGCCCTGGGCCGGCTATTGCAACTCTGCGCAGAGAAACGCTGCGCGGTGATGTGCGCGGAGGCGGTGCCCTGGCGATGCCATCGTTCAGTGCTGGCGGATGCGCTGCTCGCGCGTGGCATTCCGGTTGAACACATCCTCAGCGGAGGTCGCCGTCAAGTTCACAGCCTGGCGTCATTCGCACGAATTCAAAATGAGATCGTGGTTTATCCGCAGGTCCAGGAAGAAGTGCGACGAAAGAGGCCCGGTCGCGCGCAGGCGGAGTTAAAATTCGATGATCGCGAGGCGGCCATGTCAGGCAAGAAGCGCAAGACCAAGTTTACCGCAGCCAAGGAAGCGCGGCGGCGAGCCCGCCTGGCCGTGGGGTCTCCGCGAATGGAGCGCGTGATCGCTGATAGGCGCCGCAAGCCGCCGAAGCACAAAAAACCGCTCAAAGATCTCGCGGAAATCTGATGTTGGGGCCAGGCCCGCCCGGGCCTAGTTTTTCGAGTGTCAACCAGGCTTTGAGTCGGGGACTACTTCGCCTGGGTTGAAAACGGCGGCGACGGGCCGGCCAAGAAAACGCGCCAGTGCTTCCGAAAGTTTCTCCAGGGCGTTCTTCCCAAAACCGACGCTATCGACCTGCACTGTCCCGTCGCGAGCGATCAGGTAATATGTGGGCACATTGGTGAGGCCGTAGTCGTTCGAGGTGGGATAACCGTCGTCGTCCACGAGCGCGGGAAAAGTTACGCCATATTCGGCGCAGAACTCCCGCGTGTCCCGCGCGTCATCCTGAGAAAGAGCCCAAAAAGTGGTTCGATCCGACGCGTAGGCTTTGAAGAGGCGCTCGAGAAACGGGAAGGTAAATTGGCAAACCGGGCAACTCACTTTGAAAAACGCGGCCACCACCGGCCCGCGCTTCAAGGCTTCCTGAAGAGAGACGCGCTTGCCGTCAAGGTCCTTTAGCTCAAAATTGGGCGCTTTGTCTCCGGTGCGGACGTTGGCCATCGCTTAAGCAATCAAAGCCGATCAGTGAATATGGCGGGTCTTTTTGGACATGTAATCCATGAGCAAGTATTGCCCAAGCGTATAAGGCGTGGTGAAGTAAGCCTTGCCGCGGCAAATCTCAGCTACCTTCTGCACGAAGTGCACCAAGCTATAGTCGCTTGCCAGCATGAACGTGTTGATGATGATGCCGGACTTTCGGCATTTCGCGACTTCTTCCAAAGTTTGATTCACCACCAGCGGGTCGAGGCCGAAGGCGTTTTTGTAGATGCGGCCGTCCTCGAGCGTCAATGCCGACGGCTTTCCGTCCGTGATCATGACGATCTGCCGCATGTCTTTCTTTTGCTGTGAGAGGATGCGCTGGGCCAGACGCAGGCCTTCGCGCGTGTTTGTGTAGTAGGGACCGACCTGCACGCGCGCCAGCTCCCCCAGCGGGACTTCTTCGGCGCTGTCATGAAAAAGAACCAAGTGGAGCGAGTCGCCTGGGTATTGCACGCGGATGAGATGCGACAGCGCCAAGGCCACACGCTTCGCAGGCGTGAAGCGATCTTCGCCATAGAGGATCATGCTGTGGCTGCAGTCCAGCATCATGACCGTGGCGCAGGAGCTTTGGTATTCGCACTGATAGACCATCAGGTCCGGATAATCGAGGACAATGGGCACCTTGGCGCCTTCGCGGCGGACGGCGTTGAACAAAGTGGCGCTGATATCCAGATTCAAAGTATCGCCGAATTCATATTTCCGCGAAATGCCCCCGGATTCCACGCCGGTGGCCAGTTCGCGCGTGTCATGACGTCCGAAGCTGCTCTTGCCGAGCGAGCCCAATAAATCTTTCAGCGTGCGGAAGCCGAGAAAATCTATGGTCTTGTCCGTGATTTCGAAGCGGGCCTGATTCTGCGCGTCGCGACCCCCGCCCACATGCCCTCGCTGAGTTTTGTCCGGCGGCGGAGTGACTTGCGGTGGCGGTCCATTGATGTAGCCCTCTTCCATCATTCTCTCGATGAGACGGTCGAGGAGTTCGCGCAACTCCTGTTCCGATTTTGCCGAGCCTTGTTTCGTCAACTGTTCGAGCAAGTCGTCGGGCAACAAATCGCCTTCCGCAAGCGCCCGCAGAATCGCCTGCCGCAGCGCTTCCATTGTTTTTTCCGGATCAAACTCGGAGAGACCGTAGTACTGCGACTCGAAACCGCTCTGGAGGAAAAAATCACCCAGCCGCTTGATGAGTTCTTCCAGATCAACGGCGTCGGCCGGCTCGCCCGTGTACCGTGAATAGCGAATATATTTCACCGAAGTCCCTCAATTGTACTGGCGCCGGGGCGGCCGGTTGAACTGCTCGCGCGGCTCCACCGGTTTCGGCCGCTCGGCGTAGAAGCCGCGCTCCTCGTTTCGGCTGATGCGCTTGTGCGACCAGAGTCCCTCAAGGATGAATTCGCCTGTGGCGGCCGCGAGGGCGGGGTCGGATTTGCCGTTCGTGCCGAGGCGCTCGAAGTGATCGAAAAGGCCATGCACGCGGCGCAGCGCTGCCAGTTGATCGGAGGCGGTAGCATTCTCAGGGACCTTGAGTTCGCCACCATTCTCAAACCATTGCACGACGGGCTGCATATTGGCGTCGGCAATGTACTTCGTGTAGACGCGGCCGATCGCGGAGCGAACCAGTTCTCGTGCAATTGTTTCCGCTCCCTTCAACTCGCCTTCGTACTCCAATTCCATTTTTCCGGTAATGGCCGGAATGGAGGCGTAAATATCGGCGACGCGCGCGGAAACGTGAGCCTCCTTGTTTCTTGCGGCGCGCTGCTCCGCATTGCTTATGACGGCCTCTATGCAGGCAATGGGCAGGCGCTGGCTAACGCCAGAGCGACGGTCGATGCGTTTGTCTTCGCGAGCCAGGAAGGCGATTTGCTCCACGACTTCGCGGATGTAGTCGGGCGTAACAAGCTTCTGGCCTGAGTTGCGCTGTGTCCAGGCTTCCTGGGCCGTGATGGCCATGCCTTCTTCGATGGTGCTGGGGTAATGGGTGCGGATTTCGCTTCCGACGCGGTCTTTGAGCGGAGTGATGATCTTTCCGCGTGCCGTGTAGTCTTCGGGATTAGCGGTGAAGACGAGCAGGACATCTAATGGCAGACGGATAGGATAACCCTTAATCTGGACGTCGCCTTCCTGCATGATATTGAAGAGCCCGACTTGGATCTTCCCGGCCAGATCCGGCAATTCGTTTATGGCAAAAATTCCGCGG
>QHYQ01000548.1 GCA_003224175.1 Acidobacteriota bacterium
CCATCGCGCAGCTCGCTGCCGAAGTGCCCCCGACGCGCGACTTGGGACACAATCTCCGCGCCTGGCTGCTCGGCTGCGCGATGGTGTACGCAACCTTGTTCGGCATCGGCAAGCTGTGCTTCGGCAGGATCGCGAGCGGAGTGCTCCTGCTGGCTCTGGCTACGGTCTGCGCCGGCCTGATCTACGCCCACATCTCCCACCCGTCCCGGGGATTCGAGGCGTCGCCGGCTGACTGAGTCCCGCGGCTGTTTTGACCCTGGATCTCCATGCCCACTATCGGAGCGTTCGTAAAATAAATGACCAGCCCAGCCGTCGCGGTCGTAGTCGAAAAGAATCACTCTCGTACTGATGGATTCCACTGTATTGTGCGGGACGTCTGCATGATGAGAGTGAATACCGACAGGAGTCCAGTCAGGGGTCAGACGCCCCTTCACGTCAGGGCTTCTCGGTCTCGAGGCTTTCGCGCTTTTTCAGTCGACTGCCTTCGATGAGTTTGCGATAAGTCGCCAACGTCTCCTCCGCCTCCTGTACGCGGCCGGCACGGCGATAAGCCTGGCTCAAGTGATAGTAGGTGGCGTCGTGGTCGGGAGCTAGCTTCTTGGCAGTTTCCAAGTTTTTGATGGCACGGGCTACATCCCCTAACTGAAGAAGAGCGCGGCCGAGCTCGAAATAAGCGAATTCATGAATAGGCTCAGGACTTTGATTCAATACCCATCCGCCAAGCTGCGGGAGCAAGTTCGCACCGCTGTCAAAGAGTGCGGATTCCGTTCCGACCAAGCATTCCTCATTGACGCTTGCGAGCATGAAATTCGGCAGGGTGCTAATTGGTATCCGCAGCGCAATAAATCGAACCGTCTGCCGCATGCAGCCAAGTCCACGAACACGCGCAGGCAGAAGGTCACTGCCTCAGTCTCCCTTTTGAAAAAAATCATACTTTTCTAAAGGCTAGAGAACTGTAGGAACTTAGCAACTCAAACTTGCCAGAACCCTGCGAAGAGTCTCATTGATCCTGCTGCCACCGATTCGGAAAACAATTTTTCGATTGTCGTGCTTTCGTACAATATAATCGCGGGGTGGCCAGGTTCCTCATGCATTTTTTCTGGTTCTGCTGGTTCGGCGTAGCTCTCCTCTTCTGTATGCCCACTGTTTCCCAGAATGTTTACCCTCATTTTCACGATGTTGCACATCAGTCGGGCCTGACCGTTTCCCATATCTCCGGAGAGAAACGATACATTCTCGAATCCATGAGCGGTGGTGTCGGCCTGTTCGATTGCGACAATGACGGCAAGCTGGACGTAGTCGTCGTGAATGGATCTACCGTAGATCGGTTCCGGCAAGGCGGCGACCCACTGGTCACGCTCTATCATCAGGATGCGGATATGCACTTCACCGACATCACGCAGCAGGCAGGCTTGACCCGTAAGGGCTGGGGCATGGGCGTAGCGGTTGCCGACTTCGATAATGACGGACGCTTGGATCTTTTTGTGACTGGGTACGGAAGGACTGCGCTCTATCACAACTTGGGCAACTGCAAATTCGAAGATGTGACCGACCGCGCTGGACTGAAGGTAGACGGGTTTACAACAGGTGCGGCATGGGCCGATTACGATCGAGATGGCTATGTCGACTTGTTCGTCGCGCGCTATGTTCATGTGGACATCAACAAACTTCCTGAACCTGGTAGCGACGAGCGCAATTGCCGTTACAAGGGTCTCCTGGTGCAGTGTGGGCCGTGGGGAATGGAGGGCGAGACCGACTTCCTTTTCCATAATCGCGGTGATGGAACATTTGAAGACGTATCCAAAAAGGCCGGGGTGAGCGACCCCGGTAAGAGATTTGGGTTGGGGGCCGTTTGGGGCGACTACGATAATGACGGTTGGCCTGACCTTTACGTGGCCAACGATGCTGGTCCAAATTTTCTCTATCACAACAAGCACGACGGTACATTTGAGGAGATAGGCCTTCTTTCAGGTGTGGCGCTGAGTGGCGAAGGGCAGGAACTGGGCTCCATGGGAGTGGATTTTGGTGACTTCGATCATGACGGTCTGCTAGACATTACCGTTACTAACTTCGCCGAACAGGTAGATAATTTATATCGCAACGAGGGCCCGACACAGGGATTCGTTGACCAAGGTTGGAGTTCAAAGATGGGTCAGCCTGTTTATCCCTTTGTGAAATGGGGTACGGGATTCGTGGACTTTGATAACGATGGGTGGCCAGACGTATTTGTCGCCAGCGGGCACGTCTATCCGCAAGTAGACACGATTTTCAATAACAGCTCGCGCTATCGGCAGCCGATGTTTCTGTTTCGGAACAAGGGCGACCGCACATTTGAGGACATAACAAGCGCAACGGGACTTGCTTCCCTTCCGCTAGCTTGCCGGCGGGGTGCCGCTTTTGGAGATGTAAGAAATGACGGAAACATGGACATTCTTCTGCTGAACGTGGGCGAGCCACCATCGCTCCTCGTGCAAGACACCCCAAGTCCAAGACATCGCGTCTTATTCCGGCTCGTCGGCACAAGATCGAATCGCGCCGCCATCGGCGCTCGCGTCACAATTACTGGCGGAGGCATGATTCAGTTCGATGAAGTTCGCGGTGGCGGAAGTTACTTGTCACAGAACGACCTCCGCCTTCATTTTGGGCTCGGTGAGGTCAAGATCATGGAGACGGTAAAGATTCGCTGGCCCAATGGAAACACTGAAATGCTCAGCAACGTCGCCGCGGATGCGATTTACACAGTCACAGAGGGTCAGGGCATCACCAACACTCAAAAGTTATCTTTGCCGCAGTCGACGGCCGAGGCAGTGTCAGCCAAGTAGAATAAGGTAG
>QHYQ01000573.1 GCA_003224175.1 Acidobacteriota bacterium
AAGGATCGTCTTGTTGCAGTTTCTGGGACATGACGAAGCTGATCCACTGACTATCTGGTGACCAACTTATGCCGGCGTGGTATTTCCCGTCATCGACTAACGGCTTTGCAGATGTGAAGTCTTCGGACTCGGCCATTATCCAGATTTGAGGCCCATGGCTCCCGCTAGTCTCGTGAAAATACTCAAAGGCGATCCAGCGATTATCGGGAGAGCACTGAGGCCCGAGCTCCGCGACCGGACCAAAGGTCACTTGTTGCAGCTCGGTGGCGCATTGCGCGGGAAACAGGAACGCAAAGAGCATACAGACGAATAACGGTTCGCGTAGTCGCAGGAGCGGGCCCATGCTCTTTTCTCAGTCTATTGGAACGTCTCTGGTATGCGTTCCCAGAGGCACACCAAGTGGCCCCTTCGCGCTTGCTGTGATCCGAATCAGCGTGTGGCCGTTCTGTCTTACTACTTGTGCTTGCTGCGGTGTCGCCGTTATTTTCCCGCTCTTGAAGCTTAGTCCCTGTATGTTTGTGAGAGCTGGTGGCCCATTTGCAGTTTGAACTTGAAAGCTAACAGTCTTGCCCACCGTCAATTTGTCTCCGTCAATCGGGATCGTGCTAGTTTTCCCGCTTGTGATGGTAACTGCATTCCCGGATTTTGTGATATTTTCGGCGTTCGAGACGAGTCCTTGGGAAATAGGGTCGAGCTTCAAACCTGACTGCGTGATACCTGCTCTTAAGTTGTCCCCAGTAACAGAGACGTTGTTTCCCAAGCCGCCGAATATATTTATGGCCGTCGTTGCTGGATCGGCCCCACTCGCCTGCGCCTGTTTAATAATATTTGTAACATCCCCTGCGGATAACTGATTTTGCGCCATTGCGGCCTGTTGAAGGCCAGCAATGTATAACTGGCCTGAACCCTCGCTGCCGAAGTACATGCCGGTGCCTTCGCCATTGACCGTGAGTTCCCACGACGTAATGATCGCGCCGGGCGTGCAGCTTACTTCATCGCAGGTCCCTACCCCATCACCGGGTCGCATGCGGAAATTGGCTGTCAGGTCCTCGCTGCCGGAGCTTAGCTGGCCGGTGGCGAGGTGGCCGGTGGGGTCCGTGAGGTTAAGCGGATTGTTTTTCACATAGGCGTAAAGGTTGAGGGTTTGGGGGTTGCCGAGGTCGGCGTAGGGGACAGGGACGGGAATGGCGGACCAGTCGGCGGAATGAAAGCGGCCGAACTGTGAGGAGTAATAGCGTGCCTCAAAGTCGTCGAGATTGGTTTCCGTGTCGCGTTCTTTGCCGGTGAACTTGTAGTTCTGGGGGCAGGTGTTGGTGACGATGTGCTCGCCGCCGAAGGGGTCAAAGTCGGCGTCGTAGCAGGGCGAGGTCTGGCCGGACTGGAGAATCACGCGTGAAGAACCGAGGTGGTCGGCGAAATAGTAGTAGATGTTGCCGGAGGAGACGTTGCGGCGGCCGATTCGCTTGCCACCAAAGAAGACATACTCGTCCGTGAAGTTGCCCGCGGCGTCGGATTCTGCAATCACTTCGCCACCTGCGCCGTACCAGTAGAGCTTTCCGCTCGACTTCTGCACGCGGCGGCCGTCCCCATCATACGTATAAATCACGCCGGCTGCGGTGTTCAATTGGCTCTCAGCGTCCCACGTATAGCTGAAGCTGCCATCGGAGAGAACGTTGCCCGCCGCGTCGTAGGAAAAGCCCGTGTTGGTGATGCGGTTGTTGGTGCTGACTCCAGCGTTGAGCGTGGTCCAGGTGCAGGAGGGGCGCGCCGGATCGAGCGCGACCGTGGTCAGGTTGGCGTAGATGTCGTAGGAATAGTCGAGCCCCCAGCAGAGCGAGCCCGTGGTGCCCTGGGTGAGCGCGGTCTTGACGCGGTTCATCTCGTCGTAGGTAAAGCTCTGCGTGCGCGACGTGTTCAGGTTGTTGGTTATCTGCTTGACGGTGCCGTTGTTGGCCACACTCGGGTTGTAGTCATACGTGAGGTCGAGAATGTTCCCGAGGTGCGCCGTGTCGCTGCATTGCGTGGGCGCCGTGCCCGTGGTCTTGACGGAAATGCGGCACGGTTCGAGCCGGTTGTTGAAATAGAAGGTCGAGACGATGCCGGAGCCGTTCTGGAGGGAGGAGAAAGCACCGGGAGGCGAGTACAGAGCCGAGGTCGCGTAGTTGATTCCGTTGGTGGTGTCCACGGCGGAAAGGGAGCGTGCGGCGGCGCTCGATGTATAGGTGATGACACGCCCGCTGGGGTAAGTGATGGTGGCGAGCGAGCCGTCAAGGTTATAGGTGTAGCTGGTCGTCTTGGGCACGCCGTTCGTCGTGCGCTTTTCCGTGAGGACGCGGCCCATCGTGTCGTAACTCCAGGCTTCCCAGCCCGCGGCGTCGCACATGGCCGTGCGGCGGCCGATACCGTTCGTGATGGTCAGCGTGGGGGAACAGCCGGTGGGCGTCTGGCCGTCGTACCAGTAGGTGACCTGCGGCGTCGTGTCGGAATAGGTCTTCTTGTTGAGGCGGTGGAGCACGTCGTAAAAATAGGTCGTGGTGATGCTTCGAGCGTCCATCTTGGTCTGTACGTTGCCGTCGGCGTCGTAGGTGTAATTGATGGTGCCGGACTCGGGATTTGTCGCCGTCAAGAGCTGCGATAGCGAATTGTAAGTGA
>QHYQ01000574.1 GCA_003224175.1 Acidobacteriota bacterium
TCACGATTTTCGAGGTACTTGCCGTGCTGCTCGCCACACACTTCAACGGTCAGCCCCTTACTGTGGATCATGGAGCCCCACTTCGTCTGCTGGTGCCCTTAAAAGCTGGTTTGAAGAATGTGAAGGCTATTACAAAGATTACTATTCCTCGGAAGAGCCGAGAGACTACTGGGCTCAATGTGGATATTCCCGTCACGACGGAATCTAACGCCCTGCATACAGAACCGCAGTCTACTGACCCGTCCATCGCAGAACAATGTAGTTTCGGCATCTTAATTGTGCCCGCTTGTAAACGCCGCTCGTCGCCCTGATTGCTACCAAAGTATCGCCGATACCATCGTCCAATTGTTTGGCCTCCGCGCTTGTGGTGTTATCGCTTCGTCGCAAGCGATTCAATCGGGTATGCGGAACAAAAAGATTTTCAGAAAGGGATCCACAATGACTCTCGAAAACGCTCTGTACATCGCCAACGCCCACACCACGGCAGACCGCGAGAACACCACCACTCGCACCGACGATGGCCGTCTCGACATTAAGTTGTCGCCTGTCGCTGTGTCATCGATTCTGATTTTCACCGCTAGTTGGAAGAAGTGGTTCTGCGTACTGCGTCACCACAAGGGATTTGGACTGTTTGACTCCGTGCGCTTTGGCGTTTGGCTGGCGCGCGGCGAAGCAGGAGCTACGCCCGGTCAGGCATTCGCGGATGAAGTGCAGATGAGTGCTTGAAAGTTCGTGAGAAAGGAAGACGAGACCCGTGAATGTTCGAGAGGCCACACCACTTGCCGAGATACGAGAACGCGCGCACAGCGGCACTGGCGAGGCACCATCGACCGACGAACGATGGCTCGTAACACAAGCGAAATCTGGGAGCTCGACCGCTTTTGGAGACGGAATGCGATTTCCTTCAGGCGCTGCATTGAACTCTACTATGCATGTCTTCCATCGTCTCCGAACCTATACGAAGGTATCGCCAATACCAATGTGCAATTGTTCTGTTTCTTCAGTTCTGTTGTCATGCGTTCGTTGCATCCGATTTGAATCGAGCATGCGCAATAGAAACTAGATGGAAGTTAGTTTTGAGAGGAGACCTTATGTCAAGACTTCGTATCGCGGGCCTAGCACTCACCGCCCTTTTTGCAGTCGGCATGTTCACTTCCGCGGCACGCGCGCAATCCGCTAGCGCGGGTGGCGAGGAAGGTGTTGCAGCAGCAGAACCGTATCCAAACATGCCGTCGATTCCGCCTATAGGCGTAAGGACCGGCAAATACTTCGATGTGCCGGCTTCCGCTCAAGGCCCTGCCGTCGACCCAGCCAAGGGGTACCGTCTCGAGGACTTCGGAGGCGGTCTCTACATGATTACGGACAACCAGATCCAGTCGATGTTTCTTGTTTACGATCGCGGTGTCGTCGTGATGGACGCGCCTCAGTCCTATGCAGGGAAA
>QHYQ01000575.1 GCA_003224175.1 Acidobacteriota bacterium
TTCTCCGCAGCGAATCGGCTTCGCATTAAATTGCAAAAGCCAAGGCCGCCTGGAAGGCGAGCTTCGAATACAGAGGGATCGAAGGAAAATCGAAATGAGATGCCCGTTCCTTATTGGAATCCTTTGCGGGGTGATGCTGGCGGCTGCCGTCACATTTGCCCTTACAATCCCGGCGACCAACAACCATTGGCGCGTGGAGATCGTGAAACGTGGCGGCGGAGCCTGGTACTGGGATAAGAACGGCAATCTCGGCTGGATGTGGATCGCTCAGCCGATCTCCGAGCGTGGCCACTCAGCGCCCGTTATTATCGCTCCCCGGGCTCGACGGAGTTCCGATTCTCCTGGCGACCGGTTATGAATCTCGCCGTATTTGGCGAAGGCGTCCCGTAGAGGCAGCCGTGTCGGCTGCAAGGGACGCTTCATCCCGCAGGCGACACGCCTGTTCGACTTCGCTCAGAGCAGGCTCTGCCACTACAGCTGCAACAATTGAATTTCCTATTCATCTCGCAGGCGACACGCCTGCCACTACAGCGATTCCCCAAAAGAAAACGCCCTGTCCGATTTTCAGACAGGGCGTTTGAGATTAAACGAAACCGAACTTTTCCGAATTACGGATACGGGAACCCGGCGCCTTTGTCCGGATTCAAGGGTATATTGGTTGCCCCGAGCCAAGTTACGCCCACGTCGGTGGCGGGTATAAAAATAGTGTCCGCGGCTGATCCGGTTCGAAAGATTGATGGGTTCGCCGGCGTAGCTTGATCATCGCACGTCATAACCTTGGCACTGCCATCGACGAAGGCAACAATGCCTTTCTTACCCGCCCACACGCCGCCCGGTAGAGTACCGTCCGTGGAGTACTGATAAGGCGACGCGAGGGGGTCAATGAACGCATCGCACACTAAAGGGAACCCGGAGTTCGAAGTATCATTGAGAGCGGTAATGTAGGCGTAGGCATTTTCGCCCGCCTTCAGTGTCTCAGTTCGGGCAGCGGCTCCTGCCGCGTCCAATTTATTGTCCGCAGTGGACGTACACCAGTGGGAGCCTCCGACGATGAAAATGTTTTCATCACTCGTATAGGTCGGGAAGAGCCACCAGAACGCGTCGTTGGAGGTAGCGGCGGCGGTGCCGGCGGCCGCGGCAGCCGCGTACGTCGTATTAGGTGCGTAATATGGGAATACACCGTTGTTGTCGATAGCAAACTGTTTCAATGCCAGGACGATTTGTTTGGTATCGGACATGTCCTTGGTTTGCTTGGCCCGTGCCTGCACGGAGCTGAACACAGGCAGAGCGAGGCTGGCGAGAATCGCGATAATCGCGATCACGACGAGCAATTCGATGAGGGTAAATGCAGAGGAGGTTTTTGGTTTCATAGAGGTGCGTGGGCAGCCTTGTTAATAGGTCTGCGGGAAAACGTCAAGATTTATTTTTGACCATTTTAAAGGGGCAGCGTGGAGGGGTGTGGCGGCGCTTGTCCCCGCGCGCCGAATCTTAAACAGGTAGGGACACACCTCCGAGGTGTGCCATTTCTTCGTCGGACGTCTTCGCATTTTCGCCGAGATCGTCAGAACCCCAGGCGGTTGCAGCGGCGGTTGCCCCAAGCGCCGAAGACAAATAATCAAGCGTTTGAGGACAATGGAGCCCGCCTGAGGCGGGGGAGGCCGCGACATGGACGGGAAGCTCGAAAGGGGTGAGCGAGCGGGAGCGAACAAATCACCTGTCGAGCCGACGAACAAATGGGACACCTCGGAGAACGCAATACGAAAGATTCTCCTCCGCGACCGGGACGAAGTCAGAAATCAGTGGCTAGCGGTCAATTTTTGCGGTACGCATCGAGGAAGTGCATCCGCGAAATACCTGATTGCGAGCAAATCGTGCGCAGGGTCGATGCTTTGAGCGTCGGGTGATTAGGCATCGTCAATGGAGTGCGCATCGGCCGGGAATTTCATCCCGTCGTGAGCGAAGCCTCGAAGGCCTCCATCACGTGACCGACAACGGCCCCTTTTCAAGGGGAGCGCATCCGCCTCGGGTGCCAGTTTCGGCGCGCTCGCCAAAACTCCCTTTTTCCAGCAAAAAGAGAAAGCGCCCGAGAGGATTTAGCTCTCGGCGCGGCGGATCGGGACACTAAGGTCCCTCTCGCATTGAATAAACAGGCGGCTGGCTACGACGAGTTCGTCTTGAAGTGGGAACATTTTGCATGATTATAGTTAGGCGTCTCCAACCGAGACGCGGTGCCGCATGAGCCCAGCACAAGAAGTTGAACGGCTTGCCAAACTCCACGCCGAAGGTGCGCTGACCGCGGAGGAA
>QHYQ01000576.1 GCA_003224175.1 Acidobacteriota bacterium
AATCCGGGAACTAGTGACCTGCGATTACTTCTGCCCTATCAGGTGCAAGTTACGCCGCTTTCCTGGATCGCAGAAATTCCTGGACGGACAAAGCCGATGGCAGCGGACACCGCAGACCCCATCACCGTAACCAGGATCGACCGCAGCGAGCCAGAGTAGCTGGAGTCAATATCATTTGCGGAGGCATTTGAGGAGCCTTGAACTGCCAGGACATTCCGCCTCTCTGTGTGGTTATCACGAGTGTGGCCTCTTTCCCGGGGACGAGATGTAAGCCAATCCTGGAAAGATGGTTAGGAAGAACTGGATGAGGCGCTACTGGGCTCAATCCCTCCCTTCCTTGTGTCCGCGAGTTGCCTATTCACACCTATTGACGGGTATCAATCAATAACCTATAAGTTCCGTGTCCCCTGACTCTTTGCTTGGCGTTTCCTTACTGGGAGAAGGCGTTTAATCGCCTTGCTCTATCTTTGAAGGATGCCGTATGTACGCCGAACGTCGTGGCGCAACCCGCTCTCACTTTGGGGCCATTGCCGAAGTAATTGACTTGGACCAAACACACGAAGTCGTTTCCATTACTCGCGATCTGAGCCTGTCCGGTTGTTTCGTCAAGACGACTCTCCCTTTTCGAGAAGGAACACGAGTGCGCGTGCGCATTACGCATTCTGGCGCAGACTTCACCGCGTTAGGGAATGTGACGGCTAACGTGACGGCAACAGGGATGGGCATCGCCTTTACAGACATCGAGCCAAATGATCGAGCAATCCTGGAGACATGGCTAGGCTAAGGAAGGACGCGGGAATGGGGCATGAATTACGGAACCTTCACAATGCAATCGTTGCATACCCTACAAGCTCGGCTGAGAGATAGGTTCACGGTGGGTTTCAACCCGGAAACGTCATGTTGGGTAATCAGCTTTGAGAAACTTTCTGAAAGCGAGTTTAATGACATCTTTAATGTTTCATCTCGTCTCGGTTTGGACCCGACGCAATGGGATGTTAGCGGCAAGGCAGAGCGCCACAGAACGATTCGGATTGCAAGTCTAACAAGCACTCAAGCCCGAGACTTCGCCCGTGCTGTAGCCGCACGTTTTCAGGGTCGCGCCTGACTTTCTTTGAAATGACCATCTGATCTGAGGTATCCTCTCGCACCCCCGGCCAATCCTGCACAATTCACAGTGAGGCCACAGCGATGATTATCGGCGACCGCCTGCGTGCATTGCGGGAGCAAAAGAACTTATCACAAGGCCAGATCGAGAAACGAAGCGGCCTCTTGCGTTGTTATATATCGCGTGTCGAACATGGTCACACCGTGCCATCAATCGAGACCCTGGAGAAAATGTGCCGCGCCCTTGAGATTCCCCTACAAACTTTTCTATGAAGGTGAAAATCCGCCGATCCTTCCCAAATACAAAGCTGTTCACAAGGCTCCATCGTGGGGCAGTTCTGGCAAACAGGCGCGTCTCCTGAGAAAGTTTTGTAATCTATTGGGCCGCACGCAGGAGAGTGATCGGCAACTGCTTCTACACATGGCTCGGAAGATGGCCGATCATAGGACCACTTAATCAGAGCGAAACTAGTCTCTGTTCAATTTTGAATAGCCCATGTCGATCCCTGTACAGTATCCTGCTCCGATTTCGCCTCCTGCTTTTGAATCTTTTTCCTGTCAGCACCTATCCCATGTTTGTAAATGACGGAAGCTTCTCAAGAGAAGCCCGACGCCGCCGAAGAGGATTTGCGGCTGATTGAGCGCGTCCTCGGCGGTGACCGCCAGGCTTTTGAGGCTTTGGTACGGAGCCACGAGCGACGCGTCTTTCGAGTCACCCTGGCAGTACTGGGCCAAGTGGAAGACGCAGAGGATGCCATGCAGGAAACCTTTATCAAAGCCTATCGTCATCTCAAGCAATTCCGTCGCGAGTCGCGTTTTACCACTTGGCTGACCCGCATTGCCGTAAATGAAGCTCTGCAACGACGTCAGTCGCGCAAGGACCATCTGCCTCTGGACGAATCCTCTCCGGCACAGCATCGAGATTTTCCGCAGCGATTCGAGCCGTGGGCTGCCGATCCCGAAAACCTGTACACAAAGCAGGAACTCCGAGAACTCGTGGAGAAAGCGATCCGTTCCTTATCCGCAATCTATCGAGAGACTCTGATCCTTTGTGACATCGAGGGCATGAGTGCCAAAGAGGCTGCGGAGGTCCTCGGCGTCAACATTGCAGCATTGAAGTCGCGACTTCTACGGGCACGGTTAATGATGAGGGACGCCCTGAGTGCGTCCTTCGAGCAACCGCGCCCATTTGGCAGGAGAGTTGTGGATACCGCTGCCGAGGTCAAGAACATGATGGGCATGGTGTTGATGCGAGTCGCCCGAAGATAAGGCTGAACCATGAGAATGCTGAGTTGTGAAGAGGTGCTGGCGAATCTTTCCGATTATTTCGATGGAGAGTGCTCGTCCGAGTTCCGGGCACAACTTGAGGATCATATTAGCAAGTGCAGACGTTGCCGCGTCGTCTTCGATAGCACAGGAACGATGTTGAAGATTTTGGTGGACGTTGAACCGTTTGAAGTCCCGCTTGCAGTCAGTGCTCGACTCTATTCGCGCCTTCAGGAGGTTTTATCCGAGGAATGAGTTTCCGATCAAATCAAATACAAAGGAGAAGAACAGTGAAAACTCTTGCTATGGGTCTCGTAGTGTCACTCGCGCTGTTGGGAGGTCCCAGCTTCGCGGCTCAGAAGCAGCAGACTATTACTGGCGAAGTCATGGATAGCTCATGCGCG
>QHYQ01000577.1 GCA_003224175.1 Acidobacteriota bacterium
ACTCCCTCGTAGAACGTGTTCGAACTCGCCTTTAGCCCGCAAAATGCGTGATTTAGAGACACGGAAGGCCTCGCAAATGGTACAAATCCGTTAGCGAAGCGGGTTTGAGACCAAAAACGAGGCCTTCACTTGACCGAACATACCACGACACAGTGTTTGCTGTTCCCCGATATTTTTGATCGACCGGTGGTGGCAAAGTTTGATCAGCGGCAAGGGAGCTCCGATGGCGGCGCGGTGCTGCTGAAAGCTGCCGACCAAAGGTTGGGTCTAACTTCCTCCTTGGCGGCTTGTCTGAAAGACGAGCGGCAAGCCGGCAAGATCTGGCATGAAATAGAAGAGCTGCTGACACAGCGGGTGATGGGCATGGCCTTAGGATATGAAGATGCCAACGATGCTGCAGGTCTGGCCTCCGATCCGGTGCACAAGCTTTTAGTGGGCCGCGATCCGATCGACGGTGATGATTTAGCTTCGCAGCCTACTTTGTCGCGTTTTGAAAACGCCCCGGATCGCAAGCAGCTGTTTTGCATGGGCGAGGCTCTGGCGGACTGCGTCATCGAGCGCCATCGCAAACGGCTGCATGGCCGGGCTCGCCGAATCACTATCGATCTTGATCCCACCGACGATCCCACACACGGCCAGCAACAGTTCAGCTTTTTTAATAGCCACTACGATTGTCACTGTTATCTGCCCGTAGTTTGCTTTTTGACCTTTAAGCGGCGCATCGTCTATAAGGCGGAAGTCACTCGCCATCCCCACCGCGATCCGAAAGACAATCCTCGTTTTGTGGTCACCAATATGAAGCAGAGTCCCCAGTGGCTCTACGAACAGGTCTATTGCCAACGGGGGGACCTAGAAAATCGCATCAAGGAACTGCATTACGGCATGGAGATTGGCCGAACCAGTTGTTCGAGTTTCTGGGCCAACCAGTTTCGCGTGCTGATGACCGCCGCAGCCTACGTACTGATGCAAGAACTGCGGTTGCGTCTGACCCGCACGGACTGCGCTCGGGCACAAGTCTCCACTCTACGCGAGCGCTTCTTGAAACTTGGAGCTCAGGTGATCGCCTCCGTACGCCGTATCGTGCTTCATTTACCTCACAGTTTCCCGTATCGCGATGGCTTCTATCGCCTCGCCTTGAGCTTGGGCGCCTTCCCTCGCTTACCAGAACAAAACCGTCGTTTACAACATTCTGTTTCGAGCCACGGCCGAGGCCTTGTCCACCATCGCTGCCGATCCCCAACATCTGGGAGCCGAGATCGGCTTTTTTGCGGTGCTCCATAGTTGGGGACAGAACCTGCTTTTTCATCCCCATCTGCATGGTGTCGTCCCGGGCGGCGGAATCTCACCCGATGGTACTCGGTGGATCTCCTGCCGCCCTCGCTTCTTCTTGCCCGTGCGGGTGTTGTCCGGCCTGTTCCGCCGATTGTTTTTGAACTATCTCCAAGAGGCCTTCGACTCTGGCAAGTTGCGGTTCTTCTCCTCGCTCGAGGCTCTACAAGATCCGCTGGCTTTCCGCCGTCATCTGGATCGGGTGCGAAAGGTGCAATGGGTCGTCTACGCCAAGCCGCCCTTCGCCGGACCACAGCAAGTGGTGGACTACGTTGGCCGCTACACCCACCGGGTCGCTATCTCCAATCATCGGATCGTCGCTATCGAAGGCGGTCAGGTGAAATTCAACTGGAGAGATTACCGCCACAACAATCAACAGAAGACCATGACTCTCTCGGCCGAGGAATTCATCCGCCGATTCCTCCTCCACGTTCTACCCGGTGGGTTCCACCGCATTCGTTACTACGGGTTCTTCGGCAATCGCCACCGCCAGGAGAAGTTGGAGCTTTGCCGCCAACTTCTAGGCAGGGCTTCTCCAACGAAAAGTTCTTCTGACCCTGCGACACCGGAGGACTATCGGGATCGATACGAGAGACTCACGGGCCGCTCTCTGCGGGAATGCCCCGTTTGCCATCGCGGCCAGATGATCCCCATTATCATTCTGGCTGAGGTTCGCCCTTCGCCGGCCATCCCTGACACTTCATGATCCATCTCCTGCGACGGCAAATCGATCTCTCCAAAAACTCGAACCTATCGAGTCGAGGGAACCGTGTCGTCTTACGGTGTCCAAAAGTCCTTGCGGTTAGCCAAGAACCTCACATTTTGTCCCTTGCAGGCCCAGAGAAAAATCCCGAATCACAACCCACCAGGCTTGTTTCTCTACTCGTATCTCCCCCGGCCACCAACCAAAACCCATAAGACACGCACCTCGCAGCGGTTTCGTCCAATACATTTTTAGCTCACCGTCGCGGCTCCGATCCCTGCCTCTCTCCGCCTCGCGAATACTGCGGCCGCGCCGCCAAGCTAAAAATGCTCTGCATTTTCGGAAACTGGGATTTGGGCGCGTAGGCCCCCTCGATTCGCCGGTTGGGTAATGGTCAACAAAGATCACTAGACTTTCCCGCGTCAGGGTGCATTGTTGTAGGTTGGCTTTGGTGCGATTGACCACCCCACGACGTTACTGACAACGTTAGACCCCGAGGACCCCGGAGCATACGAAGGAGCGGTCATCGACTGGGTGCAGGGTCTGGATCATCCTGAATTTGACCCGAAATTGAAACTCGTACCGCATCACGTCACAATCATGAGAGTCGATTCTGACGCGATTATCGGAGCGACCGCTGAAGCTGTGTTTCGATCCCACCCAGGGCAGGGGCCGCCGCACGTTACGCATTGGCGTCAGGACGGCGACACCGCCCACATAATGACAA
>QHYQ01000578.1 GCA_003224175.1 Acidobacteriota bacterium
GGCGCCAGTGCCGAAGGAGTCGTTCAGTTTCGGGCGTCACCAGCCAGTCGTTGGGATTCGGGAGTTTCCGCCATTGGTCCACCTGATAGCGAAGATCGTTGATGATTGATGTTGGGTCGTACTGTTGTTCTTTGCTGGAAAGCCCCTTGCCTTCATCAAAAATCAGTACGTCTTGGGTCAGCTTTCGCTTTTGCTTCTTGGGCTTCGGAATCGGGGTAATGAACTCTGCACGACGCCGAGTCTCAATAATCTTTTGTGTCGGCTGTCCCTCGCTATCAAGTTCCCAATGACGTTCCGGGTAGCTGTACGGCGAGTTCAGAATGGGACGTTCAAAGAAGTGATTGTCCATGTCTCAGTTTCAGGTCCTCGGCCTGAAGCATTTCGCATCAGACGGGTACAGCCAAGTACCTTCGGATTGTCAGAGGGATACTACCACCAAAAGTGACAGTCGACTGCCCACCCTATGAACGGTTTACGGTCTCGTTAAGGAGGGGATTTCAGGATGGCCTCTTGCAACGGCGCGTCGAATTTCCTACGGTGCGCATTGACGCGCCATCGCCCCAAAAGCTACAACCTGTGTGGATAAGTACCCGGGAGGAGCAATTCGTGATCACCGCTAAGACCTGAAGATTTTTTGCACGCCTTCGCCGGCGCTGTGCTCCTCCGAGCACACCTATCCCACCGGCGATGTCGTGAACATTGCAATGTACCCAGAGGGTCTGGGTTTTAATAACCCAGATTCCTCTGGCGTCTTCCCTCCCATCACCTCGCCTGCTACGCTCCGTCAGCTTTCAATCCGTCGCGAAGCGCTGCGAAACTGCGTAGGTTTCAGTCAGTCACGCTCACATGATTCCTTTGCGGCGAGGCCAGATTCCCCCTCTTTATCAGCTAGAAGCCATCAGCTGGCTACAGCATTTCAAGCACAGCGAGCTTCTGCAGCAGCTACTGGCCTGTTTTGAATTCTCTGAGGCAGAAATTGCGGCCTACAGAAATCGGTGGGCCGATTGGCTCAAACCGAAAGGGGAAATCCAATCTCTCTTGGGACGAACTCAGCGCCGAGAACTCCGGATTACGGATGGCGGATCGTTCTGAGGCCTCATGGCCTACGTGGTAGTGCCCGAGTATCCAGCCATGGCCAAGCATTGTAGGCCCGGAAATGGTGAGTCGGAAGGGAACCTTCGGGCACACCATGGTTTCGCCACTGCCAGACTGGACGACACCCCTCCGGGCGTAGGTGATTGACAGGGATTTCTCTAACGCATATGGTACGCGAAGTCATCCTTCTGCCTTGTTTTGTCAACCCACTCTTCGGAGGAGAGGGCAATGAGGTCTAGGGCGACCCTCCGAGCCATTGTATTGACCCTGGTTAGTGCTGTACTGGTTTTCGTCCTCGCCGAAAGGCCAGCAGTACACAGCCTTGCAACGCCTCCACAAGCAACGGCAACCTGTGGCGTTTACTGCGGGGCGGAGCGGTGGAGTGTCAAAACATTGAGCGATTCCGACCGCGACCACGTGAACTTCGCCCCCAAGCAGGTAACGGTTGGATGGCTCGTATCCCAGAAGCCTCCAGTCCACCTGCTGGCGGATCGCCGTGTGGGTCCCGTCGAAACTCAAACATACAAGGTTCGTGGGGTTCTGGTTGGCTACAAGCTGGAGAAAGACGAGGACTTCCATGTTGTCGTCGCAGACGTCGAAAATCCCAGCAAGACAATGATTGTGGAAATTCCATCCGCAGATTGTGCGGGGGCCTGCGCCTCAGGACACGCGGAGGAGTTTCGAAAAGCGAGAGCGGTCATTATGGGGTTGCCCGAGCCAGTCCCTCCGCTGACCGTCGTTGTGACGGGCGTAGGGTTTTTCGACTTCTTGCACGGACAAGCTGGCGCGGCGCCGAACGGCATTGAGCTGCATCCCGTACTAAAGGTCGAAGTCGAATCTGATTCCGGTCCGCCCTTGGTCGCCGCTCCGCAGGCCACCACCAACGAGGAAAAGAACGAGGTGAAGGTCTGGGTGAACACAAGGAACGGCGTTTACCATTGCCCCGGAAGCCGCTGGTACGGTGGCACAAAGCAGGGAAAGTATATGGGTGAATGCCAGGCCATGAAGGCAGGTTACAGGCCCGCTTATGACCGCCCGTGCGCGTCAAGTTGCTTCTAGGGACAGGAAACGCATGAATTCTCAGACAGAGCAATTGCAAACAAGAGCGGCGGGTCGAAACCGGAAATCGATTATTAAGGGCTGAAACCATCATTCTTGGACGGAGTGTATCAAGAAAAGGCTGGCCTGGAAGGAACTGAATCTTTGTCTCTAGGCGCTAAATAATAAGGATTGGAACCAAGCGGCCCACGAGCATAAAGTCTGCCTGATTCGTGCCCTGGCGGATGTGAACATCGATACGATGGCCGTCTGTTGTCTTCATTCCCCCCAGTTCCTGAATGGCTTTGCCAAAGATCGCATGGCGACGGCTTTTGTACTTGTGCCAGCCGGCAGCCGGTAGATTGAGCACCCTGATCAAATTCAGAAGCTCAATCGAGTGTTTGCTTCCGATTCCGCGACCAAGCAAAATCGGTTCCAGATAAAGCCTGAGCACGAATGCGAGCTCGCTCCGCATCTTGAGC
>QHYQ01000579.1 GCA_003224175.1 Acidobacteriota bacterium
AATGCGCCAATTACTGTTCGACGAAATTCGAGACACGACCCCTCCTCTTATCGCGGAGATTCAGGCGGCAGCTCCTAGCCGGACCCGTCACTGGACCCGCGTCAGGTACACATCCGCGTAGTTTGCGTCGCCTATGCTGCTAATGTCGAAGTTACTGTCCCAAACAACATATCTCCCATCCCGGCTGATAACTGCGTGCGGCTGTGCCCAATAATATTCGGCGCTGCGTGAACGGTGGTGCGCCAGGCGATAGACAGCCGTGCCGTCAATCTTCACTAAGAGTAGTTCCTCGCCGTAGAGGGGCCATATCGACTGCCAGTTTGAAGCCAGTCGGTTGGGAGATGTGGTGTCAAAGCAAGAATAGTCTGGGCAGGTGCCCATGTCGAACATCGAGAGCAGCACCCAACCTTTCGGGCTGTCCCGATAACTGACGTGCCAACCCACGATATTATTCATGAGACAGTTCACTGGAGCCCTAGCGTTGATGTCCACGACTGTGAGACTCTTCCAAGCATCCCCGCAGGCATTGATGGAAAGCTTTCCGTTCGCCGTGCCGATGACAACCTCGCGGCCAGCCAAGTCGATGCCCACCTCGTTGTGCGCAGTTATGTCGTAAAGGTGCCAATAGAGTGTTCCATCGGTGTTGTAAATTTCTCCGCCCGTCCCATTCGTCGCCCCGTTACTGTTCCAAGTCATCAGCATCTTGCCCGATGGGAAGATCTGGATTTTGTGCCAGCCCGTACTGCTGTCCTTCACGCCAACCACGAGACTTTGCGAGACGACGGTATCCGTGCAGGGGTTATAGAGGATTCCCACAGGAGCCCCACCGCCAGAAGGTGCCCCGACCAGCCAGTATTTGCACCCGTCATCGGATAAATCCTCTTGGTCAGGAGCCAAAACGGAAGTGTAGCCCGTAAACGTATGCAGGACCGTCGTCGCGACGGTACTGCGGGAGATGGTTCCTTTAAAGAACTGATTGCTATTCGTAAAGTAGAAAACGGCTGGGTTGGTCGGGTCCCATGGGGCATCGGGTGAGTTCATGGCCGGCATATTGGCTACGGGCACGACCACGTTCCCCTGTATGTCCACAATCGTCAGCCACCCATCTGAAGTCAACAGCATCACCCTGCTGCTATCCGCATTGAACGGAGTAATAGTTGAGTAATTGTGATGATTGCCCATTCCAGGTCGAAACTCCGCGAAAGTCGTTAGCCGCGTGATCGGGCAGCCGTATTGCGTGTCTACGAGCGTTTGGCCGATACCTACCGGCGGGGCCAGCGAAAGCGTGTAGTTAGGAGCGACGTGGACTAACCTGTCGTCCGGCTTCCCGCACAGGGGGGCCGTCACACCGGTTCCGCTGAGGCTGACAACGTTGGGCGAAGAGGGCGCCGAGGGCACTGGGGTTGACCCCGAGCCGCACGCCCCGACTAAGCCGGCAAGGAGAATTACGATAAGCATGACTCTTCCAGGCATATAACCTGACCTACCTCCAAAGGAGACAAATGCAGCCTTCGCCCTCTGCGTATTGGTGATTGCACCTGGGCCGGCCTGGAATGCTTTACTCGCGTCCACGATCCTCAAGAGATTATCCTCTTGCACGACTGATTCTGTCTTGCTATCCACTGGCATTGGCCAGCGGCAGGACCTTCAAAAGTGCCTATCTTGATTCTGTTAGATAAATTCGATGTTAGCGCTCGAACGGATACTCATTGATCCAGTGGAATGGCCGATTGACAAGGGAGAATTGGTTCCGGTCGACGAGTTCGAGTTCCATGTGAATTCTGTGGCCATCCATGGCTCCATCCAGGACGAGACGGTCCCGCGCCGTGCGATCGAACGTGAAGTTTGTTTTCCAGTTTTTGTCGTTGTCCTTTGCGAGCGTCAGTGTTTTGCTTTCATCGTCGATGGAGGACCCAAAGTTGGCCAAACTCTCGTCCATGCGTTGAAAGGAAGTGCTCGTCGTAAAGTCGAAAATCACGCGGCGCCAGCGGTCGTAATCGGTGAGGAGGGGTGAACGGATCTGGCCATCGATGGTCATTTGCGCGACGTCCCAGATTCCATAAATCGAAGGCTTGGGCCGGCCTCCTCCCCGCGTGTACCAGACCTTAATTCCGCCGTGCAGTTGCATTACCGCGAGATACAAGCCAAATGTGACCTGCAAAATGAAGGCGATTCGATTGGCATGCACAGTCCTGAACAAGGGTGGTTGCGCGGACGGGCGTATTGCGCGATCCGAGAAAAAGAAGCTGATGATCCGTCGGCTTCCCGCTGCCAGCAGGAACAGGGAGAAGAGGATCAGGTGAAAAGAATAGAGCTTCACCGGCACGTCGTACGTCATGTTCAGCGTGAAAACCTGAATCATGTCCGCCAGGCAGACCAGCGCGCCGAGCGTAGTGGTCCGCGGAAAGATCACCAGCATGCCGCCCAAGATCTCCGTGCTGCCAGCGAAGATTTCATACGCGGGCGATGCACCGATGGACCACCACAGTACCCTCATCGGTGAGAAATTGCCGAAGGGTTCCACCAGTGCCGTAAGAGACGGG
>QHYQ01000580.1 GCA_003224175.1 Acidobacteriota bacterium
CAGCATTGGCCCAGCCGACCGGCAACAGCCCCAATCGCGATGCCAGAAGCCACACCACCTGGGCCGATGACGTGCGCTTCACCAAGGGCAATCACTCCATGAGCGCAGGCGCGTGGGTTCAGCGCGTGCAACAAAACATGTATGGCGGGGCTCAATATACGGCGGGAACTGCCAACTATAATACCTTGCTGGCCTTCCTCCAGGATAACCTCACGCAGTTTTTTGCGACCTCAAACCCGCAGCCGCTCTATTTCCGCTCCACGGAAGTGGCCTGGTATTTACAGGATGATATCAAGCTCAAACCGAACCTCACGCTGCGCCTGGGATTGCGGGACGAGCTTACGAACGGTTGGAATGAACTCCGCGGACATGCCGCTAATTATGTTTTCGACCCCAATGGGATCATCCAAACCGATCCACGAATCGCCTCTTCGGCGTTCCTGGAAAACAACGCCAAATCGCTCTGGGAACCTCGTATTGGCTTGACTTGGGATCCAACTGGTTCGGGAAAGTGGTCGGTGCGGGCCGGCTTTGGGATCTACAACGACCTGCAGGACAATCTGGGTCACCGGCTCAACGCCGATCCGCCTTTCGGCGCGCGTATGACAATAACGGGCAAGCCTCTGCTTTCTATCGTGGGCACCATACCTTTTGGAACGCAGCCTCCGCCCAGTTGCCATTCGCCAGCAGACAAAAACACGACCTGCTCGATCTTTTCCCCAGGGGGTCTTGATCCGGTGATGCACACTCCCACCCTCCAGCAGTGGTCTCTTACTGTGCAGCGGCAACTCTCGCAAAACTTCATGGTGGAATTGAGCTATGTGGGCAGCCAAGCCTACCACGTTGTGGGCGCGGAGGACCTGAATATGGCCGTGCCGCAGGTTTGTTCCGACCCGACGGGATGCTACAGTGGCGGAATCAATGCAACAGGAACGAGTGGAGGCATCCCACTATGCGGCGGCACTACGCCATGCCCGAAAGTACCGCAGGGCATGACGTACCTGCCCGCCACGCCCCCCAAAACCTTCGTCACGACGGGCACTACTAAGCTCACGCAGCGTCCGAATCCCTTTGTAGGCCCCATGCAGAGCTGGTTCTATAACACCACTAGCAGCTACCATTCGGGATCAGTCTCGCTGACCAAGCGCGCCACCCGCGGACTCGCTTTCAAGGCCAATTACACCTTCTCGAAACTTCTGGATATCGAGTCCGCTTTCCTGGCCACCTCCGGCGCGAATGAGCCTCCGACCGTCTTGAATCCTTTTGACCTGAATATGAATAGGGGACTAGCGTCCTATAACCTCAAGCACCAGTTCAATGCCAACTTTACTTATCAATTGCCGTTTGGGCGCGGCCAGCACTTCGGCGGGGGAGCCGCCGGCCCGGCGGACAAAGTGATCGGCGGCTGGCAGTGGAATGGCAGCATCACCGCTCAGGGCGGATTCCCCTTCACCCCGACGGTTGGCTCCAATGTCTCTGGAACCGGCGATACCCAAAATCCCGACGTGCCAAACCGCAATCCAGCCTTTAACGGGCCGGTGGTTTTAGGGACCGACGGCTTCCGCACCACGGGACGCTACTTCGATCGCAACGGTTTCTCGTTGCCGCTTGCAGGGACCTTCGGAAACGTGGCGCGTGGATCGTTCATCGGACCGGCGTTCTACAATTTTGACACGTCGCTGTTCAAGAACTTCAGTTTCACCGAAGAGTACAGGTTGCAGTTCCGGGTGGAAGCTTTCAACCTGTTGAATCGCACAAATTTTGCGTCGCCGAACCCCGTGACTTTTTCGGGGAATAACTATAGCTCCTCCGCGGGGGTCATCACGCAAACGGCCAACCCCTCGCGGCAAATCCAGTTTGCACTGAAGCTCCTGTTCTGATCGAGATCCGAAGATTGGACCGGAGTAAGCGGAGCCAGAGGGCGATTTCATAAAGGTTATGCACTTGCGTAGTCACTCTCGGGGGGGCCAGCCGGCACCTCGGCTGCGGCCGTGGTTCCAGCATAAGCAGTTGCGTCATACAAAGGAGGAGCCATGTTAAACAGGACCGGAAGAAGTCCCTTCGCGCTGCCGAGATTGGTAGCGTGTCTCATTGCATTGGTTGCCTTGATCGCCTTGGGCAATTGCCCCGTTCTTGCCCAAGGTTTCGCGGGGACCATCACCGGCACAGTTAAGGACACTTCCGGAGCCGCGGTGCCGGGCGCAGCAGTTACCGTCAAACACCTGGAGACCGGGCTGACGCGCGCGGTGGAGGCTGATGCCGCCGGTAATTACAGTATTGCGTCGCTGCCGGTGGGCGAGTATGAGCTGACGGCGGAACAAATGGGGTTCCAGCGGGAAGTGCGGCGCGGAATTAACCTCGTTGTGGGTCAGGAAGCCGTGGTGAATTTGACGTTACAAGTGGGAAGCATCGTGCAGCAGGTCACGGTGACCGAGGCTGCTCCGCTGGTGAACACCACGACCGTCTCGACTTCCGGATTGATCAGCGAGCAACAGATCAAGGAGCTGCCGCTGAACGGGCGCAGCTTCGATCAGCTTCTGACGCTCAACGTAGGCATGGCTAACAACAGCGCGAATACACTCAACAACAGCGCCTGGACGGCTTTCTCCGTGGCGGGCAAGCGGCCGGAAACGAATCGATTTCTGATCAATGGAGTCGATTACATCGGTGCCAACGCCTCGGGCCTGTTCATTACCCCGTCCGGCGCCAGCGGGATGCTGCTTGGAGTCGACGCCGTGCGGGAATACAACGTCCTGCCGGATAGCTATGGCGCCGAGTATGGCAAACGCGCCGGCGGACAGATCAGCATCGTGACCTCTTCGGGAACGAACCAACTGCATGGAGACCTCTTCGAGTATTTGCGCAATAGCGCCTTCGACGCCCGCAACTTCTTCGACGCAACCACTACTACGCCACCCTTCAAGCGCAACCAGTTTGGCGCATCGCTGGGCGGCCCAATCAAGAAGGACAAAGTGTTCCTCTTTGGAAATTACGAAGGTTTTCGCCAGCGGCTGGCCGTGAGCAGCGACGCGATTGTCCCCGGTACCAACGCTCGCCTGGGCCTTTTGCCAAATGGCACGTCCACCGGTGTAAACCCGGCGATGGTGGCTTATGCCAATGCTTTCTGGCCGGCGCCCACTGGTGCCGACTCACCCATCGACGGCACAGCCCATAGCGTAACCAATCCTCCGCAGTCGGTTCGCGAAGATTTTGGCTTGGTGCGCTTTGACTACACGATCTCTGCCGCCGATTCCTTTTCGGCAAACTACAACATTGACAATGGCTTCAGAAGCGTTCCGCAAGTGGACCCCATTTTTATCCAGCTCTCTGATATACACAGCCAAGTCGTCAGCCTGCAGGAAACTCACATCTTCTCTCCCCGCGTCGTGAATGTTGCCACCTTCGGCTTCACGCGCGCGTATGCTGCGCAGGTAAACTCATCGCCGTCGATCCCCGCAAACCTGGCGTTTCTCCCCGGCGGTAATGCCGGCTCGATCATCATCGGGGGTGGAGTGATCACAGCGCAGCCCTCCGCGGTTGCGGCGGCGTCCGGCAACAATCCCTACTTTGGTGCAAGAAATCACTTTACCTATGCTGATG
>QHYQ01000581.1 GCA_003224175.1 Acidobacteriota bacterium
TGATCTGGCGCGGCGTCGCTTTCGAATTCCGCTTCAAGGCGGACGAAACGCACAGGCCGTTCTGGGACAAGGCCTTTGCCTGGGGTTCCTACATCGCGACCTTCTCGCAAGGCGTCGCGCTGGGCGCCTTCATCAACGGCTTCAAGGTGACGGGGGCTTCCTACGACGGCGGCAGTTTTGACTGGCTGAGTCCATTCAGTCTCTTCACGGGCCTCGGCCTCATCGTGGCCTATGCCCTGCTCGGCTGCACCTGGCTCATCATGAAGACCGAAGGCGAACTCCAGCACCGACTCAAAACGCTGGCGCCTCCGGTGACGCTCGTCCTGGTCGCGGCGATCGTCATCGTGAGCGTGTGGACCCCGCTCACGCATCCGAGCATCGCGACACGGTGGTTTTCATTTCCCAACATCATCATCTTCTCGCCGGTGCCCGTGCTTGTCGTCGCGACGACTTGGCTCATGATGCGCGTGCTTCGGAACGAGACGCACGCATCGCCGTTCCTGCTCGCGCTCCTGCTGCTGTTCCTGGGCTATACTGGTTTGGCAATCAGCCTGTGGCCGAACATCATTCCACCGGCCATATCGATCAGGGAAGCCGCCGGACCGCCGGAAAGCATGGGCTTCACGCTGGTCGGTGCGCTTTTCGTCATCCCCTTCATCCTCGCCTACACCGCAATGTCCTATTTCGTATTCCGTGGAAAGGTGAGAGCCGGCGAGGGGTATCACTGATGGATGCGCATCTATCCGCCGTCGCACCGACATGGCTTCGCAGGGTCGGCTGGCTTGTTCTGATCTGGACGGCCAGTGTTCTGGCGCTGGGCGTGGTCGCGGGTCTTTTCAGAGTGGTGATGAATCTCGCCGGGCTGACCGTGTGAAGTTCAAAACAACTTCACGCGCATTGAGGCGGCAGAAAATGGGGCGGCGCGCGCGCCCACGATCCTGAGCGGGGGGCGGCTACCAGTTCGAAAGTTGACAGCCTGAGACCCGGCGATCCGCAGATTAGCTGGCCGCCACCGATAGCGTTTTTCGACATGCCAAAAACGCCCGGCTGTCCTTCGGAACAGATCGGCGTTGTTCGTCCGGCGCTTTTGCGCTCAGCCGACATCCAGCGTTTCTGCGACTTAACAACAAATTTAGTTTGTTCAACCCTCATTCGAACGGCTTAGTTGGTAACACGCGAATCTTGATTGAGGCTTCATGAAGAGTGGACACAAGACGCTCATCGCTGACGCGCCAGCCGAAGCGCCAATCACCTGGTCAAGCAGTTCGCAGGGAGGCTGGATATGCCGGAAGCACAAAGCGGCTTGAGCCGCACTGCCGCACATCTTCATAGCGCGATGAAAGCAGCTGCGGACGGGATTGGGATACTGCTTGTCGACGGATTCCATTACCTGGCGCTTTTCGCGATAGGCGCGACAACCGTTTGGTCAGCACTTGCTGCGTTCTGTGGAATGTTTGCCAAGGGACGGGCTGAACTTTCGGACATCCTGCTTTTGTTCATCTATCTCGAAATCGGCGCAATGGTCGGAATCTATTTCAAGACAACGAGACTTCCAGTCCGCTATCTGATCTATATTGCGATCACAGCGCTGGGTCGGGTGTTAATCGAGATTGGCGGGGCGGAACACAGGACGGGGGAAGACCTTCTCGTAGTAGCAGGAGCGATTTTGGTTCTGTCCTTTGCGGTGCTAGTGCTGCGGTTGGCCTCTTATTGGGACGATCCGTCCGACACCCCCAGTCACGGACGTCAGTTCGATCGAACATGCTGACTCGCATGAGCCGTCGAGCGGCGACTGGGGATGAGCCTTGAGGTGCCGCACGGCCGGCGGCGAGATGGGGCAGAGCGAGGTCGTGAAGATGAAGTCATCGGCAAAACGGCGGATGATGTCGATCATGAGCGAAGTGCCGCCCGTTCCGCTCGGCCGCCACAAGCATTGTTCCGGAGCCCAGAAAAGAGATCAAGCGCGAGATCGCCACGCCGCGTCACATCCTGGATCGCATCGGCAACCAGCCGCGTCGGCTTGTACGCTCTTGAGAAAGAGCGCCCACCGACGCATCTCGCTCTGAGCGATAGCGTTGAAGGGCGCTCTAACTAATGCGCTCAGTCAGGCATGATCCGCGCATTCGTCCCTGGCCAGTGCGGGACCATCGCCGGGTCGACGTTCAGATGCTCCGCCACCATTTCCGCAGGAGAATGCTTAAGCCAGTCTGACAAGGAGAACTCCTGAAAATTCGATGTCCGGAACACGGCGAAGAATTGCATGTCGGTGTCGCCGATGTTCTGCACATAATGCCCGTAGTTACGAGGGACGTAGCCGATATCGCCGGGGTTGAAATCCATCGTGAGCACGTGCGGACCGGTGTTGAACACGCCCATGCGCGCCTTGCCTTTGATGTAGTATTGCCACTCGTCGGCATTGGGATGCCAATGCATGCTGCGCATCGCGCCGGGTGGAACCGTCTGGACCACCGCGGCAATGGTGGTGGAGACTTTGAAATTGCTGCTATCGGCAAGCTGCAGCGTGCCGCTCTTCGTTCCGTTCAGGTTGGGCGACGTTGCGAGCGAGA
>QHYQ01000022.1 GCA_003224175.1 Acidobacteriota bacterium
TGAATTCTCCCTCCTCGAGCCGGGACTTAAGTTGTGAATACCACCTGGTTGGCTCGCATCAAAGACCAAAGAAGAAAGGGTCTGCTCAAATCATCAAGCCCCGGGGAGGACCATGTTCGCAATCAGCGGAAATGGTAGCGCGGGCGCCGTGCAGGGACGACACGCGGCATAACCTGCACTATCGCCGGGCCGAAATCATTCCCTTTCGCCGCGACAGTGCGCATAGGCTTGTAAATAGAACAGGGGAGCCTCACGCGCCGAGACAGTCCATTGATGCTATATTGACCACGGAGCTCTGGAATATTGAAGGGCCTAAATTAGCCTGTGGGCACCTGCTCGTATACCTTCGAGGTGATCTCGGGGCGCAGGAAGCTCGCCCGTGCGACCGGCAGCGATTGCAGCATTGCTCATGGATATCCTCTCCGGTGATCTTCGCAGCTACGATGCACCTGGCTTTGGCGTCAATGAAGCCGGAGCCTGCGAAGCCGCTTGACGGATTCTGAGGGGATCATTCCTCTGGGAAACGATGCCCCTCAACTCCGTCATCCGCTTACCGCTTGCGGACCTTTTTCGCCACCAGGATTGGGTCGCCTGCGGTCTTGAAGAGCAAACCGCGCAGCACGACGTTGTTACCTACGGTAAGCGAGGACCCTCCGGAGACACCTTCAAACTCCATCCCCGAGGAAACCACGACCTGCACCTGGTTGATGCCATTGCTGGTGAACAGCGCTGGCAGGTTGTTGACAGCAAAGTTAGGCGCGTTGACCGACACCACTGTGCCTGGGAACTGCGACATGTGCAGCTTCACGTGGTCCGTAGTTACCGTCGTGCCCGTCATCGGTGAGGAAACAATCAGCGCCCGGACCTTTACTTCCTGTCCGACGAACAAATCGTTAACCGAAGCGAAAGAAACGCCCGGAGGAATGGCACCGCTCAGATCATCGGAGTCGACCGCAAATTGCGCGGGGGTGCTGATGGAGATCATCACCAAATTGCCGACGTTAACTCCCGGGACTACGGGCTCTTCGTCCTGGACTACCATCTGGAACTGGTTGGTCGCGGCGTTGACGGCAACAATGGTGCCTTCCAGTTGTTCTTCGTTGACGGCATCATCAAGGTGGATTTCGCTCGCGAGCAGCGTCCCGTTATCCATGACGAGCAGGTGCTCGACTGCGACGATTTGTCCAACCTGCACACACGAAAAGTTATTCGCGACGCAACCGACTTCGTTGAAGTTCTGGAACTGCGTATTGTTGTCCACGTTAATCGTGAACGTTTGACCGCTGGTGCTGTCCTGGAGCGTAAAACCAGCGCTGCTGAGGCTCTGGACGCTCCCGTTCAGGCCTTCGATGTCGTCCATTTCACCGTTCGAAGGCTGGGCAGGGACCGCGGCCAGAGTAACCGACGGTGTGACGCTCAGGTTGTTCTGAATGGATGAATTCAAATCGAAGTCAACGACCAGACCGATCGGTGCGCCGGCGCTGATAGTCACAGGGAACGGGGTCGAGCTGATCGTCACCGAGGACTGATTCAACGAGGGTTTGAATTCGCAGACCTGGCCGTTCTGGCAAGTCTGCGTACCCATCGTGATTGGCTGTCCAGACTGGTTTGAGATGGTTAATTCAGGATTGGCAAACGTGAGGCTGATGCTGCTGTAGCTGTCCTCCGGAGCGTTCACCGCATCAAGTAACGCCTTCTCTGTCTCCAGTTGTGTGAGTTCGACCTCAATCGGACTCGTCACCAAAGGAACTGCGGGTTTCGAAGCGTTGGACGGTTGCAAACTGGCACCGGTGACATTAATTTCGAAGGACAATACCGATACTCCCGCCGGCGGGTTATCCCGGATCGACAGACTGACCGACCGAGGAGCAAGTGGCGGTTGCGTGGTCTGCGTTCCGCCTCCACAACCTGTGGCCAACGCGGCAAACGAAAGAACTGAAGCAAGAAATGCAAGTTTTCTCATTACTGTAGCTCCTTTCAGAAACCTTTCTCCAAGACTTGTTCTGAGAACAGACCTCGTTAGCAAAATCACGAAATCGCAAGGTAGGAGAAACGCCAAAGTGACTAGGATCATCTTGCGCGCCGTCATAACGCCTCCAGGGACCTTTCTCGTACCTGGTTTAGTTCTCACCCAGATAATGCAAGGCGGACACCAAACCGATAATTCAATAAGTGGCTTAGTTGGAAGCAGTTAGAAATTGCAAAAGGGTCTTGATGTGAGTGGGTTCAACACACAATCGGGGGATCCGACTCGCTTGTCGGGCGGGACTTGCATTGCGGATCTGCAACATAGCGCAGAAGTTTGGCGGGGACACTGAAGGAGAGGCCGGGCGCGCCTAGTAGCTGACTACCATGCAACAAAGAAGCGGCAGTCTGAAGCAGCAGAAATTTATTCTCGTTCTGAACCTGGATTAGTGTCGGCCTCTCGTGCTGCCGCGCTCTGCTCAGAGATCTCTTGCACGTCTAACATTTCCATAGTCTCTGTAGGCTCTCCTGTCGCGACTTCTCGATCTCCCTCTGCCCGTTCGAAGTCAGCCTCTAACTCCGACTTTCCACCTATTTCGTTTTCACCGGGCTCGGGTCTTTCGACTTCCGGACGCATTTCATCGGTCGGTTCTGGTTGTTCTGGACCGGAATCCAGTCCGACGCGCGTCGAGAATCCGGGCTCCAGCAGAACTGACCTTCCGATAGCATTCCGCCCGTAGACTTCGACAAGTCCGTCCACCACGTCTACTTCCGTGACATTACGTGGATTGACTTCCACATCGAACTGGGTCCCGCGAACTGCAATAACGGCGCTAGGCGTTCCAAGTTCGAACGGTACGGCGCCACCCGTCCGCTTGTTGATAAGCGCGCGGATTCGTCCCAGGAGCAATTGGAAGTAACTTGGGTCGGCCAACGAAGGTTGTTGCACCTGCAATCTCGTGTGCGCCTGGATGATCACCTCACTGCCGTCGCTCAGGAGAAGAAGCAATCTGCCGCTGCCTGTGTCAAGAATTGTGCCTGTAGGAAGCGACTCTCCACGCAAGGGATTAGAAGGCAACTGGCCCGGCAGGCTCAGATGAATATTGCCCTTCCATTCGGCAATCGTAGCACCAGCGATCATAGCGGTTGCGGGTGTGGAATTGGGTTGCTGTTGCTGGGCGGGCGCCAACCCGACATCTATCCAGAAAAGGAGGAAACAAAAATAAATGCAACGAACGGCTGTGTGTTTCATTGATTTGTCTCACTAAGAATGAACCGAGTGGCTGGCAGATGGATACGAAAAGATGTCCCTGACTCAGATGTGCTCCAGGCCTCGGCTTTGCCTCCGTGTTGTTCGGCGATCCGTTTGACGAAGGCCAATCCAAGTCCCCATCCTCGCGATGTTTCTTCCTGTTCATTTCTTCGATAAAACGGTTCGAAGAGACGCATTAGCTCCTCCGGTGGAATTGCAGGCCCGGGATTCCATACTTCCAGCACGATTCCGTCTCCCTCGACCTCGGCTCGTAGTTTCACTTCGCTCCCCCGTGCGCTGTACTTGATGGCGTTGCTCACAAGATTGAGTAGGGCTCCCTCGATGAGGTGCGAATCACCCTGAATTGCCGGCAAGTCCGCAGCAATTTCGGACTTGACCTTTATCTCAGAAGCCTGTGCAATCGGTTGAATGACTCGCGCGACTTGTTTCACGGTTTCGCCGACCTGAAAAGCATCGGTGCGCATGGAGCGGGCTCCTACCTCGAGTCGAAGCACATCGAGATAAGTATTGATCATGGCCACCAAACGGCCCGACTCCTGAAAAATCGTCGAAGCGGCCTCGATACTGGTTCGCTCTTTGGAATACCGGAGCAGATATTCGGCAAAACCTTGAATTGAGACAAGCGGGGTACGGAGTTCATGGGTGACGAATCCTAGCGCTTCCGCACGGGCACGATCTCGTTCCAACCGAGTTGTCTGATCCGTCACCACGACCATGATCAAGTCAGATGCGTCGGAAGGCGACGTGCGTTTGAGCTTTACGGCCCGCAGGCGCCAGAGACCCGCGCCGAGATGCACCTCAGAGTCGAGCCAAACCCCGGGAGTGACGAGTGATTTGCGTACATCGCGCCAGCCAGGTTCGTGGAGGGCCGTAGCGAAATCATCAAGTCCTGCAGTTGCGTCCCATGCTTGCTCTTTACAGAAGCTTTGCCACTGTGGATTTTGAAATATCACTCGGCCATCGACGGAGAAAACGGCCATGCCCTCTTGCATCGCTTCCAGCAGGGTTTCATCAAACGCGTACAACGAACCCAGCTCCGCCTGCAATTGCCGAAGCAGACTTACCTTCCAGTGCAAGTCTCCGGCGGTGGGCCGAATCTCGGCACGCAAAGCAGCCGGTAAACTATCCCTCTTTGTTGGCTCGGCCGTCTGGAGAGCAATTTGTAGTTGCCGAAGACCGTGAGTAAGGCCTCGATCCACAAGGACCAAATTTTGCAACTGCGCCAGCGGACCAGCCAAAAGACCAACACACGCAAATGGTCCCAGCCCGACAAGGATCTGCATCCTGGCAAAAACCAAGTAGCTCGCTACGAGACCAACTGCAAGCAGTGCCGCGAGCGCGACCAACCCTCTCCAAACCGGCCAGCGCAGCACGACCCAAGTCGAACTGAAACTAAAGGCACACAAAACCAGCAGGTTTAGCCATCCATTCAGAGGACTCAGGCTCCTTCCGGCAAGAATGGCATCGATGAGATTCGCGTGGATTTCAACGCCAGGCATCGGAAGCCTGTCGCTCACGGGGGTTGGTATGCGGTCGCCAATTTCCGTCGAGCCGAATCCGATCAGCACCACTTTCCCTCGCAGTTGGCTGCCCGCTTTTCCATCGAGCAAATCCGCAACGGGGACTGCGAAAAACGGGGGTGAGGTGCCACCCGGAGCAATCTGACCGCGATAGTTGATGGGAAGGAAACGTGGCGATTCGGCCCCGACTCCCGATACCACGGCGTGAGAAGACGTGCCGACGGTGGGTATTTTTTGCTCCCCAATTCGCAATTCACGGCCGTTGTCTTCAAGGATAGCTCCCCTACTAACGCGCGCAACTTCCACCGCAAACGCCCAGCGCGGCCCTTCGAGAGACAGCTCCCGCACGGGAACGCTCCGGCAGATGCTGTCGGGCCCTAAAGTAGCCTGGGCGTGTCCGACCGCGACAGCGTTCTGGGCGAAGAGGGGCAGTGGTTCGACCCATAGTCGCCCCTGTGGTGAATTGTTGATCTTCGCCACGAGAACCGTGTTTCCCGCGTCTTTCAGCGCTTTCGCTAATTCACGGTCGTTTGTTTCGTCTTCTGTTTCCGAGAGTAAGATGTCCAGGCCAAGCGCTTTCGGGTGTTCGGCGCTGGCGGCCCTCACCACCTGCGCCAGCAAGGAGCGTTTCCAGGGCCACCGCCCGTACCGTTCCAGACTCGCATCGTCAATCATTATCAGCGCGACATGAGGTGAAGTGCCCTGGTTACCCCGCAATCGAAAATATATGTCTCCGGCGCGACGACTGAACTCCTCCACCGGATAACTGAAGTTGAGCAGGCCCACAATCGTCAAAAGCAATACGTTCAAAAGCAGCCAGCGCTTTGTCTGGAGGTGCTTCTGATTCGGTCGGCCTGTTGGTGATTCACTCATGTTTCTTTCGACTGCAGGTCGATTGCCAGCCGGCGAGCCTTTTCATATAACGTCTTGCGTTCAATCCCGAGCTTACGTGCCGCAAGAGCCCTGTTGCCGCCCGATTCCCGCAAAACACGGAGAATTTCCTGGCGTTCCATTTCCTGCAGCTTTTCCGGTAAGGTTGACGATGCTGTCGAATTTTCTCGTGCCGGCGTTGCCTCGCTTCTGCGCGTCCGTTCGCGCTCCACCTCCCCGGCCGAGATTTCGTCCATGTCGGCAAAAATCGCAAGGCGCTCGATCAGGTTTTCAAGCTCACGGACATTGCCCGGCCAACTCATGGAAGCCAGTAGTTTGACCGCCTCTTCGCTGATATTTACTTGGCGTTGGTTGCGGTGATTGAAACGCTTCAGAAAATACTGCACGAGGAGCGGAATATCTTCCGTCCGCTCTTCGAGCGAAGGCAGCTGAATCGTTACGACGCTGAGACGATAGTAAAGGTCTTCACGAAATTGTCCTGTCCGGATCAGTGCGCTCAGATCCTTGTTTGTCGCTGCAACGATCCGTACATCGATCGGTGTGAAAGTATTCGAGCCTACGCGCCGCACTTTGTGTTCCTGCAAAACGCGAAGCAACTTCACTTGAAACACCAGACTGGTCTCCGATATCTCGTCGAGGAGAATCGTGCCGCCATTTGTAGCTTCGAATAGCCCGCTCCGACGAGCATCCGCGCCGGTGAACGCACCCTTCTCATGTCCGAACAGCTCGCTTTCCAGAATGGTTTCGGGGAAGGAGCCACAGTTGATGGGAGTAAAAATCATCTCGGCGCGTGGGCTGAGTGCATGAATGGCTCGAGCTACAAGTTCCTTGCCCGATCCACTGGCACCGGTAATGAGCACACTGGCGGTGCTGGGCGCGACCCGCGCGACGGCTCGATAAACCTCCAGCATTTTTGGACTCCGTCCGACAATCGTTGATTCTGGAGCGGAGCTGTCTTTCAGCGTGTGGCTAGGCGTTTGCCGCGGGCCTGTCAACTTTCGCAACAACGCGAGCAACTCATCGATCAGTAGAGGTTTGCTTAGATATTCGATAGCTCCTTCTGCTACCGAGCGCGCCACGGTCTCGACACTGGCGCGCGCCGTCATCATCACGCACTTGCATTCCGGCTGCAAAGTTTTTAGTTTCCCGAGGAATTCAAGGCCGTTGGCTTGTCCAATATAGATATCAATAAGCGCCACATCGATGGGCTGTTCGTGAAGGAAAGGTTCAGCATTCTTTACACTTCGCGCCTGACAGCATTCGTAACCCTCCGCAGTCAATACGGCATTCAGCCACCGGCAAATAGACACGTCATCATCGACGACGAGTACTCTTAGGGTCTTTTCCGTACTCAGCTCCGACCTAGTCACATGCTCCCCCGAAAATTCTTGTACCGCTCCATCGGATCACCTAGAAACGATATGCAACGCTCACCAGCACTACTTGCGCTCGAAACGCTCCCGTGCTCTGGGCCAGGTGAAAGTAGGTATAGTCCGCACCCATTTCCAGTTTTCCTAGCAGAAAGCGGTTCTTCACCGCGGCCTCCCAGGCGGTCCGATAGAGGTCCTGGTCGAACTTTTCGGCGCCATACTCGGCGATGTATTCACCACGGTAGAATTTGCCGATCTCCAAGCGGAATCCTCCGAGTCCCAGGTGCCTATGATACTGATTGGGATTGAAATAGCCGTTCGCAAAGGTCTGCGTGAATGAGCTATGTGCGTACTGATATCCCAGCCCCGCCGAAAAGTTCGGGTTTCCGAACCAGCGCAGCACTTCTGCATCTTCCCTCTGGGTCCGATTTGAATCCGAGTAATGCTGCTTCGAGAAACCAACGCTAACGCGCCAGGAAGGTGGTTGCCAGTCAAGCCGGCTCCACCAACCCTCCGCCAGCAAGTCGAATTGAGCCGACTGGAAAGTGGGAGTGATCGGTATCCGGGAGAAGCCCCCTTGCAACCAGAAATTCCGGATGGGGTGGAGAATCAACCCGCCGTGGTAAAGAACCCGACTTGAATTATCGGCAAAGCGAACGATCCCGCCGCCACCCCCAACGAAAAGTCGGCGTCCGAGCCGCACGCGGCCTTCATCTTGGACAGAAAAAATGTTTGCCTTTGGCTCCTGCATGACCCACAGGGACTTTTCATCGAGTCGAAAACTGTTTGTGAGATTGCCTCCCAGCTGAAGATCGAATCGCTGTCCCGCGCGAAAAGCGCGATTCCCGGCTGAATCGCCGAAATAGATTGCCTCTGCCTGCAGGCGGTCCGGGGCACTTCCCTCACGGGCCGCCGCAACAGGCAACTGGTTCTTCAGCAGATCGTCTCGGTACTCCTGAAGACGAAGGCTGTTCGGGTGGTGAGCAAGGGCTTGTTCCACTTCGCTTCGTGCCTCGCCTTTCTTCTTCTGAAAGAGCAGGTTTCGTACCAGTCCGATGGCTGCTGCCTCGTCGTTTGGATTTGTTGCTAGCAGTTCATGGAATAGCTGATTCGCCGCTTCGTATTTCCCGTCGAAACTCAGGACACGGGCCAATTCGAGTGTTGCTTCGCGGTTCGATGGGTCATCGCGCAGAATGGCGCGAAAGACCTCCATCGCCTTCCCGTCCTGGCGCTGATATATGTAAGCCCTGCCTAGCTCAAGCCGCAGTTGCGTATTTCCGGGGAAACGCTGGAGGCTGTCTTCCAATGTTCGAATGGATTGCAAATAGCGCCGATGCCGCAGACCCGCCTGTGCCGCCTCGATGCTTTGCTGGACTGAAGGCCCTTCCTGGCCGTGCATCGGCTGGCCCACTCCCGCGAGCAAGATAGAGCCAAACGCGAGACTTACACAGAGGATCGAACTCCGAATCATAACCCTTTCTTTCACCACCCTACGACTGGTGCTACTGCGGATCCTTTATAGTATAGGCATGCCCGCAGAGCAGTCATTGCTGCCGGTTCGGAATAAGAGGGCAACCGGTACCCGTACACCATTCCCAAGAGGAAAAATCGGAAGCGTTTCCCATATTGTACTGGAGCACCGCAGCCGAGGCGGTCCAGCGGGCTTCTCCTGGTGCCTTAAGGCGTACCCCGGAAAGCCGCAATGACGGAATATTGGATTGACCGCTCACCCAAACTGTCCCATTTTTGTTGAAGATCTTCTCGCGCGCCGCCGACTTCTATTAGAGTCCCGGAATCAATAAGGCACTTTCGCCACCAATCCTTGAGCAGAATAAGTGCATTAATTTCAAGACTTGCACTAGTTGTCGGTGTGTCTTTCCAACTCACCTGAGTCGTTGAAATACTCTCGGTAGAGTCGCACGCTTCGACTTTTTCTGATTTTGTCACGGGCTGACTTCTTGACTCTCAAGAAATCCAGGGTTTCTCCGGCGCGAAAGAATCGAGTTGCGTCGACTCACATATGTGTTTGGCCGTTCCATTGACGAAGTGTCGACGAAGGTTCAAAGCCGCAGTTACAACAACTTACGCCGGTAATTGTTTGGCTAAGAAAGTGCTTTGTTACGCGTATCGCCCAGCAGATTCCACGCAGGTGTCGGGGGCGCTCACTTTCCTCTAGGGCACCTACGGACAACTCCCATGACGGACAAACACAAGTCCGACGCTAGCTTTCGCGGACTGGGGCCGCTGAACAGATCGGGGCGTGCCGGTCGCAAGCCGCGATTGGGTACAGCCGAGCTGCGGCGGATAGAGAGCGCACTGAAGCGTGGGCCGGAAGCGCTGGGGTACAAAAGCGGCCCCTGGACATCGGCGCGGGTGGCGCTCCTGATCGAACGCGAATGCGGGATACGGTACCATCCCGCACACGCATGGCGCATTGTGCGGGACCAGCTACGGAGCTACCAGAAACCGACGGGC
>QHYQ01000023.1 GCA_003224175.1 Acidobacteriota bacterium
CTTGCAAAGGTCGACGGCCTGGAGTTTGAACATATCCCGTCATTTCTGGACCTGGTGCAGAGTCAGCGTTCGCAAACCTTCCGCCGAATCGATGTTAATGCTATCATCGCCAAAAAAGAAGGTCAATTGACGCCCTTGCGCCGCGTTTCCTGAAGCGTCATAGACAGTTGGAGTTCCGCCCGAAAGTACGAATTTGCCGTCCTCGGCGGTATAATCCGCGCGGCTTGCCTTACCTTGGCGCCCTTCCTGCTCGACCTTGACGCTGCCGAACGCCGAGGCGCGGACCAGTTGCTGGCCTGCGCCAGCCCTATTTGTCGTCCCACCCGCCGGTTTGCCGGCCGCGCTCGCATCCGAAGTTGCCGAACTTCCCGCCGGAGCAAAGAAGAAATCGATCGCGTCCGCCGTCATCGACCCTTCCTCGGAATGCGCGCGAACTTTCTCTTCCATTCGCCCGTGACTCTCATCGCTCCGGTAGATCAAGCGATTGCCTTGGGCATGCCAGAACTCGGGTTTGCTCGGTCGCCTCCGGGAGCTTGATTGGCCAGAACTAGCCGCAGGGGCTTGCGGGAAAACTGCATGAACCTGACCACTCGCCAGAAGCGTATGGGTCTGCCGATTGAGTTCTATACTATCCCCTTCAACGATCGAGTCTCCCTGCCAAAGCCTCGCGTCCCCAGAATAGAGGGCGCGACCTGTTGCGCTGTTGGCATCAAGCCGCTCTCCCGAGACCCGACCGGGCCCCGGCGCAAAGTTGACGAATTGACTTCCCCCGCTCGAGCTTTCGACCGTAGCAACCCGCCCGATCGCGTGAAATTCGTTCGTAGTTTGACTGAAAAGTGCGCTCTGTGCCGTGGTCCTGGAGGTCGCGTCCGTGAGTACGACAGATCCCTCCAGCAACGTGGTGTCACTGGTGCGCTCAAAATGAGCGCGCTCCGCCTGGGCTGTCTCACTGTCCTCATGCAGTCGCACGTCACCGGTTTGGTCTGCAATCGACCACCCACCGGGCGCAAACCGAACCACCATTTCCTTCGAAGTGGTTGTTTGCAGGGACGCTTCCCCAATCTGGCGCTCGAACTGGATTCCCTCCGACCCGCGCAGTTCACGCAAATCATTTTGGCCGGTAAAATCCGCCTCCAAATGCTGGCCGGTCAGGCGCATCCGCTCCTGGATCGGCTTCCCGGAAGGCATCGCCGAATCCTGAAACTCGACGGTGCCTGCAGGCGTTAGGGCATGCTTCACCCGCGCTTCGCCGCCCTTCATGGAAGGAGTGAAATCTAGGCGCAACATCGAGGTTTCCAGATTCCTTACTGCCCCTGCCCGATTCGAACGCACGCTGACCCTTCCCGTGGCGACGAGCAGCCGCGGCTGATTGGAGACCGGATACAGTTCCGTGCCCACGCGGTCCGCTTGCAGCTGATCCTCGCCGTCTGGGTTTTGGGCAATCGCGTGCACTCCGCCTTCGGCGATGATCGCCTCGATTCGCGTGGGTGAAACCAACGCCGTAATCGTCTCCGCCTCGAGAGATATGCGTGCCGGGCGATCGCTCCGCAGTTCGGGCTGTTCTGTGGCAATCAAGCGGTGAGCATACATATGCTCGTCCAACTCAACCTCAAGTTTGCCGCAGACGAGGTCAAAATTGGCTTGGTGAGCGTGGACGGGTCCGAACAGATGAATCAGGCGCTGATCGCGCTCAAAGGTCATGCTGCTTCCAGAGAGATTCAACACCTGCACTGCCGTTTGAGGTGCACGGTCGGCGGGATCCGCTCCATGCAATGCCAACTCGACGGCGCTTAGAAGCTGTATTTCGCCTTGCTGCGCCTCGTACCGGAAACCCACTCCCTGTCCTTCACCTTGTGAAAACCGAAAGCTCGCCGCGCGGTCCGTCGTCGCCAAACCCGTCTTATGATCGAAAGATACGTGACTGGTTGCGACCTGTACCAGTCGCGAGCCATCAGCTGGCCCGGTTTTTCCAGCCGGGACCTGCTGGTCGGAGGCGCGGTCCAGATCGATCTGCACGTCCCCGGCGCAGCTAATGCTTTCCGACGCGGTCAAATAGTCGCAAGTACGCGTGTGCAGATTGTCATAGCGCTCACCCGCACCGCCGTAGGCGGTGATCCATACGTCCTCCAGCAGGCTGCGGCCGCCTTCCACGAATTGGGTCGCGCGCGAGGCGCGCACGGTGAATTCCGTACGGTCGCCCACGACCTTAGAGAAGGTGAAGCCCGCCGACCGCTGTTCCACGCTTGACGGCACAGCCGCTGGCACCCTCTTCCGCGCTTGGCGCGATTGCCAATCGCGTGCTCCGTAGACACAAGCTACGAGAATAACCAGCAGAAGAGCGATACCTGCCGACCAGCGTGCATAACGCGCGGCTTCGGTAGTGCGCATCGAATGGCGCCTCGCGATCTTAGAAGCTCAGTATAAGAAGAAGGTTTGCGCCGAACAACCTTCCTTCAGCCTTTTTGTTTTCGATACGGCAGTTCGTCTTTCGAAACAACCCGAGCCCGAAGGAGCCCAGAGACTTGAGCCGGCAAGGATATTTGCGCGAGATACCGCGCGACGCGTTGGAAACTTCGCGAAATGGACCACCGCAACTTCCGAACTCTCACCTCTTCGCGAAAGTACAAAAGCTGCGCGATACCGAGACTAGCATTCTTCGTGTCCTCCGATCAAGGCGATCCCTGAAGCCGCACCCGCGCAGACGACGGTAACTCGGTACTCACGATTCACGGCGTGGATAGCAGGCCTTGCTTTGCGGCGGCCACATTGTCTCGGCTGCTGTTCTTGACCATATACATTGCCTCATCAGCGAGGTGCAGTAATTCTGCTTTCGTCTTCGAATCCGTGGGATAAGAGGCCACGCCAGCGCTCGTCGTGATGCGCACGTCCAGCGCCTCCGACGTAAGCCAATGAGATTCGCGGATCAATTTGTGCAACCGCCGGGCGACCACGCAGGCATTTTCTTTGGATGTCTGGGGAAGCAAGATCACAAACTCGTCGCCGCCATACCGAAATGCGAAATCGATGAGGCGGCAGTTATCCCGCAGCACTTCACCGATTTCGGCCAGTAACTTTGATCCAGCCAGGTGGCCGTGTGTATCGTTCACAGCCTTAAAATGGTCCAGATCCAAAAAAACCAGGGAGAATTCGTACCCATAGCGCTGCGAGCGATAGATCTCCGTTTCTAGAATAAAGTTGAGATGGCGCGCATTGTAAAGATTGGTGCAGTCGTCGGTGATGGTGAGCTCATGAATGCGCTGCACATGCCGCGCGTTCTCCAGCGCAATTGCGGCGAAGTCCGCCAGAGCCTCGAGGAGCGCCAGGTCGCGATCGTGAAAGCCCTCCATGTCCATGCAGTTGATGAGCTCAATTACGCCCAGGCAATGATCTCGAAAGCGCACCGGGACGGCCACAATGGACCGCGTCTCCATCTTCGTTTTTTCGTCGACTTTCCCAAAAAAGCGCGTGTCTTGGCTTACGTCGGGAACGATGACGGCTTGCTGATTCTGCGCTACCCATCCCGCGATGCCCTGGCCGATCTTAATGCGCACATCCTTGAGGCCGTGGGCGTTCTTGCCGATCGCCAGCTCGAAATAGAGTTCCTGTTTTAATTCGTCGACGAGCAGCATGGACCAGGTATCCGGATGGAGAAATTCATCGATCTTCTCCATGATCGTGCGCAGGACCTGATCCAGTTGCAGCGATGAGGTGAGGGCCTTGCCGAGTTCGTGGAAGACGGCCACTTCGCCGGCTTCCCTACCGTCTCCAGAAAGGCCAGGATTGCGGCGGCGTTCTACGCCCGTAAAGACCTTGCTTTCCGACATCTTCGCCTATGAAACCTTGTGCGGACCTCTACTCCAGCGGAGTAGACCGTAAATTATAGGCATCGGCGGAAACGCCGTGCAATGCCCATTCCATCCAGTGTTTCCGATTGGTTTCTGTTACGAAGAAGGGTCTTACAGCAGATTTGACAGGCTTGGTCTGCCCCGCCTAGTATGGCCGGGAAACCTGAGCGAGTGACGCATGGCATGAGTAAATCTGGTTTTGGCGAACGTCTCAAGCGAGAGCGCGAATTGCGCGGCGTCTCGCGAGATGAAATCTGCGCCGCGACTCGCATCGGCACTCGTTTTCTGGAGGCGCTCGAAAACGAGCAGTGGGGGATCCTCCCGGGAGGCATCTTCAATCGAGGTTTTGTCCGCGCTGTGGCTCGTTTTCTTGGACTCGATGAGGACGATCTGCTAGCGGAATATGATCTGGCCCTCATGGAACAGAATCCTCAAATCGAGGCGAGTGCGCCGGTGCCGCAGGAGCCCCCAAGGCCGCGAGCGGGCCGTTTCCTGTGGCTTGGGACCCTCTGCGTGATCGTTTTGCTGGGAACGAGCTGGCTAGGCTGGACATGGCGTTACAAAACGATTGGCCAAGCTACAAAGGAACCCAATAGCGCGTCGTCAGCCGTTCCGGTAGCCGGCCAGCCGGAACGAACCGCACTGAACCCTTCCGCCGAGGACACGGCGAGCACAACCTCGGCCGCACTTGCCGCTTCTGCCAGCCCGGTCCGAACCGGGTCTAAAGGACTCGAACTCAAAATTGAAGCGGGTAAGGAAACCTCCGTCAGCGTATCTGCTGACGGCAGTAAAGTCTTCGAGGGCAGCATGATTGCCGGCCAGAGCCGCACGTTCACGGCGCAAGACGCCATCGATATCTCCGCAAAAGATGCAGGAGCTCTGCTATTGGAGCTGAATGGCCAAACGCTTGCTCCATTGGGTCCGCCAGGTCAGCCCGGCAATGTCACGCTCACTCGCAGCGATTTGAAACCAACGGGAGGAGGCGCCGATTAGCTCTGAGCTATACGAGGAAGTCCTCTCTGGCCGCACCACACGCGAGCGTAAGATGGCGGTCTGCTCGGGTTCTGCCGGGCTGGCGCCGGCCGAACGGGCTGAATTGCTAACTGTGCTCTCGGAAGATGCCGACAACGCAATCCGGGAACGCGCCGAAAACGCCCTGCTCAGCCAGCCCATAGACGCATTCGCGGCCGCACTGGCGGGCGATGCTCCCGCGTCGCAGCTGTTTCGCTATTGCGGACGGAATCTCGTGGATAAGCCCGCGATCGCCACGGTTCTGATAAAGAGCCCGCGTTGCCCAGTCCAATTTCTGATATCCGCGGCAAGGGCCTTGCCAACCTCCACAGTGCAGGAACTGATGCAGGACTTGGATCGGCTTAGCTCCAATCGCGTGCTAGCCGCCGCTCTGGTGGGATCTCCTTCGCTTACGGCGGAGCAGCGTCAGCAGCTCGAGGAACTGCTGGCAGATAAGGCCGCAAGTGAATCGACATTCGCTCAGGCCGTCTCTGAAATCGATGCCACAAGCGAACAGCGTGTTACGCTCCTGCAACGTCTAGCGGGCATGCGCGTGGTCGAGCGAGTGCAGCTCGCGCTTAAGGGAAATCGGGAAGAGCGCATGGCCCTGATCCGCGACCCGTGCAAAGTTGTACAGCGGGCAGTGCTGCAATCTTCGAAACTTACAGATCGTGAGGTGGAGACGTTTTCGTCTATGGCCAGCCTGACGGATGAAGTATTGCGCACCATTGCCACCAGTAGGAATTTCCGCCGAAACTACAGCGTGGTCATAAATCTGATGAACAATCCCAAGACCCCTCTGGATATCGCTCTCCATATGCTGCCGAATATAACTGCGCCGGATTTAAAAAAACTTGCATCGAACAGAAACATCTCGGACACCTTGCGCGCTGCGGCCATGCGCCTGCAGGTTCAACGGAGCCAGACTCGTTCTGGATGAGAGGCCGCCAGATCAAGCTTAAAAGGGGTAAGCGCCACGCAGGGCGGAAGCTCAATCAGCAGCGATGCCCAGAGTCGAGGTTGTCCAGGGGATACCGTAACTACGTTGTACAAGATCAGGGGTTGAGGAACTCTCGTGGCGCTGGTGCGGCTGGAGCTCGAGTAACGGCACCTCCGCAGGGCAGCGCCATCGTAACGGCAATACGATCGTCCCGATACCGCGGCTGACGTAAATTTGCGTACCGCCCAGTCGGTCCCAGCCCATTTTGAATCGCATTTGCTCGGGAGACCGTCCGTACACCGTGCCTAGCAATGGCAGGTTCACCTGGCCGCCATGCGTATGTCCCGACAACACCAAACCAATGCCGCGGCACGCCGCCGCTGTGACCAGCCGGGGATTATGCGCGAGAAGAATCGTGGGTGCGTCCTCGGGGATGCCGCGCATGGCTTCTCCCAGATCCGCGCCGTAGCCGTAGTCGTCCACACCGGCCAGATACAGCGTGGCCCCGCGCCGCTGTAGCAGGCGATGCCGATTCCGCAGAACTTGAATGCGCCGCCGCCGCAGAGCTCGCTCTACTGCGTCCGCGCCTACCCGGAAGTCATGGTTTCCGAGCACCGCCACAACGCCTCCACGCGCGCGAAGGCCGCCGAGTATTTCCGCGACCGGCGCGATCGAGGATCGGGAATAGCTGACGAAATCACCGGTGAGCGCAACCAGGTCGGGTTTGAGTCTGTTCGAGAGCTCCACCACCGCTGCGACTTGGTCCAGAGGCACAAATAAGCTGTGGTGAATATCGCTTAGCTGAAGTATGCGGAAACCACGAAACCCTTCCGACAGGTCACTGAGCCAGATGCGCTGCGCCGTAATTGATAATCCGCCGCGGAAGCGATGCGCCAGATCACGGTCGCTAACCGATTCGCTATGGATCAGGCGGTGCTGGACTCGTGGATGGCCTAGATAGCGGTTACGCAGCGCTGCCCAGCGACTCACAGGCGTGGATGTAAGCAAGCTTCTCATCTTTACAATAATGGCACTCCGGGACCCGTCTGCAACCCACTGATGCCATTGGAGGCCGCCTACGCGCTAAGACGTGAGGAGACTAGCACTCTGGAACAGAGCCCGTCAATCAAACTAAAACAATCCGGAGGCGCAAGAGTTATTCTCCGCCCGGAGCGGACGATTTCTGGGGCAGTTCTAGGCCATCGACAATTTGCTGCTGTACATCTGCGCCGGCCTGACGCAGCTCCGCATGGATATGCCCATTCGAGGCCAGAGTCTCATAATCGCCAGGGCGGTAATGCTGACCCGAGAAGTTGGTCACCAGCCCTCCCGCCTCGCGAACCAGGAGGACTCCGGCCGCAGTGTCCCAAGGGTGCAAACCGAACTCCCAGAATCCATCAAACCGGCCGCAGGCAACGGACGCCAGGTCGAGCGCGGCCGAACCGTCGCGGCGCACTCCATGCGAGCGTAATGTGAAATTCCAATAATAGTGAATGTTCGGGTTTCGCGCGCGTTTGGTACTGGGGAATCCGGTGGCCAACAAACTTGTTGAGAGATGAGCGATACTGGAGACTCGGATCTGTTTCTCGTTCAGATAGGCGCCTTCACCTCTCGAGGCAGTGAAGAGTTCTTTTGTGATCGGCTGATAAATCACTCCCACCACCAACTCTCCATCCTCCTCAAATCCAATCGAGACCGCAAAGCACGGGTAGCCATGGGCAAAATTGGTGGTGCCATCGAGAGGATCGACGATCCAGCGATGGCGCCCGTCGCCCTTCTGTCCGCTTCCCTCTTCCGCCACGATAGCGTGCTTGGGGAAGTGGGTCCGCAACCGGCCCACAATCGCCGCCTCGGAGCGGCGGTCGGCCTGCGTAACCAGGTCCACCTCTCCCTTGTAGCTGATCGTTACCGGACGATCGAACTCGGAAAGCAAGATGCCGCCGGCTGCTCTCGCCGTCTCCACAGCTACTTCCAGGACTTGATTGCCCATTCGCAAGAAGATTGCGGGCCTCAGTTTGCGAGCCCGCCACTATAGTAGGACTTCCGATAGCGCACCTTATAGTTCCCTCTAACTCGGACCTCAATCGAACGGTAGGTTCCCTGCGGCGGCCTCGGCTGCGGGTAGTATCCCAGCCGGTATTGCGTCCGAAGCTCGCGGTTAATGCGATCGAATATGGCGTCAAGTTGGGAAGCCTCGTCAGGGTAGTACATGGCTCCGCCAGTGCTATCGGCAATAGTCTCTAGCGCGTGTTCGCCGGCGGTGTTTCGGCCGTTCTCGCTCTTCACAGGGCGAATGACAATCGTGTAAAGCAGTGCCTCGGCGCGCAGTGCGGCGCGCCGGGCGGTTTCAAAATCGGCGCGGCTGGTGGTTTCACCGCTCCGTCTCGAACTGTAGCTCCTTGATTTCACTCAAGCTGCAATCGATCATCAGCGCCAGATCCAGAGGCTGCCGGGTCTCCGGCTCGAAGACTTCGATCTTTTGCGGCTGGCTTTCTTCGTAGATTTCAAATTGGTCCCGCTGCAGATCTGGCGCCGGTCGATTATTCTGGTCCAGCACGCTGGCAATCACGCTGACGAGATTCACGTCCACCCGAATGGAAGAACGCTGATCATTAGCGCGGTTTTGCGCCTGAGAATTGGAAAGAAACCGCGAAAAGGGTCCGGCCATCAGGCACAAAAGAACCAAGCCTGCAGGGCCTATACACTCGGTTCGCGAGATATGCAACAAGAGCTGACGCCCAGGATGGCGTCTCACTTGATAGATTCCGTTTTCGGCAAATTGGATGGCAGCGGTGGAACTTCCCCTTGAGCCCAAACGGCGCCGTCCTCAAAGTACTCTTTCTTCCAGATCGGGACGGTACGCTTGAGCGTATCGATGCCGTAACGACACGCTTCAAAAGCCTCCCGGCGATGCGCCGAAGTCACAGCGATCAAGACACTTGTCTCGCCGATCTCCAGGCGTCCCAAGCGGTGAACCAGGGCCACAGCGTCGGCGCCAAATCGACTGCGCATCACTGCGGCGATGGCGCTCATTTGCTTCAGCGCCAGCGGCTCATAGGCTTCATATTCAAGGTACAAAGTGCGGCGTCCCCCGGATTCGTTGCGCACAATTCCTTCAAAGACGACAATCGCGCCGTCCTCAGGCGCCTTCAATCTGGCGCTGATCTCCGCCGTTTGAATCCGGTCCCGCACAAGCTCGGTGATGGCCTCCTTGCGCGCTACGGCAGGGGTTCCAGCGCCCCCGCTCACGGGTGGCAGGAACGCCACCTCGTCGCCCGTGGCCAGAGGCGAAGCCCAGTCAGCGAAGGTCTGATTGACAGAAGCAACCAGGGAATGGCGAAACCCGGCCAGCCTTGGATAGCGCTGCCCATAGCTTGCGAACAGATCTTCCAAGCGTGCGCCATCCGCCATTTCCGCGTAATCCTCACCACGGCCCACGATCTCTTTAAGCTGCCCGAAAAAGAGCACCCTCACGCGCATGTGCGTATTCTATCCGTTTCCGGCGGACACAGCGGGTTCATTTTCCACCGGCCCGCGCTCCCGGCCGCGTGGACTTCCCTCGAATCCTCTGGGCTTACCATAAAGTAATTACTTGACGGCACGCGGCCTTGGCCATATACCTTTTCTTTATATTGCCAAGCCTATGGATCAGCAGAGTTCCGTAGACTGGACTCGAGAAGTGAGAGCCACTCGGTGAAAATATTGATCTCCGGGTCGACCGGCCTGGTCGGATCTGCCGTCGTGGACAGCCTGAGTCATCAGGGTCACGAGGTGACTCGATTGCTTCGCCCCGGAACGGAACTTCGCAAACTCCATAACCCGCGTTCCCGGGAGCTGCCTCAGGTCCTCTGGAATCCCCAATCCGGGCTCCTGAATTCGCGAGCGGAGGAGGTCGATGCCTTCATCCACTTGGCCGGAGCGTCAATTGCCGGTCATCGTTGGACGGCAGCATGGAAACGTGAACTGCGCGATAGCCGAGTGGCCGCCACGCATCACTTGATCGCCTCCCTGCGGCAACTTCACCGCCCTCCTCAAATTTTCATCGCTGCGTCAGCCATCGGCTTCTACGGAAATCGTGGTGACGAAGAACTAACGGAATCCAGCCCCGCTGGAACTGATTTTCTGGCGCAGCTGGCGGCTGATTGGGAAACAGAGTCGGCCCGAGCGGCAGAGTTGGGCGCGCGCGTGGTCATTTTGCGCTTCGGCGTCATTCTTGCTAAACAGGGCGGTGCCCTTCCGCGCATGGCCCTACCTTTTCGCCTGGGGGTCGGGGGCAAGATCGGATCCGGCCGCCAATGGATCTCATGGATTACTCGGGAGGAGATCGTCGGCATCATCCGCTTCGCACTCGAGACAAATCTTCTCAGCGGCCCTGCCAACGCCGTCTCTCCCAACCCGGTACAAAATGCGGAGTTTGCCGCGGCTCTGGGACGGGTGCTTCGCAGGCCCGCGATTTTCCCGACGCCTTCGTTCGCCTTGCGGTTGGCTCTAGGCGAACTGGCGGATTCGTTGCTACTTGCAAGCCAAAGGGTATATCCCACCAAACTCCAAAGGTTAGGCTATCGTTTTCTTTGCCCGGATTTGGAGCCCGCGCTGGCAGCCGTACTGAAGAGATCAGGCTAGTCCTCTCTTCGCCGCAGCCTTTCTTGGCATTTTTCAGTGGATTGCTGCACACGAGCCGTCGGAGACAAACCAGCAGCTTGCCTCCGAGACCAGTCCGTTTCGCCTGCAGTAGATCGCGCAGCGTTCCTGATGATCCTGGTTCAGCCAAGCTTCCCGAATTGACATCTGCATTTTCCGCCGGAATAATCCCGGAATGACCCGCCCTGGGGCCGTTCGGCGCATTAAGACTTATTCGGCAGCAAGCGGCTATGTCTATCAATATTATTTTTATGAAGTGCAAAAGACCCGCCGCGGGTTTTCTGCAGGGACGGAATACGTATACATGGTTTCGCTCGACCGTAGGCAGGTCTTCCCGCTCCGAATCTTCGTTAAGCAATCGGCTGTGGATCGGTGGGGACGTTCTGCGGGGCGCGTGCTTTCCGGCACCGAAGAATACGCCGTTGCGAAACTGCGGCTCTTTCAAGCACTTGACGAATCGCAAGAGATCGAGGCCAAACGGCCCGACCTTACGGTCGACGACTCAAACCTCGATGCGCTTCTTGCCCAACTCGATCTCTGAAGGCGGTTGGTAGCCCCGACGGGAATCGAACCCGTATTACCGGCTTGAAGGGCCGATGTGCTAACCGTTGCACCACGGGGCCACAAGTGGGCGGGAATGCGCCGCACAAATGCAAATCTTAGCATAGTGCCTCAGCGCAATCGGGGCGACGCGCGCCCAAGTAATTGCGCCAGCATCCGGCGGACCAGCGGCGCGCGGGTGGAGCCCGCACTACAAGATGTGTGAACAAGATCTGTGAACAAGATCGTCAGGAGGGGGATACCATCAACCGGTTACAGAAAATTCACTCGCTTACTGAATTTGAGGACCTGTTTTCGCGAGTAGCTATACTGTGAACGAAGTGCCGCAACCACAACTGTGTGTCGCTCGCGGATTCTGGAATACAAATCCCCTTCGCATCAGCGTCTCTTCGTAATCCAGCGTCACTTCCTCGAGATACACATAGCTCTTCGGGTCCACAAAAACCCGCGCTCCATTCTCCTCGAATATCTTATCGCGATCGCGGGCCTGCCCATCAAGCCGCATGGCATAAGTGAGCCCGGAGCAGCCCCCGCCTTGCACTCCCAGGCGCAAGCCTCCCCGGGCGGAAACACCCTCCTTGGAGAGGAGTTCTCGAATCTTCTTGGCCGCTTTTTCGGTGACGTGAATCATCTTCCCATTCCAGCCTCGAGCGTCCTCAAGCTATCCTACGGCCGCTTCAGTTCATTTTACTCGAATGCACGCGTTCTTTGGCTGTTTCGTAAAGTGGCGAAAGCTCACGCAGCCGGCTGACCACCTCCACGACGCGCTGGATCACGTAGTCCACTTCCTCCTGCGTGTTGAACCGGCCTAATCCAAAGCGAATCGAACTATGGGCCATTTCCTCGCCCACACCCAGCGCCTTCAAGACGTAGCTCGGCTCCATCTTGGCCGAGGTGCAAGCCGAACCGCTCGACACCGCCACGTCGTTGATGCCCATCAGAAGTGACTCGCCCTCCACATGGGCGAAGCTGGCGTTTAAGTTGTTTGGCAGCCGGCAGGTCATGGAGCCATTGACGTACACTTCATCCAAGCGCCCGAAGATTCCTTCCTTTAGCCGGTCGCGCAGCCCCCGCAGCCGTTCGCTTTCCTTGGCCATTTCGTTCTGACAGAGCTCCGCAGCCTTGCCAAAGCCGACGATGCCCGGAACATTAAGGGTTCCGGAGCGCATGCCCCGCTCGTGTCCACCGCCGTCGATGATCGCGGTCAATTGCACACGTGGATTTCGCCGCCGCACGTAAAGCGCGCCGCAGCCTTTAGGACCATAAATCTTATGTCCGGTCATCGCCAGCAAATCGACGTTCTCTCTATTCACGTCGACTGGGACCTTCCCCACCGCCTGGACGGCGTCCGTGAAGAAGAGAACCCCTTTTTCTTTAGCGATCTTGCCAATCTCCTCGATTGGCTGAATCACGCCGATTTCGTTGTTGGCGTACATGATGGCGATCAGGATCGTTTTTGGCGTGATCGCACGCCGCAAATCATCCGGATCAATGCGCCCATCCTTGGCCACCGGCAAATACGTCACCTGATATCCATACCTTCCCAGGCGCTTACAGGTATCGAGTACCGCCTTGTGCTCGGTAACCTGCGTGATGATGTGATTTCCCTTTTCGCTGTACATCTCCGCGACGCCCTTAAGGGCCAGGTTGTTGGATTCGGTCGCGCCGCTGGTGAAGATAATCTCCTTGGGGGCGGCATGAATCAGTTTGGCAAGCTGCCCTCGGGCGCTCTCCACGGCCTCCTCGGCCGCCCAGCCGAAGGAGTGATTGCGGCTGGCGGCATTGCCGAATTTCTCATTGAAGTACGGCAGCATGGCATTCATCACGCGGGGGTCCACTTGCGTGGTGGCGTGATTATCCATGTAGATTGGCAATTTGACGCCCATTTTCTCACTGCTATTCTAGCGCTAAAGCCGGGCCTGGGCCACTCGAACAGAGATCTCGAATACTTCGAGTCACTTAGCCAACCGGCGACCCTAAATTCTCTTTGTCGTTGCCAACTCCATCGGGCGATTTTTCCCTAATTCGGGGTAAGTCTGCGATAAAATGCGATTTAATCTTGTCATGGAACCAGTGCTGGCCATCTATCCCGGTTCGTTTGATCCGGTGACCAATGGTCACCTCGATCTGATCGAACGGGGTGCGAAGATATTCGACCGGCTGGTCGTAGCGATCCTTAAGAACACCGAAAAGGCGCCGCTTTTCACTCTCGCCGAACGGACGGAAATGCTGTCTGAGGTCACCGCGCCCTTTCCGAACGTCGAGGTCGAATGTTTTCATGGTCTTCTCGTAGATTATGCGAGAAAGCGCAAAGCGCACGTACTCCTCCGCGGCATCCGCGCCGTATCCGACTACGAATTCGAGTTGCAAATGGCCATGATGAACAGGAAGCTTCAGCCGGGTCTCGAAACTGTTTTCATGTTGCCGGCCGTGGAATATAGCTTCCTGAGCTCGCGGTTGGTTCGTGAGATCGCACAGCTGGGAGGCTCGGTTAGCGGTCTCGTTCCGGTCGCGATTGAACGCCGCCTGCGCGCCAAGGTAAGCTAGAAAGGAGTTTCAGGGTAGCCAAATGACAGAGAGATTTGCTAATCGTGTCAATCGTATCTCCGTTTCGCCAACCATGGTGGTTCTTGCCGAGGCAGAGAAACTGCGTGCTCGGGGCCTGGACGTGGTGGATTTTGGGCCGGGCGAACCGGATTTTCCTACGCCCGCTCACATCAAAGAGGCCGCCATCGAAGCGCTAGATCGTAACCGCACCAAATACACCCCGACGGCGGGCATCGCGCCGCTGCGCGAGGCGGTCTGCCGCTGGCACGCGCAACAACTTGGCAGTTCCTATGAGCCCGGTGAATGCATCATCTGCGTGGGCGGCAAGCATGCCATCTACAACGCCGTCATGGCACTGATCCAGGAAGGCGACGAAGTCCTCATTCCTTCACCTTACTGGGTTAGCTTCCCCGATATCGTGAAGATTGCGGGCGGCGAGCCTGTTTTTGTGCCCACCGACGCATCTACTGGCTTCGAACTCCGCGCGGAGGAACTCCAGGAGGCCATCACCTCCCGGACTCGCATGGCTATCATCAATTCGCCGAATAATCCAACCGGCGCCGTTATCCCCCCGGCGGAATTTGAAAAAATATACGAAGTCTGCCGCAAGCGGGGCATCTGGCTGCTGAGCGACGAATGCTATTCGCATTTCACGTATGGTGCGGCACGACCCTACTCCGTCGCCAGCATCCGGGAAGCGAAGCCGCGTCTAATCATCGTTGGCTCTCTCTCGAAGACCTTCTCGATGACGGGCTGGCGCCTCGGCTTCGCTCTGGCGCCGAAGCCTATCATCGAGGCCATGCTGAAGGTGCAAAGCCAGTGCACCTCCAATCCCTCCTCGATCTCGCAGTATGGCGCGCTCGCCGCGCTCACGGGCCCCATGGATTCTGTGCCGGTCATGCTGGCCGAATATGCCCGGCGGCGCGCCAGAATCCTGGCCGGCTTGAGCGCCATTCCCGGCGTCTCCTGCACCGAACCTTCCGGGGCGTTCTATGCTTTCCCGGATGTCTCCGCGCACCTCGTCGACGGCTCGGGAGACTCGACGGCGCTCGCGCGGCATTTGCTCGAACGCGAGCAGGTGGCTGTCGTGCCAGGCGATGCCTTCGGAGCGCCCGGCTATCTGCGTATTTCTTACGCGACATCCATCGACCGCATAGAAGAAGGGCTGCGCAGGCTCGAGCGCTTTTTCGCGTCGGCGGCCGTCGCTCCGTGACCATTTCGCCTTCCCGTTTGGCGCCGGTCTTTGTGCCTCGCATTTGGGGTTCCCGGAGCTTGGCGCCATTGTTTGACAGTGGGCCGGCCGCTACCGAACCTATTGGGGAAGTCTGGCTCACGGGAGACCGGTGTACGTTTGCTTCGGGTCCCCTGACGGGGCGCTCTCTTGGCGAATCTTGGACCGGACTTTCAGCAGAATGGAAAGGGCGCCGGCTGCAAGCTACCTCGCGCATTCCCCTGCTTCTAAAGTTCATCTTCCCGGAAGAAAAGCTCTCCGTGCAGGTTCATCCGGATGACGAATATGCCCGCCGGCACGAAGCTGCGGCCGGAGGCACGGGTAAAACAGAAATGTGGTATGCCGTCGCTGCCCGGCCGGGCGCGGAACTCCGACTTGGTTTGGAGCCAGGCATCGTGCCGGAAATTTTTCGCCAGGCGCTGAAGGATTCCGATATCGAGCGCTGCCTTTCGCCGCTCTCCGTGCAGACCGGAGATGCCTTCTTCGTTCCGGCGGGAAGCGCGCACACAATCGGACCGGGCGTGCTCTTGTGCGAGGTGCAAGAGCATTCGGACATCACTTACCGCATCTTCGACTATAACCGGCGGCAGGCCGATGGCTCGAGCCGCCCTCTGCACGTCCGCCAGGCTCTCGATGTGCTGCAGTTCGGGACGCAGCGATGCGGAAGGGTACACGGCGTCCAAGTGCAGCAAGGATCGGCAAAGAAGACGTACTTGGTGGCCTGCCCGTATTTCGCCACGGAGATTTGGGAATTTGACGGCGCCATTCCTGCCACAACGTGCCCGGATCGGTTTGAATTGCTGGTCCCAATCGAAGGGCACGGCCGGATTCATTGGCGCTCAGAATCAATGCCGTACCTTCCCGGCGAAGCCTGGGTGCTCCCGGCTGCGCTGGGCGAATTTCAGCTCGCCGCCCAATCCGCCACCAAGCTGCTGCGCACATATGTCCCCGACTTGGAGCAACTCTCGCGCGAACTCGCCGAGAACCGTCTCAACGAGTCTCAACGCTCCGCTATTCTTCGCCAATGACTTCGGCAGCGCCAGCCGCTCACGCGATCATTCTTGCCGGTGGACGCGGAACGCGTTTCTGGCCCCGCAGCCGTACGCGCTCCCCGAAACAACTGCTCAACATCGCCGGGCAGAAGACCATGCTCGAGCAAACTTACGATCGTCTGGCCCCGCTCTTTTCCCGCTGGCATATATGGGTGGTCACCAATAATGAGCAGGTAGACGCGGTTCGCCGCCAGATGTCGCCGGTGCCTTCGCAGCACACATTGATCGAGCCCTTCGGGCGAAACACGGCAGCGGCCATTGGCCTGGCCGCCGTGCATTTGTTGAAGGAGGAAAGCGGCGGGGATGCGCTCATGGCCGTGTTGCCCGCGGATCATTTCATCGGCAAACCCTCGCGTTACCGGCAGGTCGTTCGCGTTGCTCTGAGGGTTGCGGCGCAGAGGGACGCTCTCGTCGTGCTTGGAATTCCGCCTTCGCGTCCGGAAACCGGGTATGGCTATATCGAACGCGTTCCCCGCGACAATTCGCGTCAATCCAGAACGGCCGGAGAACATGCCTATGCGGTTCGCCGCTTCACGGAGAAGCCCTCCCTGAAGCTGGCCCGCAACTATGTTGCATCGGGACGCTATCTTTGGAATGCCGGAATGTTTTTCTGGCGCGTATCTACATTCCTTGAAAACCTCAAGCGTCATTTGCCCAAAACGCATGCCGCCTTGATGCGCCTCGCGGAAACAATTGGCACGTCCCGTTATGCAGCGGCGCTCGAGCGCGAATATTCGCGCTTGCAAGATATCTCCGTCGATTACGCCCTGCTCGAGCCGGCTTCGCGCGATCCTCGTCATGCTCGCGTCTTCGTCATTCCCGCATCCATCGACTGGAGCGATATCGGATCCTGGGCTGCTGTGTACGAACTCTTGGCCAAACGCGCCGGAGCAAACGTTTCCACCGGCCGCGTGCTTGCTCTCGATGCGTCAGGAAATCTCATCTGGAGTCCCTCTAAGTTCGTGGCCGCGGTGGGAGTCTCCAATTTGGTGGTCGTAGAGACCTCTGACGCGCTTCTCGTTTGTTCCCGAGAACGCGCGCAAGATGTGGGACGCGTGGTGAAATGGCTCGAGCAGAATCGCCTCCACAAACTGCTGTAAATCGCTGTGCGTTTCGCGCGCGTCGCTCGTTCGCATATACTGTGCCCGTGAATACGATTCGCTTTGGCACAGACGGCTGGCGCGGCGTTATTGCCGATGACTTCACAGTTGAAAATGTCCGTAAGGTCGCCTTTGCCATTGCTCGCTACATCGTGCGCGCCGAGAAACCCGGGCAGGGCGTCATCGTTGGATACGACAACCGTTTCGGATCGGAACGCTTCGCGCAGGCTGTTGCCGAAACGATTTCCATGACGGGCGTGCCGGTGTGGCTCTCGACTTCGCCTTCCCCTTCCCCGGCAGTTTCATTGCTGGTACGGCAGCGCGGCGCCGCGGGTGGCGTCATGATCACCGCCAGCCATAATCCTTATCGCTGGAATGGAATCAAATTCAAGGCCAGCTACGGCAGCTCGGCATTGCCTTCCATCGTCGAGCAGATTGAACATGAGCTCGCGACCGTGCAGGCGTGTGGCCTTCCGAACCTGCCGCCGCGGGCCGGCCAAATTCATTCGCTCGATCTCCTGGCGCCTTATCTCGATACCATCGACAAGCTCGTCGATTG
>QHYQ01000024.1 GCA_003224175.1 Acidobacteriota bacterium
CCAGAACTCCTCCTGCGATTTGTCTCCGACCGGCAGCAGCATGCGCCAGTGCCAGGTGGATGACGTGGCCATGATGGCCGTGCGCCCGCGCCCATAATTTTCTGTGGCCAAAAGCGGCAGGTTGCGGCTGCCAACCTTTGCCTCCACGAGCACAGCAGCGCCGGGTTTGGGCGTCCCGATTTCCTCGTAGTCCATCAGGGGCGGCAATTTCTTCCAACGGTCAGTGTTTTTTGCCGGGTCTTCCAGAAGTCGGCAAATAATACTTTCCGCTCCGGCCGGCGTAAGCTCCACGGTCGCCTGTTCACGATGGAAGGTGCCTTTCCGATTCGGAAGCACCACGGGAAGCAAGTCCGCCATTGACGAAACACCCCAAGCTCCATCTGCCAGCGAATAACGCCCTCCGAGCAGCAGCAGCCCGCCGCCGCGGCGATCGACAAACTCCTTGATCAACTCCTGCTGTTCGGGCGTGAAGTAATTCGCCTCTACCGAGCCGACGATAATGCCTTGATAGGGAAAGAGGTCCTCGACTTTATTTGGGAATCCCTCGGCCAACTCCTTGGAGTCCGCAATCCCTTGCCGGTAAATTTTGTTTTCGCTCGTGCGCATCATGGAGGAAATTTGTACGATGCGGTCGTCGTCTTCCGCCCGTCGGACAAACTTGTACTCCCAGCGCGGCTCGCCTTCTATATAAAGGATGCGCCGCTTTTCCGACCTGACGTCGACGAGCCGGCTGAGCGCATTGTTGGCGCGGTTCTCCTCGCCCGGAAGGGGATCAATGGAAAAAGAAAAAGGCTTGGCGCCTGCCGCGCCGGCATTGAAAAGCAGATTCTCGGTTTGGATATTGCCGTCCGGACCAAAAGTGATCTCGCGCGTCGTCAGCACCTTCGCACCATCGCGCACGGCCAACATGCCTTTGCGCCCGGCGTAGCCGCGCTGGTGGAAACTGACGCTCGCCGCCAGGCGCGAGTCGGCGAGGGCTCGGGCCGGCAGGGCGACGTCATTGATCTCCACGTCCTGGTATTGCTCACGGCCGAATCCCACTGTGTGCACGGGAATGTGCCGGCTGCGCAGGGCGGAGATGGTATCCAGGTCGATTCCGCCGGAGTTATCGGAGCCGTCGCTTAGCAGGACCACAGCCCCGATAGGCAAGTCGGTGGTTTCATCCGCCAACTGCTTGAGACTATCTCCGATCCGCGTCACTGGCGCCGCTGCGTGGAGCTCGTCCAGGCCGTTAACGCGATTCAGCTTGCTATCCATGCGGTAAAGCCGCGTCTGGAATCGCTTCTGCAAATCCGAGAGCACACCGCTCTGCAGCGCCTTGACGGCCTCTGCCTGGCGGGTGCTGCCGTTTTCTGTGATTCCCATGCTTCTCGAATCGTCGACGACTACCGCGATGATGTTTTGCTGCGGCTTCAGTTCGGCGACCATCAGAGCCGGCTGCCACAGGAGCGTGAGCAAGAGAGCGGCCAGCGCAGTTTGCAGAAACCACAGGACAGCCATGCGCCAACTGCGGAGAGCAGGGATAGTTTTGGGAAGTTTGGCTCGGAGCAACAGGGCGAAACCCACGCTCGTGGCCAGCAGCAAAATACCGAATATCCATTTTGGCCAGTTGGCGAGCAGCACCAATTCGCCTCTGGAAAAAGCGGATGCGGGATATTTGAATAAGAACTCGAACATGTTACCCGGCGCCCACTCAACCCACTCAAATTGTCTGGCGGCGAACTTAAACCTATCTGAATGCCGCCGCCCGTCTGAACGTCCCTACATGGCCCGCATGTTTTTCGCTGCTATCCGAGCCGGAAGGAGCGCGCTGAAGCGGGGACTTTGCGCTGCCTTGCCTCCGTGGTCGGCTTTGAAGCCGTGCTTCCAAATCCCGCACTCGGGCGCAAGTCCCGATTCTACAGGGGACTGCCGGTTGGGTCAGGACGCCATCCCAAGCAAATCCGCCCTGGCCGGATAACGAGAGATCTGATCAAGCCTTCGACTTCGACACAGTAACACACCCGTGCTCAAGTCCCTTGCAAACCGAATGTACGATGCCGTCCTCACCATTCGCGGATGCCACATCACCCAGCGCCGCAACCGTGCGCTACACCGGCGCGATATCGAGGTGCCGTCCGAACCTACAGCCGCCATAGCGCGACAGCCGCCCTTCGAGGGTATCAGAATGCCGCAAGCATCTCCAGCGCCGCTTGTCGTAGCGCAAGCGGGCGCGTCGTAATCTTAAATGTTATTTATCGAGGCCGTAGGAAGGATGATCGTATGTCCCGGTCATTTTGACGGGCAGGATTTCTCCGTCACCCTTCGATCTTGCCAGCAGCGCTTCCGTACCCGCGTCAGGAGGGTTTTTGCCCCAGTTGCGGTCTGCGAAAACTTTGTATCCACCCTCAGTTTTCCGTGTAGATCGATCCGCTCGTCGCGTTGAAACTGTAGGTGCCGTGCCTTCATTTTAGCCGGCGTAAACGGCCATTCGGCTGCCAGCAGGGCGGCGCCTGTGGCCAGCAGAATAAGGGCCACAATGGCTGCGATAGTGAGCGCTCGCTTGTAAGTTCGGCGTTTGCTCTCGGACGGCAGCGGCAGTGCCTTGGCGGGGGAATTCATCACGCCAACAGAATATGCGCTCGAGTGCACCTCGCAATCGGCCCACAAATTCAAAGAAACCGGCGATTCCCTGTATGGTCCATCCTGCGCGTGCCCAGTAGGTTACAGAGAACAAAGGTCCACACCGCCCCCCCGGGGTTGCCGCCGGCGTCACCGCAAACGATATTCGCGGAGGCGCGATGTATCAACATGACCTGCTTGCCCGCACTTTTGCCTACGGCAGTGCGGATTTCGAATATAACGAACTGCAATTCTTGAACCTGCGCTCCATCTGGGGCGCGGGCGCCGGCTACCACGCGATCAAGTCGAGCGACACTACGCTCGACCTCTTCGCCGGCGCCAACTATACGCGTGAATCTTATGCTACCGGAATGCGCCGGAATGTTGCCGCGCTGACCATCGGCGATCTCTTCCGGCATCAACTGGGGAAAACAACCACCATCAACCAAACGCTGGATACCTATCCGGAACTCAGCCATCCGGGGCAGTATCGTTTTGCGCTGGATATAAGTCTCGCGACAAAAATCAATCCATGGCTTGGGTGGCAAACCACAGTCAGCGATCGCTATATCAGCGATCTCATTCCAGGCACCGTCAGCAACGATTTCATTTTCTCCACCGGCTTCAACTTCACCTTTAATCACTGAGCTAATCGCCGAGTAAATGAAAACGGGACTGCGAAAAATTGTGATCAGGCCCTTTAGGAATCCGGATAGATGTCAAGTGTTCACTGTACGGATTTTCGCAAGGTCCGGTGAGAGAATTAGCCTCCCTGCGTCATAGCTGCTTGCTGACGTGATGCTGGAGGGAAATCATGACCGACTTTGAGCCGCTGAAAACCGGCCTCGCGGGACTGACAGAAGTGGAAGCCACTCTTGCCTCTTGGCGCGATAACGATCAACAGGCGCACATCGTTCAGTTTTACGAGGACGATGCCTTCCTGGTCATTGAAGTAAGCCGTTTTATCGGTACGACCCTAGGATCGGGAGATTCCGGCGTCATCATTGCGACGAAAGCGCATCGCGATGGAATAGCGCAACGATTGGCGTCGCAAGGGGTGAATACGTCTATGGCGACAGAACAAGGACGGTACGTCGCTCTGGATGCGGCCGAAACACTGGCAAAATTTATGATCGGGGGTCAGCCTGACCGCGAGCGTTTCACCCAGGCCATTGGAGAGGTTATCGAGCGCGCAAGAAATGCGGTTGGCCGCGAAGACGCGCGGGTCGCGGCTTTCGGAGAAATGGTGGCCCTATTATATTATGGGCGGAAGGGAAAAAGGAGGCCGCCATCCTCCTGGAGCAATTGTGGAACTCTTTGGCGGACACGCACTCCTTCTCACTGCGGTGCGCCTACCCGATTAAATGCTTTTCGCGGCGTGACTACAGCGAGCCTTTCCTTAAAATCTGCGCGGAACATTCCAGCGTCCTCCCCGCGGAAAGCTACATGGGGCTGATCGCAGAAAAGGAAAAGCGGCGCGCGGTCGCTCATCTGCAACAGAAAGCCCAGGCCTTCGAAACCGAAGTCGCCTTGCGCCAGAGTGAGGAGCGCTTCCGTTTATTAGTGGAAGGGATTCAGGACTATGCGATTTATTCGATGGATCCCCACGGCGTGATCACCAGCTGGAACTCCGGAGCGCGCAGAATTAAAGGCTACACATCGGAAGAAGTTATTGGCCAGAACTTTTCTCGCTTCTACACATCCGAGGATGTCGAGCGAGGTCTTCCCGGTAAAGTCTTACAGATTGCGCGCGAGGAAGGGCATTACGAAGGCGAAGGCTGGCGCATCAGGAAAGATGGTTCCAGATTTTGGTCCAATGTCGTGGTTACGCCACTTCGCGATGAGGCCGGCAATGTCCTCGGCTTTTCGAAAATCACCCGGGACATGACCGAGCGGAAGCTCCTTATGGATCGTATTCAGGAGCATGCCGAAGAACTCGACAAAGCCCAGGAGAGCCTGCGGCGCCTCACGGCCCGGTTGCTGCAAGTGCAAGATGACGAACGCCGCCGGCTTGCTCGCGAGTTGCACGACGGCGCGGGGCAGATCCTCGCGGCTCTGAATATGAATCTGGAATCGCTGCAAGACGCTGTCAAGGAGCAAATCGCTCCGAGTCTGAATCAGAGGTTGGCAGAAAGCATTCGTCTGGCGAACCAGGTGATTAAAGAGACGCGGACACTCTCCTATCTGCTCCATCCGCCGTTGCTGGATGAAGCGGGCCTGCGCGATGCTTTGCATTGGTTCGTTGGCGGCTTCATTGAGCGCAGCGGCATTCAAACGGAACTCGAAATCTCCCCGAATTTTTCGAGGCTTCCCCGGGAGCTCGAGACAGCGATCTTCCGCATCATACAAGAATCCGTCACGAACATTCACCGGCACTCTGGCAGCCCCAAGGCGAGCATCCACCTCGCCCTGGATCTGGATGAAGTTCTCCTCACCATTTCGGATCAAGGAAGGGGCATGCCGTCCGTGGCTGCACCCGAGGAACCGAAGAGCCGCAGGAAGCTTGGCGTGGGCATCGCAGGAATGCGCGAGCGCATATTGCAGCTGGGCGGCTGCTTTGTCTTCCCGCTGCCTGCGGGAAGCGCGAGTGTCTACCAGGCCACTCCATCCTAAATGCTGTTTCGGGCGAGCAATCTCATCCGAAAACAAGATCGGTCTCTCGGGGCTGGAGCCCGAGAGACCGATGTTTGTTTTGCGGTTGCCAAATGGTCCGGCAACTAATTCTTTTTCTCGTTCTCCTTCTTATTAGTAGACGAATTGTTGTTGGACTTGGCGGGAGCAGGTGCAGGCGCCGGTGCCGGTGCACGTCCCCTGTTGTCCGGGACCGCTCGCACATTGCCCGATGGTTGTTGATTTGGCGCGACGTTTCGATTTTCCGGAACCGGCGGAGTCGCGGGATGGCTGACCGGCGCATTTGACGGCTGATCGACTCGCCTATTGTTTGGCTGAACGCTGGGTGTGCTCTGCGGCTGGCTATTCGTCAGGGGCCGCTCGTTAGATGGCACAGTCGCTGGTGCACTGGGCGCCTCGTTACGGATCGAGGGCCGCTCGTTGGAGGGCTGACCAGGGTTCGGACGATTATCCGAGGATGGCGGCCGATTGCTCGGCTGCGCGTTGGATGGCCTATTGTGCGAAGGCTCCGGAGGCTGCGCGTTCTGCGGTTGGCTGTTTATCGAAGGCCGCTCGTTAGCTGGCACCCTCGCTGGCGCACTCGGCGCCTCGTTACGGATCGAGGGCCGCTCGTTGGAGGGCTGGCCCGGGTTCGGCCGATTTTCCGGGGATGGCGGCCGACTGCTCGGCTGCACATTCGATGGACGATTGTTCGATGGTACCGGGCTCGGCGCGCTCACGGGTTGTTCTGGCCGATTATTGGGCTGAGTGTTGGGCGGCTGCGCGTTGCTCGGCCGATAGTTTGGCTGGGCATTCGGCGTCTCGCTCGCTGCCGGACGATTGTCGGGCCGCGCCGATTCCGGCCGCTCATTGCGCGGCGGCATGCCGACAGACGGATTGTTTGCCGGCCTATTACCGCCGTTCGCAGGAACACTGGCTGGATTTCCTGGCGGACGATTAGGCGCACCAGGTGCTCCTGCCACTTGGCCCGCACCGCGATTTGGGGTCTCTGGTTGGTTCGGCGACGCTTGCTTGACGAACGGGTGCTGGACGTTTGCGGGACGCAACGTCTCGACTTCGTTGTGCGCCAGCGGTTGGCCAGGGTGCGCCGCCAGTGCTGACTGTTGCCGTTCAAAGGACACGGGAGGTGGCGGCGGCGTGGTCTTCGCGACTACAGGCCGGTCGGCTCGTCCTGGTGGCACCCCTCTCTCTGGCCTGCGTTCGGAAGCTCCGAGAACGCTGTTTTGCGTGGGAGCCACCGCAGCGCGCGTGACGACCGGCGCGCTGGCAATTTGGCTCTGGTTCATCTTGACCGCCGTGGTAGCTACCGGCTGAGCGCTCGTGAATGCGTTCGTGGGGACCGCCGTTACGGCGCCCGGCGCCGTCCTATTCACATAAGTGACGTTGTTGACCACCGTGGTGTTGTTGTTGACGACGGTGGTGTTGTACACATTCGTTACCGTCGTGCGGCTCACGTTCGTGTTCGACACGTTCACCCGCGTTATATAATCCGGGCTGGTCCGGTAGGCGGGGACGTACACTTCTCGCGGTCCCAGCGGGAACCAGCCAACTGCGGCGCCGCCGCCCACAACAATGCCTACACCGAAAGTCGGGCTGCCCACGAACGCGACCAGCGCCGGAGCATAAACTGGCGGTTCGCTAGCAGGCGGCACCCAAAACCACGCTCCCCGCGCATAGGCCCAGCGTCCGTAATGAAAGGGCGCATAGCCCCACGCCGCATCATCTACCCATGTCCAGCCCCAGGGCGCAATCCAGGCCCAGTGACCATAGTGGTAGGGGGCCCAGCCAACCGGTATTGCGGTCGGCACCCAAACCTCACCATACTGCGGGTCATGGCGCCACTCTCCATTCTCGTCGAGATCTTCGTAGCCCACCATTTCCGGCGAAACGTATCGAACCGAGCGCGATTGCTCCCCCCGGCGGTCGCGTTGCTCGCACCAATCGTCGAAATCATCGCGTTCGTGTCTATCCATTTTGTCGATATCGGCAGAGAGGGTGTCGGTGCCGCTCAGCGAAGCTCTCTCACGGGATTCGATCGTGTAGGTACGTCCGTTGCCACTAGATTCCCCCTTGCCTTCCCTCACCATCACGATGGTGCTGTTCCCGTCTTCGCTGGCCTCCAGGCGATATTGGCCGGGCCGCAGAATCGAAAAGGCCTGATTCGGAGTATCTACTTCGAGAACTTCATCTCTTTCAAGGCGTCGCACGCGGATGCTGAGGGTACCCGCTGAGAGTTGAATCTGCACCGTGCGGTCGTCCAGGTTCAGAAAGGAGAAGCCGGTGTTGCTGTTCAGCCGAATCGCCGCTGAACCGATGTGCAATTCAGCACGCGAATCCGCATCGGCCCATAACTTGTCGCCTGTGGTCATGGGGCGATTGATCGTCGCCGTCACCCAATCGGACTCGCCCGCCGGCTGAAAAGAAATCGATCCGCGTAGGTAGCTCAGCCGGGCCACGCGGCCCGGCGGATCGTCACGGTCGGCTGCGGCGGCTTGCAGCGGCAAAGCGATAGCCATCAGCAAAGCCGCACATAAAGTGGCGCAAGCACAGTTTAAAACATTTGTTTTAGTGGGCATGACGGTATCCTTTTTGTCGATTTAATTCTCGATTTTAACTCTCAAAAGGAGGCCGAACCCGATGCTAAATCAAGGATAGCACCGGAATGACGACGGCCAATTGTTGGCTGGATCTAATTTGTAGATTCAAGCAATACCGCACGGGATGCCGCAAACGTGTCTGCTAGAGGAAATTACTGTAGGGCAGGCAACCGATGCAGCCTATATCGACGCCGCCCAAGGGCTGCAGTAGACTTGCCCCATTTGGTGAGCCCAATCGAGGAAGTTCAACAACTTGCTGAAAAGAACGGCGGGGACGGGACTCGAATCCGCGACCTCTGCCGTTACGGCAAAGGAGCACATATGAAATGTCACGGAAGCCTGACCTTAGGATTTGCGTTGATCATGGGCGTTAGCGCATTCGCCGCTCTGGCTAACGCGCAGGACAGCCCGGCAATTTCCGTAAAGCCGGTAAGCGAGGGCGTTTATTGGGCGGATGCGGGCGGTGGCGGGAATGCGGGCTTCATTATTGGCAAGGACGGCGTCATCGTTGTGGATGCGACGATAGCTCCGGCTTCGGGAAGGCAAGTGTTAGCCGAGATTGCCAAGCTCACGCCCAAGCCGGTCACGACTGTAATCCTCACGCATAGCGACGTCGACCACGTTAACGGTCTGGCTGCTTTCCCCCCGGGCTTGACCATAATTGCCCACGAAAACTGTAAGAAGGACATCGAAGCGACGGCAAATTCCCGTAACCCTTCGCCGCAGGATCGCCTGCCAAACAAGATCTTGACGGCGAGCGAGTCGCTCACGATCAACGGCGTTAGAGTCAATGTGCTTCATTTTGCGCCGGCGCACACGAGCGGGGATTTGCAGGTGTACCTCCCCGCGCAGAAGATCGTCTTTACCGGAGACGTGATTGCCACGAGCTGCTGCGGCAACGTCCGGTCGCCTCAAGCTTATACGATGATCAAAGCGCAGAAGAATGGGTCGGCCGAAGGCTGGGTGCAGACCGTAAAAGGACTCCTCGCGCTGAATGCTGACACTTACGTCCCGGGACATGGCGATTTGCAAACGAAAGCCGACTTGCAGCAAAGGCTGGCGCGCGTGGAGGCGAGGCGGGAACAAGTCAGGAAGATGGCCGCACAGGGCAAATCCCTGGAGCAGGTCAAGCAAGCTTTGGGCGAAACCGGGCCTGCTCCCGGTTACGATCCTGCTCAGTTTCCGGATTTCACGACGGTTGTGTACACCGAGTTCACAAAAAAGCGCTGAGCGAGAAGACGTTGTACAGGAAATTCAGTCTTCGCTTCGAAAGGTCGTGCCCCACTAGGAGCCGGCCTCCGTAGGCGCTACGGCGAACTCAAAAAGAATGGCGGGGACGACGGGACTCGGAACATCCCCCCACCCTGATTCTCCGTAAGTTATTCATTTCTCTTTTTGATAGATACATCAGAAACGATAGAAACGGCGGTTCGAGGTACACCGCGGGTACACGGTGCCCCGCCGAAATCACGCTACGGTCTGAGGTGGCGGAGAGTCTTAGATTCGAACCCATGCACTCCGGAACCGGTCCCGCAGTGCAAAGGCGGCCGCTCAGGGTGTATTCCTCTCGGGTCCGCAGGACTCGGGCACACCTTCGGTATCGACGGGCGTCGCGGACGGCCCGCTCTTACTGGTAATGGTTCTTACCCGCGCTGCTTTTCTTGGCTCTTGGTGTTCACGCGCAGGCCGAGGTCACGGTTGCAGGGAATGAGCAGTTGCGGCCAATCGTGCAACAGATGGCCGAGAGCCTGAAGGCTCCGATACTTACGTGGGGCATCCTTGTTTTGACCGAAATAGAGTGGCAGAACTTGGGAGCCAAGCGGTTCCATACTGAATCAGCCTTCACGATAATTGCTTCTCGCCACACTTTCGTACGGGAAATATACGTGCGTTCTCATTCTGCCACCCAGATAAGGCGGACGCTTGCCCATGAAGTTGGACACATCATGTGCGACTGTATGAAGGAATCGGTGGCCGATCAGGCCGCTGCTACCCTTCTCGAATGATCTGATGGGTGTAGTAAGCGCTGCGTTGGTAATGGGAAGCGAGCGATGCCTTGATGCAGCGATTCCTGCCTCAGTCGTGAACGCCGATGCAGTCAATTTCATTGCATTCTGTACATCACATTAAAATAATAGTACCCAGGACTGTTGCTGCACCCGTTCTCTGCCACCCTCTCCCTGATATCTAGAATGTGCGATACAGGCACGTTTGAGTTTGGTGTCACTCCGTAGCTTGTAACTCCGACGGAGGTCGTGATTGTCGTTCCTGCAACAATAGCTGCCGCAGTCTCATCATAAACGGCAAACTGCGGGTAAGTTGTGCTGCAAGATATGGCGGGGTTAGTTGTACTGATACGAAATGCCGTTATGGTGATCCCGCCTGTATTCGTATCCATCAAGGACATCGGCTGATTGACGGTAAGCGAATTAGTACAATTTCCCTCGCAAAACGAAGTACCCCAAGCCATCTGTGGCACATTCGTAATCGTCGTGCCGCCGATCAGTGGAGTTGTAAGACTCGGGCTCGTCGCCAATACCCCGTTCCCCGTTCCCGTCACTCCAGTAACCGTCACGCCAGCGAATTTGAAGACGTTCCCGCTGCCGCCGGTGTCGTAGGTCTTGTTGGTCAGCGTATCCGTTGTCGCTGCGCCCACGACTGTATCCGCAGCTCCGCCGTTTCCGGACTGCTTTAGACGATGGGCAGTTGAATCGGCATACAGAATATCTTCGCCGGATATTCCGCTGGGAGCGGCCCCCTCGGTAAGTGCTAGAGAAATGCCGCCCCAGATTAAATTGTTGGACGAATCTAAACTGAGGCACAGGTTCGCGGAATTACCCCCGTTTCGAAAGCACACGCTGTCGCTTTTAGCTAATCGGATCACGCCCGAGCTCGCAGGATTAGCAGCCGAGGACGTCAGGCTGGTTGCTGAGCCGCTGCTGCTAGAGGCAGATGCCAAAATCCCGTCCACTGTTCTTTGAAGCGTCCCACCTGAACAATTCGTCCCGCCGGCAGAATAAACGGCAAAC
>QHYQ01000514.1 GCA_003224175.1 Acidobacteriota bacterium
CATCGACGGGGTCTTTTCCCATCAACTGGGCGACTTCATCCATGCGCTTGCCTTCGTACTGCTTGTTGTCAGGTTTCTGCACGGCCGCGACCATTACTCCGTGCCATCCTCCGGTACCTTGCACGTGATTCTCCCAGCCGTGGACGCCGACTGCGATCATCTTCCGGATTTCCTCGCGACTCTTCAAATCCCTTAGCCGCGACACAACTTCCTGATGCGTGCCTTCGAGATATTTCGGAGGCAGCGCCATCTGCAGGCCCGTCATTCCGGCGACGTATGGATACTGGTCCGCGGTCACATCAATTCCGCGATTGCGTGCCGCTTGAATCAGGGCGGTCATGTCGCCAATCTTCCCCCAGTTCTGTTTACCCGCCATCTTGAAGTGGAGAATGTGCACCGGCAGCCTGCCCCTCTCGCCGATTTCGATGGCTTCGCGCAGAGCCTCAGGCTCGTGGTCGCCTTCATCGCGAATGTGGCTCGTGTAGATGCCGCCATAGCGGGCCGCCACTTTCGCCAGTTCGACCAATTCATCCGTAGTCGCAAATGAGTTGGGAGGGTAGATGAGCCCGGCAGAGAGTCCGATGGCCCCATCCCGCATCGCCTGATCGACCAGCGCCTTCATCTTGTCCAGTTCAACGGCGGTGGGCGTACCATTCACGTTGCCCATCACATCGAGCCGCACCTGCCCGCTTCCGACGTAGGAAGCAATATTCACCGCCATGCCGTGCTTTTGCAGAACTGCGAAGTACTCGCCCAGGGTGCTCCAGCTGCGCTTGAGCCCCATGGCAGCAAGTTCCTTGTCCAGTTCAGGCAGTGCCGGGCCAAGCACGGGACCGGCAGACTCCGCCTCGCCGATGATCTCGGTTGTGACTCCCTGGCGGATTTTGCTCTCCGCCTTGGCGTCCGCCAGAAGCGCAAAATCGGAATGGCTGTGCAGATCAATGAATCCGGGGGCAACGACGAATCCGTTCGCTTCGATGATGCGCTTGGCTGCGACTGTGCCGAGCCGGCCCACCGCCGCAATCTTGCCGTCTTTGACCGCCACGTAGCCCTCATACCAGGGGCTGCCAGTCCCATCCACGATGTGGGCATGAACAATGACAATGTCGTACAACGACTGTCTGGGTGTTTGGGCTCCTCCTGCGTGGAGAGCAAGACTTGCCAAGAGCAGAGCAGCAATGACATGCCCAGCCCGAGCGTCCACCGGTCGATGCAAAGGCCTGCCTCCTAAGAGATACGGAGTATATAGCCTTCATACCGTACCCGCTCGCTCAGCCAAACGCTACCGATCGATTTAACGGGGATTGCTACGTTCCAGCTCTCAACGCCTCAGGCAGCCAGGAACGGGGTTGGCGGGGAAGGATTGCGCAGTTGAATGCAATGGATGCACTCGCACCGGAACCCGGACTCCAAAGGAAAGATGACATGGCCACACTTTTTGCAGACCTGAGTGCCATCCGACAGTTGGACCATTCCGTCGGATGTTGTGTGCGTAACACAAATGGGACAGCCGGTGTGGGACATTGTGAGTCTCCCCTTTCTGGCCTTGCGAATGGGGCCAGAAAGAACTGTGCGGGCGCTGCAGGGGAATGTGGACCCGTCCTTCATGGCATTGTTAGTTGCCGAAGCGGGTTGTTTTGTTTGCTGCCAACAAGCGGCATATCGCGGACGTCAGGACAGTCAAGCCGGCAATCCCACCTCGTCGCAGGCGCATTTTGACGCTTGTACTTGCCCGGCGTCAGCGCTACGCTCCATCGCGTCACGTGGCACTCCCAACGGCTCCCCCGCAGCGCTTAGCCATAACCGATTCAGGGGGCGGCTACCGAACGCCGCGCGGGAGCTCTGCCCTGAAATGCGGAACAGCGCCTCGTTCTGGCACCACCCGTCGATAGACGGGTGCAGCGCCATCCTTTCCTTGAAGTGCTGCCCAAACGGCGGTAGTATGACCTGCTGCCTCTCGCGATAGGAGAGTGCAAGCAACTGCATGCCGCAAAACTACGTTCCCATCTTCATCTTCATCGCCCTGGTCGGGACCCTACTACCCCTTACACTGCTGCTCGCGAAACTTGTACGACCGGACAACCCGAGCAAGACAAAACTAATGCCGTACGAATGCGGCATTGACCCCATCGACAGCGCCCGCGGACGCTACACCGTGCGCTACTACATCATCGCCATCCTGTTCGTGGTGTTCGATGTGGAAACGATTTTTCTGTTTCCGTGGGCAGTAAAGTTCAAAGCTTTCGGCCTGTTCGGGCTGATCGAGATGCTGATCTTCCTGGCCATTCTCATCGTGGGATATATCTGGGTCTGGAAAAAAGGCGCTCTGGAATGGGTGTAGCTTCCGATCTTCCTATGGACAGCTCCCCGGCAGAAACCTTCTCTGCGAGCCGCTGGACCCAGGGCAACTTCTTTTTCCCCACTCGTCTGGTGGTCAGCCCGCAGCGCGTCAGCCGGGTAAAGTCGCGGCTGTTCGGCAGCAACGAAGAAAGCATCGCCATGTCGAAGGTCGCCTCGGTGCACATTTCAACCGGCGTGTTCTGGTCGGAGATTCGCATTGAATCCACCGGCGGCACCGATCCCATCACTAGTCATGGTCACCGTAAGGGCGACGCGCATCGCATCCGCGATCTGATCGAAACCTACCAGGCGCAATCCCGCGCGTAGAGCCACGTTCATCAGAAATTCACATTCCGTTAACCGCATCGTAGCAATTGCGGTATCTACTCCTCCTACTGCTAATTTCCCGCCGAGAGGAGTATTCGAGTGAATAAACGCCTG
>QHYQ01000515.1 GCA_003224175.1 Acidobacteriota bacterium
AGTCCTTGTGCCCGAAACCACGACAAATTTGAACTTGCGCTGACGGTTTCATTTCTCCCTCTCGCCCTCGAATAGCAGGTCCGACAGTTTGGCGTCAGCCCAGCCCCTCTCGCGCATTAGTTTCCGCACTTCCGTCTGTATCGAGGGCGGGGCGTTCTGAACGTATTCCTTTGCACGGTCGTAGGTCGCTCTCGCTTGCCTTCGCTCCTCGTCGAGCTTCTCAAGGTGGCGGACGGCTTCGTCGATAGAAAAAGCCCTTTTATCGAATTTTTCTTCCCAGTTCGTCTTGAGGCCCGTCCAGATCACGGCCTCGACGCCTTTATGCTTCGGGAGCCAGCTTCCTAATTCCGTCTCGACCTCAGGCGGGATTGATGGACTAGCCTCGTCCAGAGGGAAGTAATGAATGTTTGCTAGTGGACAGCCCTCCCGCTCCTTCAGGTTCCGGCGAGCGGCTCTCAGTTCGTCAAGCTCGCTGAGCGCCCAGTAAGTTGGCTGCGGCGCGGAGCCGGGATGAATGACGAGCGTCAGGCGGCCGTCCTCGGACACCCTAGCGAACTCGATCGGTAACACGGGGCCGTCTCCGCGCCATTTCGTCCTTATCCGCAGCGATCCGCGACACCAGAGCAGCGAGCCCCAGCCGATCACAGCAATATTCATGGGTTCCTCAATCGCTAAAGGAAGTGGGTGAGCAAATTCTATCTCAACTACCGGTGAGGGATTGACGCCCGCAGTAAAACAGATGTTACGCTCGCGAAAGGTGACCGCATGGCGCGAGCGCCGAAGCCCTTGCTGGCTGTCCTCAAAATTTTAAACACCCCACGCTGCGAGGCCAAATAGAGTCACCTTTTTCGAAGAAATTCCACACGCCGCATCCTCCACAGAAATTTATATGTTGGCATTTCCCCCCTCAGAAGGCGCGAAATAATTAAGCATCGCAATTTCAACAGTTCCAAAAATTGCGTTCCGCAACTCTCGCAGAATCAATACATCCGTTTTTCAAGACTTAAAGCGGGATTGTATACTTCACGCAAAGGCCCGAGCGATGGACAGCCACCAGCGGCGCTGCTTGCGCCGAATGTTACAGAGGTACGGGGTTTCCCCACGATCTAATCCAGCACCCATGCCGACCCCAGCCCCAGCACAATCGGCAGAGAAGCATATCAGGGATTACCTCATGGGCGGCATAGCGCTCCTCGCGGACTATCTTGCCTTCAGGTTTGGGGCTTCGTGGTTGGCATGGGCCGCAGCGTTTCTGTTTTGGATGGCGATTTATGACTATGCGAAATCCAAAACACCGCCTCTTATACGTCGCGGAGCGCCAATCGGCGCGGCGCTCGTTCTTATCCCTATAACAGTTGCAATCACGGGCTCATTCGTGATCAAGAGACATACGCTTAACACAAAAGAGCGAACGCGGTTCAAGAATGCGCTGAAACCACAAAAGGGCGGTGACCTAGAAGTTCAGATGGCCTGAGCCCCAGCAGACGAGAAAGATTGTGTATATGCAGAACAGTTTATCCGCCCAGTAGGAGATTCTGAGTGGAAGGTACAAGCTTATGTTAGCCGCCTCACGCTCACTAAACCACTGGATGGCATTGTGATTTATAGGCGTGGGGGCAATCGAGACTACACCTTACAGCACTACGATGCCGGTGGCTACTTTAATAGCAACGAACCACATCTCTTGGCGATGCAGAAAGCGTTCCAATTAATTCATATCGAACCAAATGTCGGAACAGACCCCGACATTCCAGAAAACGCAATGATGATTTATTTTGGGCCGGAAAGGGAAAACGAGGCAGAACCTACATATCTGACCAAAAGCACAGAATGGGTATTAGGAAAAAGAATAGGTCCCTTCCCGGGTAAGCGGAACACCGTTCTATGCCGCTGGTTCAGACTGTTCTGCGACTAGTTCTTTGTACTCTAGGTTTGGAGACGCAATTAGCTTCATGAGCGTATCGCAGAAAAGGTATGGGTTTTTGCGATTATTAAATCTAAAGCGCATATTGATGATCTGCCGCACCGTTGCGGATGTGGCATCAGCGGCCCGGATATATAATCCCGCTTAAAGCTGCCTAGAATGAACACTTATCAAAAATGGCCGAGGGGAGGGACGCTCCGGGACCCCAAGTCGGCCAGCTGCCTCCTTCGCAAACCGATTAAAATCATATTCTTGCACGAGAAGGAGAACTAACTCCCACAGAATGATAACCTTGCAGAAAAATACCGGGGGAGGGGTACACATCTCAACCTTCACTTTAACCATCTCTCGGGATGTGGTTCCCGCGATCACAACGCGCGAGTGTGGGCTAGGTGTATATTCCCGTTGCCTTGGGAGGGCAATGAAGATGGCGGATGAGAAGACAAAACCCCAACGTGGCCAGGTCGAGCGTTACGTGCCGCCGACCGCGCTGAACCCGGTTCCATGGGATACGCTACATCAGGTATGTCTGGAACAGTACAAGGGTTACATCGGTGATCTAGGCAACGTCGGCGCGAGGTATGCGACGGTTCACGGATTTTACGTGTCGGTTATCGTGGCTCTCATAAGCGTCTTGGCCCTTGCTGAGTCCAATAAGATACTGAGCCAACTTCAAACGAATACGCTGGTGGTCGTGTGCTTATTTGCGGTCGCCTTGTGTATTGTCTGGGCGCTGACCATACGCTTTTATCGGAGACTCTTCCGGGCCAAATTTCGTGTA
>QHYQ01000025.1 GCA_003224175.1 Acidobacteriota bacterium
CGTTCACGCGGCGTCCTACCGTGACCAGCGTGATTAATGCCCCCGCCAGTGCGGTTTTCAATCCCAGCGGGATTCCATATCCGCTTGCTTTTCAGTCCAGCACAAATGAGATGTACAGCTTTTTCAATTGGGGAACACGTGGGTGGCTTTCCGACCGCGTGAATTCGAACTTTACTTTTGCCTATTCGCAGGATTTGACGCATGTGACGAATGCCTCCCCCCAGCTCAGCATCATCGACACCTTTGGTTCCCATCGGCGGCTTGAGCTGGTGTCTGGGTATATTGAGATCGATGGCCGGCCATCCGACGGGTTGTTTGCCGGCTCCAACTTACGACTGGGCCGGCAAGATGTTTACGGAGCAGAGTTGGCGGAGATGGATGGGGCCTCGTTTACGGTAAACCGTCCGCGTTATTCTTGGACAATTTATGCGGGGCGACGGCACACGTATTTCTCCGATCCCGTGCAGAGGGCCATCGGGGGCGGCAATTTCCTTGTTCGGCTCGGCAAGGATTCGAGCTTCGAATATGACACGCTCTATTACATTCTAGGAACAAACCTATTCCGGTATCGGCAAGTGCTCGGAAATGGTTGGCTGTTCAGTAGCAGTTTTCGAATGGTCGGGAGTGCGCCCACCGATTTCACCGCGGATGCGATATGGAGTCCGGAAGACGGCAAGACGTCGCTGCGGCTCAGCTTCGCGCAAAAAATTACAGATAAGGATTATTTCTACGACTATACCTATAACGCTCGCGATCTCGACCCGTACAATCCCCTGCTTCGTCTGAATTTAGAGGCGTTGCATCCGCATTCACAATTTGTGATCGATTTTTCGCGGCTAATCAATGACAGGCTGCGCTTGGGCGGAAGCGTTGCAGTTCGTCGTCTCAACCATATACAAGACACTGGGCCTTTTGATACATCGTTTCAGGATTATCGGGCTTACGGCCAGGTGTTCCCGTGGAAGCGCGTCGATCTGCTCTTCGCATATCACGAGAGAGATTCCGATGATCGGACAAGCAGCGTACCTCCTTTGGAGTTCGACGATTTGAGCCACACGGGCGAGACAAAGGTTCAGGACGTTAGCCTGGAAATCGGCCGCAGTTTCATTGATGGCCGTTTGGTTCTGCGGGCGGGCGGGTTCTACCGGAATTTGGATCTTCGCGATCAATTTACGCTGATCACCGATGCGGGTAATAAAGGTGTTCTCGCAGACGCATCCTTTAAACTAGACAGCCGATCACGACTCATCTTTGAGTACGGTCTGGACTCGGATTACCACGTGTTTGAGCCGGATATTCAAAACAGCCAGACGTTTCGCGTTGGCGTTGCGTGGAGTTATTAATTGAATCTCCGGCGTTTGTGCTCAGCCATCCTTTGCCTCGCGACCGTATGCTTATGTGCAACTCTGAAGGGCCAGCAAGCTGGGAGAAGTCGCCCCGCCTCGTCCAATTCCCCAAAACAGGCGCAACCGCCGTTTTACTTGCACCAGTACCATTTGAAAGAAGTCGGCTTGGACTGCGACGCCTGCCATGTACCCGAGAAACAGGGCTCCGTGGTATTTCAACGGCCCGGACATGACCAATGTACGACGTGCCATGCTGACGATTTTAACAAGGAAATCAAACAGCAAGTCTGCGCCCAGTGCCATTCGGTCTTTCCACCAACGAGCAGTGACGATCTGCTGCCCTTCCCCCGCTATAAGAACGTGCGGCCGATTGTGTTTGATTTTTCTCACGCGAGGCATGTGGATCCCCATTCGAGGGTCGATGCCCGCACCGGATTCCGGGCGGATTGTACGTTTTGCCACCGCTTTCCGGCCGATGGAGCGTATGCTACCTTCGGTGATCACGTAGTTTGCGCCGCCTGCCACTCCAAGCCGGGCATGAAGCCTCTGCTCAGCGATAAATCGACGACGGCGGATTGCCTAGGCTGCCATCAGCCGGAAGAAATCGAGAATCCCGCTGCCGCGACGATTCACGGGCAGCTCGCGTCATTCGTCGTATCAGGAAAGTACGATCAAATCAGGTTTTCACACGCCGAGCATTTTAGGACACAGGAGGCGTACCACCTCGACTGCACAACATGTCACTACGGAGTGGCAGCCAGTACAAACCTTGCCAGCTTGACCTTGCCAAAGATGGTCGACTGCGTGAACTGTCATGATGTATCAAAGAGAATCGCCTCGTACTATCGCATGTCGAATTGTCAGGTTTGCCATGTGGATAGGCCTCTCGGTCCTTTGCCAGGGTTCCATTCCGCGATTGTAAAACCCGCATCCCACACCGAGGGTTTCCGCCTTCTTCACGCCGATGAAGCTTCCCAGCCCGGCGCTCCTTGTTTTGTATGTCACACGAGCGTCGAGCCGACGGCTGTGGGTCAGCAGCAGTGCGCCGACTGTCACCAGGTCATGATGCCCGTGACCTCCAGGCTTGGACAGAATTGAAAAGAATATGAAGCGGCGGCTGCGGCCAAGTGGCTGGCAGGGCTTACTTGGGGCTTCTCTCCTGCTCTTTCCCTTGATTGCCCAGGCGCAACAGGAGGCAGCCCGCTTCCAGCAAGATCCAGTAGAGCAGGTCGCAGCGCGTCTGGTTGGCGCGCTCGCCATCCTTGGGATCGCAGTGGTGATCGTGAGCCTCCTGAAATATAGGGGAGTGGCCGTGGGTTCTGCATCTTGGGTATTGTTAATCGCTGGTGCTGTCGCCTTGCCCCTGCTCGTAACAGGCGTGGGGACGATTTTAGTCTTTGAAAGAGCCGAGCGAGTGGAATTCTGCGCTTCGTGCCATCTGACCATGAAGCCCTTCATCGACGATATGGAAAACCCTCGGAGCAGTAGTTTGGCGGCGCTGCATTACACGAACCGGTATATTCCGGATAACCAGTGCTACGAGTGTCATACGTCATACGGTCTTTTCGGCACTCTTCAGGCAAAAAAGGAAGGGCTCAACGACGTGTATCGGTACTATACTCGGACATTCCATTTGCCGATTCGCCTGCGCCATCCCTATCCGAATGACGACTGTCTAAAGTGCCACGCCGGATCGGCGAAATGGACCGAAGATCATCAGGATTATAAGGACGCATTGTTCTCCGGCGAGGCCACTTGCATGCAGTGTCACGCTGACTCCCACCCGGCGCACAACCTCGCGCAGAGGTTAGGGCGATGACTATAAATGCTGCCGTTAAGAGCTGGAAATTGAATTCCACTTCAACGCGAGCCTTATTTGTGGGTGCTCAGTTGCTTGCCTTCGTGAGCTTCATTCTCGCCTTGGAATTTTTGAGGCAGACAACGGGGGGGACGCTTTTTGTATTCTCCACGATTGCCCCGGTGTTGGCCTTTCTTGCAGCCGCGGCCGTGGCAGGCGTGGCGACGTATCGATTTCTAAGGCGCCACAGTCTATTCGTGATCGAGAGCGTGGAAGCTGGGCGAGTTATTTTTCAACAAGGAGAAGAAGGCGATTGCGCTTACTTCATCCAAAGTGGTGAAGTGAACGTAATACGACAGGCGGACGGCGCCCAACGCGTGTTCGCCACACTGTCGAAAGGACAGTACTTTGGAGAGATGGCGCTTATCAGCGACGCTCCCCGCAACGCGACGGTTCGCGCCGTCACGCCGACTCGATTGGCCGTTCTAGGTAAACAGAATTTTCTGACCCTGCTCAAGTTGATGCCGCACACGCAGGAAGATATCATGAAAACTGTGAGTTCAAGAGCTATGGAAATTTCGGAGAAGTGACTTTTTTCACTCAGAGAAGGAGGATCAGCACGATGTGCAAACGGTTCGCAGGAGCAGCGTTGATCGCTGGTGTACTTGTTTTGGCCTCTACTTCCTACTCGTCCCCTCCCGCTGGCGATGCTGCAGCTGGGAAAGACGTATTTCTCAAGAAATGCAAGACCTGCCATGGAGAAAACGGACAAGGCAACGAGGGGATGGCTAATTTGCTGAAGACGAAAATAGCTCCATTCGATTCGGACGAGGTCCAAGGCAAATCGGACGCCGATATTAAGGTGATCATCGTCGAAGGAAAGGGCAAGATGAAACCGGTGAAGGATATCAGCGATAGCGATATCAACAACGTGATCGCGTACGTTCGCACCTTTAAGAAAAAATAAAAATTCTCCGTCACGGCTGCGGACCTCCGGCCTTCTTGGGCTGTTTTCTCGCGGGATACCGATCGCTGAACCTGCATTCGGGTGAGTCAGTGGCGCTGGCCTTTGGGCAATCCCAACCGGGAGGAATAGTGGAATGAAGCGGATTATTGGGTTAGGTGGCGAGGGACGGACATCGCCACGCTTGGGCCGGGCGATTACTCTGGGAAATGGTTCCGGAGGCCGGTCGGCTGCGAATTAGCCACGGTTTGCGATCTATGATGCGGAAACAACGCACAATTCGGTGCAGTTAGCACGATGCAGGAATCCTCTTTGCTGCGGCCTCACTCTATGTGCCTAGGTGATCCGATTTCCTTGTAGACTATTGGTCGGCGATACCTTGCCACCCAATCTAATACCGTTAGACCGGCCCACCGTTTTGTCCCTCTCGTCGCGTCTGCGTTTCTTCCGGCGCGGGGCCCGGTTTAATGCCGATGACGCGATAGGCCTGAAACGTGCCCTCGTGTTTGGTTTCGATCGTCGTCGGGTCAACTTGGACCATTCGCCAGACGTGCTCGTGGACCTCCGGGCTAATTAGGACCTCGCCCTTTTTGGCACCTGAACAATACCGCGCCGTCTTATTAACAACATCGCCGATAACCGTGTACTCGATGCGTTCGGCAGACCCGACAAAACCGTGTACCACTTCGCCGCAATGAATTCCAATTCCCGGTTCGGCGCAAGGTAGGTCACCAGCACGGCGCCTCTGATTGATTTTCGCCGCGGCCGCCTGCATTTCGACCGCAGTAAGAACAGCATGTTCGTATTGCTTGGGGTCAGGTTCTGGACTTCCAAACACCACGAGGATCGCATCACCCATGAACTTGTCAATCGTTCCGTTATAGTTGAAGATGATCGGCACTTGAGCCGCGAAGTAATCATTCAGCATTTCGACGACGTCATCCGGTTCCATGCCTCGTGTTAGCTGAGTGAAGCCACGAAGATCCGAATTGAGAATAGTTACTTCGCTCTGCTCACCTCCCAGTCGCAAACGGCCCCGGTGGTGCAGCAGCTTCTCGGCAATCTTCGGAGAAAAGTGCCGAAGCAGCTTGGCCCTGAGAACCGATTCCTGGCGGAGTTTCTCCTGGAGCCGGTAACTGCCCAGGGCCATGGCCGCATACTGGGCCATGAAAACGATCAAACGGAGTTCCTCCTGGCCGAAAATATCCGCGGAGCTACTGGACTCGGCGCAAATGACTCCAAATGCCTCCTCTTGCCAGAGGAGTGGCGCATAGATGCCCGTGGTGATCGCACTCTGTAGGATCGATTGAGTGAGGTCTCCAGCAGCCCGGTTCCACATGAACGCCTTGCGTTCAGCCATCGCACGTCGCGCGAGCATTTCGCTAACGTGAGGAGCACCTTTGCTGCGATAAGCCTTGAGAAGCAATTCATCCGTCTGTGGATCGCGAAGCGCTAGTGCCCAACTATCGGCATTGGGAACAAGCTCGGCGAGATGGTCCACGATCGCCGGGAGAAGCTCCTCGAGTCGAGTTTTCGCCGCAAATTGCAACGGCAGCTCACAGATGAGCTTTAATCGACGATTTCCAGCATCTCCGGAGTCCTTAGCTGGCGCAGGGTCGAAGATTGTCGCATCCACGTCCTGCGCGATTTTGACGGGCGCTTCTGTTTGGGACTCTTCCTGGAGCAGATTGGCACCCGATCGGAGGTAGTTGGTTTGAGCGAGAGCATCTCGGGATTCGAGCGACTCGAAGCATAGGGTCGTTTCTCCGACCACAACAAGATCTCCTGCTTGAATAGGCCTCTTCCCGAGTCCCTTAATTTGAACGTTGTTGAGAAGTGTGCCGTGCCCGCTCTGAAGGTCCTCGATCCAGTAGCCGCCATCCTCTTTCCAGATTCTGGCATGCACGCGCGAAACGCTCTTGTCGAGAGACAAATCGAGAAGCAACGGTGCATTCTCGTGGGCTCGTCCAATGAAGAAGTCGTTCTCAGCCATCTCCCAGGTCGTTTCTGCATCGCGATAGCAACGAACTATACGCATAACGGATCACTTCAAAAATGTGCCACCAATCAACGGCACGTCCACGTGGATCGATAGCACTTTTTTAGCACTTGTTTAATTCGGGCGAAATCATGGCAAAAGATCAACTAGACTGTCAACTCTGGAGCTTCACAAAAAGAGACCATCCGATGGTTTCTCACTCCAGATCGACTGGAATCCACTGCGCCAATATGCGGCGAGCTGCTAACGTCTCTTGCCGCCATATTTGTTCGCCCAAATGAGCCGGGAACGCTTGCGTTTTCCGTGGGTTAGCTATTAAGCCAAAATCATGTCGGAGTCATGCCAGTGTCCATTGCCCTTGGATCTGTCGATGGCAACAATGCCCCGCTGTGCAGAAACTGAAAAGGAGAAACCGTCATGAAAGCGTCGCCTTTCAGCTCCGACAAAGTTGCTCCCCCTCGAATGTCTGCAGACGATCGGGAATTCGAGAATCTGCCGCAACGCGCGGCTGATTTCTTGAAAAATCGCCGGTCGCCCGCAGGCGAGCGGGTCACTGAAGCATGCGAATCACTGCAGAGATAGCTTGATTTCTGAAACTTGACTCCCAGTTGTGAGTTGTTCGAAGATGGCTCGGCTTGCTAATTCTGCTTGCCCCCGCTCTCTTGCTAGACGGATAATCAGCCATCCGCTTGACATAATGTTGGAGAGCACGATGAGGTCGTGTCCACAGTGCCAGTCTGGGAATTCCGACCAGGCGGAACATTGTGTCGTCTGTGACTCTCCCCTCCCACTTTCCTACGACGACGAGAACCTCGCAACGATGGTGCCGGGCTTCGCGAAAGCAGCTGTGGCTGTTACTCCAGTAGTTAAACCCATCGGGCAGTTCGGTTCGCGGTACCAGATCATTTCCAAGCTTGGCAATGGCGGAATGGGCACGGTTTATAAGGTCCGCGATCTCGATTTGGATCGCGTCGTTGCCCTCAAGGTTGTGCGACCGGAATTGACAGTCAATCCTGAGGTGATGGAGCGTTTCAAGCAGGAACTCCTCCTAGCCCGTAAAATCTCGCACAAGAACATTTTGCGGATCCATGATCTGGGCGACCACAACGGAATGAAGTTCATCTCCATGGCTTATGTGGAAGGCCATGATCTATCTAGCACCTTAAAACAAGGCCCCTTAGCGGTCGCCCGGGCAGTGCGCATCGCCCGCCAGCTTTGCGCGGCGCTGGACGCCGCAGAATCCGAAGGTGTGGTTCACCGGGACTTGAAACCACAAAACATACTGCTCGACGAGGCCGAAAACGTCTACGTGTCCGACTTTGGCCTCGCCAAGTCGCTGGAGTCAGACACGGGCATGACATTTACGGGTCAATACCTCGGAACCCCCCGTTACATGTCGCCGGAGCAAGCCGAGGCCAAGCCGGTCGATCACCGGAGCGACCTTTATTCGCTGGGACTGATTCTCTTTGAAATGGTGACGGGCGACTTGCCGTTCCATGCCGACTCGGCGTTGCAGTTGTTGCGTCAGCGCGTTCAAGAAAGACCACAAAGCCCAAAGGTGCTCAACCCCCAAATTCCCGAATATCTTTCTCGCATTATCCTGAAGTGTCTGGAGACAGATCCCGCAAAGCGCTACCAGCGCGCCCGAGAGGTCCTCAACGATCTAGACGCAGAGGCCGCGCCCACGACCACCGTGCAAATAACGCTGCCCCTGCTCTCCAGGCGCGCTTGGCTCATTTCGTGTAGCGCGGTTCTGGCGATCATGCTTGCAGGACTGCTCATTCCTCGAGTGCGCCAGTTCATTTTCCACGGAGGGAGATCGGCGACCGCGAGCAAAGCGCCCGCGGGGTTGCCTCCTCTGGCGACGGGCAAGTACATTGCTGTTATACCGTTCCGTGTCCTAGGCGATCAGGCTGCGCTCAATTATGCGGCGATTGGTCTGGTTGAGGCACTCTCCGCCAAGCTCTTTCAGCTTGAGGACGTGCACACATCTTCCGTTTCCACGGTCCAAAACCTTCGGCAAAGCGACTCTTTGGAGAAAATGGCGCAGCAGCTGGGAGTGAATCTTCTCGTCTCAGGCACTATCCAGGGTAGCGGCGAAAAGCTCCGCATCATCGTGTCTTTGGATGATGTAGTTGGGGGTCGGCGATTGTGGACGCGAGAGTTTTCGGGCGTGCCACAGGACCTCTTGACCTTAGAAGATCAGATCTATGTGAAATTGGTCGATGCCCTTGCGTTAAAACCTAGTCCGGCAGAAATAGCCCGCAGCAGCGCGCATCCCACTGAGAACATCCAGGCCTATGACCTCTATCTGCGCGGCCAAAGTGCCATGCGCGGGCAGCTGAATGCACAGAACGTGGAGACGGCCATCGGTTATTACGAGCGCGCCATCAAGGAAGATCCCAGTTTCGCCCTGGCCTACACAGGCTTGGCCGATGCCAGCTTGCGAATGTACCGCGAGAAGAATGATCGGGTCTGGGCGGACAAAGCGCTGGCGGTCAGCCAACAGGCACAGCAGCTGAACGACAATGCTGCGGAAGTCCATTTTACTCTCGGCAGCGTGTATAGCGCGACCGGCAGATCCGCCGAGGCGGTCTCGGAGTTGCGCCGAGCGCTGGAACTAGCGCCCAAGAGCGACGACGGCTACCGGCGGCTCGGTGACGCCTACCGCGCACTTGGCCAACGACCAGAAGCGATCCGCGCCTACGTGAAGGCCGCCCAGCTTGGCCCCTATTACTGGTTCAACTGGAACGCGCTGGGCTCGGCATATTTCCGTTTCGGCGACAATCAAAAGGCGCTGGAATCCTTCCGGCGTGTCGCCGAACTGGAGCCCAGCAACGCTGCCGCATATCTGAACATCGGAGCGGTTTATTTTGAAGAGGGTAAATGCACCGATTCCATTCCTGCCTTCCAGAAATCACTCGAACTCGAACCACGTGAGCGTGCTTACTCCGCTCTGGGCAACGTCTATTTCTATCTCAAGCGTTATGATGACGCCGTCAAGATGTTTGAAAAAGCCGCCGCGTTGAGCCCGGACTCTGAGTTTGTTATCGGGAATCTGGCGGATGGATACCGCTGGTCTGGCCGCACGGCCGAAGCCAAGGCCACCTTCGACAAGGCCATCGCCTTAGCCTACAAGAAGCTGCAGGTAAATCCTCGCGATGCCACCACCATGGAACATCTGGCACAGTATTCTGCGAAACAGGGTGACTTGGCGAGCGCCACTAGCTTTATACAGCGCGCGCGTGCCATTGACCCCGCCGACGTCTCGCTGCTCTACACTCAGGCCGTGGTTTACTGCTTGGCTGATAAACAGCAGGACGCGCTACAGTATGTGAGTGAGGCCATCCAGAAGGGCGGGCTTTCTCCGCAAAAAGCAAGAAACGACCCGGAACTCAGTAAGCTGCAAACCCGCCCGGAATTCTCAGAGATCATGAATAAATACAGCAAGAATTGAACTACCAAGCGAACTTCTGCTCAAGGCCTGTAAAAGAGAGAAATGCTGGGCATCCTCGCCATTCCTTCAGGCAACCGCCTGCACAGTGCTCGCCGAGCTCAGCCTACGCAGCGCCGAGAGCGGGAATAGGACCCCAATAACACGGGGTTCTCCAGAGAATTGACGAGTGGCGTTCCGAAAACCGTTCTCCGCAGGCTCCACAACTGATGGAGGTCCGATTTTGTGTCTTGCTTGCCCGAATTGAGGTTTATGGAGCAGGGTCTAGTCCGTGCAGCGCCGTCGGTAAAGACTAGGCAATTGTATTGTAAGGGTAAATCGCTGCATCAAATGAGAACGATTTTAGCAAAGGCCTTGTGGGCCACTCTCGAGCTATATCATTAAGACACAGGTAATTAAGGACTTAACTTAAGTGCTTAAGTCGCCCAAAAGGGTCCTCCGCTTGCTTGGATTAAGCGAGACGGGGGGGACACAATGAATCGATTCCTGATTCTCGTATCATTCCTATTGCTGATCTCGGCTATCCCGCTTCGCGCGAATGCCACAACCGACCCGAACATCGGCGTACTCGACCCACCGTGCTTTGAGGGTTGTCCTATTCCTAATTTTACTCCTGTCAGCGGGGCTCTGGGGACCTCCTTCACGTTCAATGCGGACGGTTCGGGCGGCGGAATTAGCTTCTTTCAAACCGCGTCCGCGATTAACACCGTGGATATCGAGACTATCGATCCGGCAATAACCTTACCGTCTCAAGTGCCCTGTTACAGCGATGCGTTCGCATGCACAGTCACGATCCTAGACGGGGTGACAGATATATACTTCAGCGAATCCTGCGGCGAGATCCCTTGCACAGGTGTGCCAGCGGGAAACGAGTTTGCGGTCAATCTCAATGACACCACCTGCGACCCGTTTGTTTTCCCCGACGTCTGCGACAATAACGGCGCAGGAGGGTGGGGGGTGGGTGAGGCTTTCACCGCCTTTCCGAATGTACCCTTGCCAACTAAGCCGCTTATTCCGGAGCCGTCCACGGGTTCTCTTTTGGCGCTAGGGGTGCTGGGGCTTCTTGCGGCTAAGAATATGAAGAAGTTTGGTGAAGTCCTCAGATCCCTGTAAAGGCAAATAGGCGTCGAGATCTCGATCGAGGAGCAAGGTGCGGCACTATCTCGGGGCGACTACACCCGAGGTGGCGGAACGGAGTTTACTTTGGGGGTGATTCGTAGTATCTTCCCTCAGCCATATTCCTTATCACCTGTCCGCCTATAGTACGAGGTAATATGTCCACTCAGGCTGCCCGGGCCGCATTTTTCGAGCGTCGCCGCAGCACTCGCTTATTTATCCGCTTGGCTCTTATAGTTTGCGGAGAGGGAGGGCGGTTGCAGGAACAGACTTGCACATTCTCTCTAAACGCCCACGGAGTCCTCGTACCCTTAGCGGCTACGGTGACAATCGGCCAGAGGCTTATCATCCAGAATCCCGAGAATTGGGCGGAAAGAGATGGTCGTGTAACCCACGTTGGTCGGTGTTACGCAGGCCGCACTGAAGTAGGGATAGAATTCTCCGAACCTGCCCCGGATTTCTGGCTTCTCCGCGCTAGCTCCAAAACGTGTAACCCCATTTGACTAACCAATTGCCCGCCGCGAACCTTGTGTAGTATCCGCAACTGATCACCACCATAGAACCCCTGCCGCATGGTTCCGATCCGCCTTTACGCGACGTCCTTCTTCTGGCCGGATTCTTCTTTGCGCTCCGGGAATAGCGAGCGCAGGCTCCGCAAGCGTCTCGCAAAGCAGCCTCCTCGTCTAGGCTGGTACGGCTAGGGTCGCGGAACCTTGCGGCAATCGCGCCCTCAGCCACGTTTATTTTTGCTGCCAGCCGCGGCAAAATCATTATTTCCCAGCGTTACCTTTGAGAAGTCACCTTCGCCTCTTCCATTCCTCACGCGCTTCCGAGAACCGCAGCACAAAGAGCTCCGTAAGCGGTTTGCCCAGTTGCGAGAAAAGTCATACTTTGCCCTGACCTGTAAGTCCTGCCACGGCAGC
>QHYQ01000516.1 GCA_003224175.1 Acidobacteriota bacterium
CGCGAGGTTGCCCAGTGCTAACGCAAGCAGCAGAGTCACGACGAGAAGCGCAACACGTTTCTGTTGTCCGAACATAGTGGACTCCTTTGACAGGCTATTGCCAGCTGGGACTATGGTCGGCCCTGGGCGCGACGTTTCGCTAGGCTTCGACCTGGGGCCCCATACTTACCTCGTTTCAGCTGTGTCGTTTTCTCCGCCGATCTTCTCGATCGAGAAAACACTCATGAACGTACCGGAATCAGTGTTGAGAGCCGTGTGTCTTGCCGATCCCTCAACTACGAGGTCGAAGTGGAAGAGGGTGCCGTCTCCAAGGTCGATTTGGAGTTTCCCGGTGCAATCCTCGTTGACGATGTAGGTCCCGGTGAATGTTCCCTGGAAGCTTCCGCCGTTCGCGGTTGTGGTATTGACGGTAAACCTGCCGGAAGGGGCATTTCCATGTCCGTCATAGACAACCAGACCGGCCTCTGCATATGGAACAAACCCAGCCGAACTGATGTCGGGCGTGACCTCGGTGAAGCCCTGGCTGGAGAAGGCATAGGCTCCCTTCAAGGACGCGTTTGAGCACTTGGCGGCATGAAGGTTGGGCACGGCTGCCAACAGCAACGGGATCAGCGCGAAAGCGATCTTGTTGGTGTTCATAGATTCCTCCTTTTCGACTGTCGTGGGGCTCTGGATCACCCGTTCACGCTGTCTTATCTCAGATCCGTGGAACTGAGTAAATACCGCAGGTCTCTCCTGTTTTGCTCCTCCGTCTCTCCGGTTTTGTCGAAAGCCGAGTCCGGAGGCGGACTGCTGGTGTTAAAATCGCGTGCCAGAGCTTGGGGAGCTTGCCTGTATGGCGGATTTCCACCCAGCACTTGGGACGGTTCGCTTCGGGGCGTTTGAGCTGGATTTCAAGGCCAGCCAACTGCGCAAACAGGGCATCAAGGTCAAGCTCCAGGAGCAACCCTTCCAAATCCTCCAAGTTCTCTTACAGCGCCCGGGGGAGATTGTCACTCGGGAGGAACTACAGCAGAAAATCTGGCCCTCCGACACCTTTGTCGATTTCGATCACGGTCTCTACAACGCCATTAAGCGCCTGCGGGAAGCTCTGGGCGACTCGGCCGAGACCCCCCGCTTCGTTGAGACTCTTTCCCGGCGCGGCTATCGGTTTGTTGGAAAAATCGAATGCGACGCCTCGCAGATGCGGTCTCTGGCGGTGCTGCCTTTGGAAAATCTGTCACGCGATCCGGAGCAGGAGTATTTCGCCGAAGGACTGACGGAGGCGCTCATCACGACTCTGGCCAAGATCGGCGAGTTGCGAGTGGTTTCGCGAACGTCTGCGATGCAGTACAAGGGTGTGCACAAACCTGTGCGCGAGATTGCACAGGAACTGGGGGTGGACATGATTGTGGAAGGGACAGTGCTGCGTGCCGGACGCCGCGTGCGCATCACAGCACAGTTGATCGATGCGCCCAAGGAAATGCACCTTTGGGCGGAAAGCTATGAGCGGGACCTGCGCGATGTGCTTGCGTTGCAGTCCGAAGTGGCTCAAGCTATCGCCCGGCAAGTCCAGGTCAAACTGACACCGCAAGACCTGGCCCATTTCGCGCAACCCCATCCTGTCGATCCGGAAGCATACGAAGCCTATCTTAAGGGTCGTTATCACTGGAATCGGCGCAGCGGAGAAGGCTTTGGAAAAGCGGTTCAGTCCTTCCAAACCGCAATTGCAAGAGATCCGAGCTATGCAGCAGCGTACGCAGGACTGGCCGATTGCCTCACCGGACTCAGCGCCTGGGGCTTTGTTCCTGCGCAGGACGGTTGTGGCAAGGCAAAAGGATTCGCACGGAAAGCACTCGAAATCGACCATAGCTTGGCGGAAGCGCATGCTGCACTCGCCTTTGCCAGCATGTATGACTACGATTTCTTGACCGCAGAAAGGGAATTCGAAAGGTCTATTGAGCTCAACCCGCGTTATGCCCCAGCCCATGAATGGTTTGGCCTTTATCTTGGGGTCATGGGGCGGTATGAGGAGGGCTACACCGAGCTCAAGCGCGCCATCCGCCTCGATCCACTCTCCAGCATTATTAATACGATCCTGGGACTGGTGTATATCTTTGCCCGCCGCTACGATCAGGCCTTGGAGCAGTTCGGCAAAATCCTCGAGCTGGACCCCAATTTTGCTCCGGCGCACGGTTTCATGGGATGGACCTATCTGTGCCAATCGCAGTATGTGCAGGCAATTGCAGCATTGAGAAAGGGAGTTGAGCTTTCGCCGGGAGCCTCCGTCTTCGTCGCGGTCCTAGGGGAGGCTTGTGCCGCGGCTGGGCACAGAAACGAGGCTAACGACATTTTGGAGCAGCTAAGGGAGCTCTCCAAACAGAAATACGTTATGCCGTACTATGTGAGCCGGATTTACAGCGCTTTAGGCCAGAAGGACGAAGCCTTTCGTTGGCTGGAAACTTCCTACCGGGAGCGGACCACGAATATGATTTATCTGCAGACGGATTCTCGACTCGATGGATTGCGCTCCGACCTGCGGTTCCAAGACCTGCTGCGACGTATGAACTTTCCGGCGTAGGTCAGGTCTGTTCCGTTGGCGGTTGGGTGTAGTGATGCGCCACGTAATTTGGTGAACTCTTAGCGGAAGCTCATCCAGTGCAAACCACGATTCGATTCGGCGTGTTCGAAGTGGATGTTCGCGCAGGGGAACTCCGCAAGCAGAGCATCAAGGTCAAGCTTCAGGAGCAACCCCTGCAGGTTCTCCAGATTCTGCTG
>QHYQ01000517.1 GCA_003224175.1 Acidobacteriota bacterium
AACAACGCTCGGCTTTTTCACCGTTCCCACAGCCCCGACGGCGGGATCACTTCCAACTTTTTCGATATTCACCCGGGGGGTGGGCCAAATCAAGTTGACGAACTCATTGCCGAAATCACGATAGGTCTGGAAGGTAAGCCCGAGCGAGCATTGTTCAATGGTAGAAAGCCTATTTCGGCGCCAGGACGTCGAGCCTTAAGACGCGCGCAGCAAGCCCAGGCTCGGGCGGGGGTCTAAATCTCGAGTGGCGTGTTGGAGGCTTGTACAGCTTACGTACCACTCCGCATAACCTTGAGAAGGTCCTTGAGGGTCACCGGGGAAGCGCAACACGGTTTAGCGGCCGCCAGGTTCCCACGCGCGTAATCACGACCTTCCCGCCGACAACCTTCACCGTGCGTCGGACCAAGATACAAGCTGCGATGCCGTTCAGGCCGTTACGTATCTTATGAGCCTCTTCGGCTGCGTCGCCGTTACACTCGAGAACAATGCTCTCGCCGTCCTGGAGGTTCACAACGCGTTCGCCGAGGCTTCCCCATTTCGTGATGCGTTTCACAATTACTCTCTCTGCGCTAGATCGCGCCTTGTTTTCTCCCTCTTATCGCCTGGAGTTTGAAGCCTTGGGGCGAGGGTTCTCGCGTTCTCGCAAGAACTCGTAACGTTCAATCTCAGCCACCACTCCGACGCGGTCCATATCCTCGATTTCCGTCCGTCGCACCCGTCCCTGACAGCGGACGCGAATAGGCTCGGCCAAGGTTATTTCGTGTGGCATAACAATGACCAACTCGACTGACGAACCCTTTTCAATTGCTATCGGCAGGAAGAAGTACACGCCTCGAGACGTGATGTCCTCGGACTCCACCCGAGCTTCCCCGATTCCCGATTGGTTCGTCCAGCGGACCGTCATCGGCAGCCTCATTCGGAAGCGGCGGGTTGCGCGACGTTCCATCACGACCATCTCCCTTCGGGCTGGCCACTGGGAGGTTGGCCAGGGACTGAACGCCCACGTTACCCACAGGCGTATGAGGATGGTATGGAAAGCGCAAGAAGAGTTCCTTGTGCAAGAGCAAACATGAGGGTTCGAGAGGGTGGGCGGGCCCTAAGCGGATCCTCTGCAAGAGTTACCTACAACTCCAACGACCGTCACACCAGTCCTGGCAGGGCTTCCCTCTAAAGGGATCGGTCAACGCGATCGCCGAGTGCCATCGCCGGCTGCCCGGTGCGCACTAATTCGATCGAATGCAGACTTGCCGAAATCACGATACGTCTGGTAGGGTAGGCCCGAGCGGGCGTGGTTCAATGGTAGAATAGCGGCTTCCCAAGCCGCGGACGTGGGTTCGATTCCCATCGCCCGCTCCAGCTTTCCGCAAAATTCACGCTGATTCGGCTGCCCTTACTCACCGAGCATCCTTCGATTTGTGCCAATTTGACCCTGGTTCTGCGCCCATTTTGCGCCCAAGTCTGGAAGGTCCAGGGCTGAGGAAATGGCAACTGCGCCACAACCCGGGAACCGAAACCAGAACGCCGCCGGCGCTGCGCGGAAACCTCAACCCGCTGACCTATTCCGTCATGCGCAACCCTGGCGCTTTGCCAGTCCTAATGACGGCCGTAAGTACCGCGTGGTGCGCGAACGTCTGCGCCGCTTGGCGCGCATCCTGGCGCGTTTCGACCGGAGCGGGAATTGCCGCGAATCTTTCCGGCAGTCGCTACGATCACGGCACGGCTCAACGCGGTGGAACTGAATTATCCCGAGGGCCAGCGGTTCAAATGGTCACGGCCCACGGTATTCCGCTACTTGGACCGGCTCAAACGCGGCGGTGTCGCCACGTCTGGCGGACTGAGCCACTACCACGGAACGCGGCGGCGCGTCCTGCACTCCGACCGGCTTCTTTCTGTGCCGCTCGAATCTGAGACTCCTACCCCTGCGAATCTGAGACAGGAATTAAATCCTAGGTCTTTGAAGTTTCATGGAAACGCCCACGCTGAAACGCCAGCGGCCGCACAAACCGCGGCCCGCTGCGCTCGCGGTGTTTCCGCTATGGAACTCCGACAGCCCGCAAGAGCGACTGAACTGCTAAACGCCATCTACAACCGCTACCCTCAACACAACTACCTTTGGTCTGCCGAGATGTTAGCGTGGGCATTGCGGAATCCTGACCGTCGAATCTCTGACCCTTTGAAGTACGCCATCACCTGCGTTGATAATTTCGTGGGAGCCTACCCTGATTACCAACAGAAGGCGATTCTCAAGAGATTCTGTGATGATCTGCCCGACGTGTATTTTGACGGTCAACAATGGAGGGGACCGAGCGAGCAGGACCGCAAGAAGATCGGATTTATACACATGATCGTGGAGGAAGCCGCTCACCGCGGTGTGCAGGCGAGTGAAGTTTTAGCCCAGCGGCTCGAGTCTGGTTAATGGGGTATAGAAGGCAGGGGCCAGCTGTTGCAAAATGTTGACGGGCTCCGCCGGAACGTTTGATTTCTTGATTCTTTAGGGGGGCAATCAAACGTGGCGAGAGGCTCCGGGTTGCTCTCGCAAACTTGAATCTTTATCGAATTCAAGTCTGTAAGCCTTTACGCTTCAATGATGCGGGTTCCGGAAATTCTG
>QHYQ01000518.1 GCA_003224175.1 Acidobacteriota bacterium
CGAGGTTCGGCGCGCGTACTACGCAATCTTGCAATCCCAAAGTGAACTCGAATCGCAGCGCGTTCTTCTTGCCTACCTTGAAGGGTTGCAGGAGCTCACTGGTCGACGCCTGCAACAAGAGACAGTGCTGAAGGCTGATGGCCTCCGTGTTACTGCCCAACGCACAAAAGCTCTCTATCAACTTACCGTCATCGAAGACACGCTGGCGGACCAGAAGGAGACTTTGAACCGCCTGCTAGGGCGCGACCTCCTGGCGGAGTTTACGGTCGAGATGGTCCCTAATTCGCTCCCTGAGGAATCAAGCTTGCAAGAAGCAAGAAAAAGCGCGATCGAGATGCGACCTGAGATTAAGGCCGAAACGATCAAGAAAGAACAAGCAGCGTTAGAGACGAAAATCGAGAAGACCCGGTACATTCCGGATGTTTCTCTTCAAGCGAACTACCTTACCGCTCCGAATATCTCGTTCTTCCCTCAGAACGTCGGTGCCGTCGGCGTGCTGTTGACCTGGCAACCCTGGGACTGGGGGCAGAAGCGTCACGACATTGCCCAGAAGGCTGATGCGGAAAAGCAGGCGCAACTTTCCATTGACAATGTGAGAGAACAAGTTCTACAGGAAGTGGACTCATCGTTTCGGCGGCTCCGGGAAGCGCGGGAACTGCTCACCGCAGCACAGGCCGCACGAGACGCGGAAGCCGAAAAACTTCGCAACCAGATGGACGCCTATTCGCACCAGGCGATTGTGTTGAGCGATCTCTTGCAGCAACAGTCCTCGGTTGCGAGTGCAGAGGATCAGTATCGGCAAGGTTTACTTGCGTTTTGGAGAGCGCGGGCAGATTTCGAACGCACATTGGGTGAGGAGTAGTCCCATGAAGGTCCCTGTACGTGCCGTACGAAGAGGTCGAATGTCAAAATGGGCCGGACTTTGTGCGCTGATGGCAGCGATAACTGGCTGTCATCGAGGTACGCAAATCCCCGCGAAACCTCCGGTGCCAGTTCGTCTCGCGGAAGTAACTTTATACGCATCTCCGGAAGGTCTCCGCTACTCAGCTTCTATCCTGCCCTTCGCACAGGCCGCCCTGTCCTTCAAGTCTTCAGGCTATGTAACAAACATTCGACAGGTCGTCGGTGCAGACGGACGCCGCAGGGATGTAGGTACGGGGGATTATGTTGTCCGCGGAGATGTTCTTGCGCAGATTCGTCAGCAGGACTTGAAAAATCAGGTTGAACAGGCAGAAGCCCAGGTAAGTCAAGCAATGGCACAACATGTCCAGGCAGGGCAGGACTTCGAGCGCGCGAAGGCCCTTTACTCCACTCAGAGTCTGACCAGACCTGACTTTGATCAGGCCCAAGCCAAATTTGATTCCACGCTCGCCGCTGTGAACCAGACCAACGCCGCTTTGCATCAAGCGCAATTGGCTCTGAACGATTCGGATCTGAAGGCGCCATTTTCCGCGTACATCCTTACGCGAAACATTGAGCTGGGAAATCTAGCGTCAGCCGCGGCTACAGCCTTCACGATTGCCGACACGAGCGCAGTGAAAGTTAGCTTTGGAGTGCCGGATTACGCACTGAGGCACCTGCATCTGGGGCAAGAGTTCACGATTCGCTTGCAGGATGACCCCAAAGGGTATCAAGGGCGAGTGACCAGTATTTCCCCAAATGCGGACGAGCGGAACCGCGTTTTCACCATAGAACTGACCGTATCGAACCATAACGGTTTGTTGAAACCGGGGATGATTGCGTCCATCAGCCTCAGTGGCATTTCGCAACCTCCCGTTCCCTCCGTGCCCCTCAGCGCCATCGTTCCATATCCATCGAAACCCGGGCGGTTTGCGGTGATGGTGGCGCAAGAACATGCCGGCAAATGGACAGCAAGTCTGCGCGAAGTGCAGTTGGGCGCGACCCACGAGAGTTCGATAGCCGTTGTGGGAGTGCAGCCCGGGGAGAAGGTGATTGCTGTCGGCGCCCAACTCTCGACGGATGGAGAACGCATCGAAGTCATTCCTTAGGTAAATGAGCCCATGGCACACAGAAGCGACCAGGATCGGATCGAGAAAACACATAACCTCCCTAGGTTCTTCGTCGAGCACCCGCAGGTTTCTTGGGTTCTCCTCGTCGGCGTCCTCGTTTGGGGCTGGTTTGGCTACCATTCCATGCCACAGCGAAAAGATCCTGATATTCCGGTGAGGGTGGCTGTGGCCTCCTGTTCGTGGTCCGGTGCGACCGCGCAGCAAGTCGAGCAATTTGTTACCCGCCCGATTGAAGACGCCGTGGCTGAAAATAAGACCATCCATCCCGGAACAGCCGCGGACTATGGAATCCGTTCTGTCTCGATTCCCGGCTACGCCTACGTCTACGTGCAGCTTGCCGAGGACGTCTCGGACGTCAAGCGACAATTCACCG
>QHYQ01000313.1 GCA_003224175.1 Acidobacteriota bacterium
AACTGAAAGAATCGTAGAAGACTCCCGTAAGCACGAAAAGAGCCTCTTCCTCAAAGTCGACGACTTTCTGACGGGCCAAAACCTTCCCTATTAGAGGCGCTTGGCCGGGGCAACAAGAAGCCGGTCGGCAGCCAATCACACCCGTAGAGCGGACCCTTAATTGTCTTGACATTTTGGGCGCAGAGGCGGAATTTTATCGCATTCTTCGATCTCCTTCGTCGTGATCGGAAACGGCCACTCGGGAGGCAGAAATGAGTTCTAAGCGATCTCTTCGTAGACAATTCTTGAAGAACGGCGCCGCGCTGGCCGGCTTCGCAGCCGGTGCTATTTCTTCGGGGAGCACAACGCTCTTCGCAGCCGACACGCCTTCGGCAGGAGCCAAAGATTTACACGCCTACGGCGAACGATCGCGCTTCGAGAACGACGTGCGGATCGGCAGCCTCGCGCTATGGCCCATCGTACCTGGCTCGCGGCGTGACTACGGGTTCCGCTCGCCCCTTCAGGATTCCATCGGAATCATTACCCCAGCCCCGCTGCACTTCATCATCTCCCACGGGCACGAACCACCGGACATCGATCCCCGCGAGCATGGCGTGATGATTCATGGGATGGTGGACCGGACCCTGATCTTCAGCCTCGATGAGATCAAGCGGCTGCCCTCGGTATCGCGGCTGCATTTCCTTGAATGCCATGGGAATAGCGCCGCGGCAGGCATCACCGGTGAACCGCGAAAGGTGCCGTCGGCTACCGTTCAGGACACACATGGACTGACCAGTTGCAGCGTCTGGACCGGCGTGCCGCTTTCGCTTCTGCTGGGCCAGGTGGGCGTGCAAAAAGGCGCGAGCTGGATCGTTGCCGAAGGCGCGGAGACCGGCAAGCACACGAAGAGTATTCCGCTCGAGAAAGCCATGGACGATTGCCTCGTGGCTTACGGTCAAAATGGCGAGGCGTTACGCCCTGAGCAGGGTTATCCCTTGCGATTGCTGGTGCCCGGCTGGCAAGGCATCAACAACGTGAAGTGGCTCCGGCGGATCTACGTGGTCGATCAACCCTACATGGCCATGATGGAGAGCACGAAGTACCCCAGCGCGCGCCTGGACGGCAAATCGCGTTGGTTTGAATCGGAGATGGGACCGAAATCGGTGATCACGCGGCCGTCTGGCGGCCAACAGCTATCGGCGCACGGCTTCTATGAAATCACGGGCTTGGCTTGGTCGGGAGGCGGCGCCATTCGTCGCGTCGAAGTCTCCGTGGATGGCGGACGGAGCTGGAAGGACGCGCAGCTTCAGCAACCCATCGCGCCCAAGGCGCATACGCGATTCGGCTTGTCCTGGACATGGAATGGAGAAGAAGTGATGCTCGAGTCCCGCTGCACCGATGATCAGGGGCACGTGCAACCGACCCTAGCGGAGCTGACCAAATTCTGGGGCGTCGATGCGGATTATTTCCGCCTGCCTCCAACCACTGCAGATATGGGTAATTTCAACGCCATTCAGCCATGGAAGGTGAGCCGCGATGGGAGCGTTAGCAATGCGCTATTCTAGCTTTTTACCCGCCCTCGCAGTCTTTGGCTTGGCGGCATGCTCCGCTGCATTTGCGCAAGCACCGGGCTATAGCAACCTCGGGCGGACGCCGAGCAAGGAAGAGATCCAGGCCTGGAACCAATCGATCGGTCCGCAAGGGAAAGAACTTCCGCCAGGAAGTGGCACCGCCAAACAAGGCGAGGAGATTTTTGCGAGCAAGTGTGCGGCGTGCCACGGAGCCAATGGGGAAGGCAGCCAACTCGCTCCACGCTTAGTCGGAGGCCGAGGTCCGCTCAATACTCCTACGCCGTCGCGGACGCTTGCCAATTATTGGCCGTTTGCCACGACGATATGGGACTACATCAATCGCGCCATGCCGCCAAAACAGGAGGGTTCGCTTAGCGGCAGCGACATTTACGCCCTGACGGCTTTCATTCTCTATCGCAACGACATCATTCCCGAAGGCCAGGTCCTCGATGCCGCGAGCCTGCCAAAGGTCAAAATGCCCAATCGCGATGGATTCATTCCGGACCGCCTCGAGGATATTCACAGTCTGCGCGCGCGCGGCTGCAATGCGGGTCATTGCCCTTGAACGGCGCGAAGAGCAGAACGAGATAGATCACTGAGCGCTCAAAGCGTTTAGTCCTGCCTGTGCGCAGTGCTAAATTAGAAGCGCACGCATTGGAATTGGAGTTAGTTGGATTTCGCGTCGGTGAGAGTGCTGTGCGAAGGGAACCGCTGCTATGGATTGCCACACTGTGCTTCTCGGTAGCACTGTGCCCGGCGCCATCACGCGCTCAAGACGGCGCCGCGCTCTTCAAAAGCTATTGTGCTTCCTGTCATGAGGCCGGCGCGAATGCCGATTCGCGTGCTCCCGGCCGCGACGTTCTGAACCAACTGACTCCTGAGCAGATTCTGCAAGCGCTCGAGAAGGGAGATATGAAGACGCAGGCCGCGGAGCGAAGCCGCGCCCAGCGTCGCACGCTCGCGGAATATCTTTCCGGCAAGCCGTTGGGTAGCGAACTCTCCAACACCATTCCCAAGTCCGCATTTTGCGCCAATAGCGCGCAGTCGTTCCGCAAGGGCCTGGACGGACCTGCCTGGAACGGTTGGGGCGTCACGATCACGAATTCGCGTTTTGAGCCGGCCGAAGTTGCACGCATTGCCGCGGATGATGTTCCGAGCCTCCATTTGAAATGGGCGTTCGGTTTCCCCGGGGCGAGTTCCGGAGGCACGCAGCCCGTTGTCGTTGGAGGGCGCCTCTACGTCGGAGATGCGGAGGGCGACCTTTTCGCCGTCGACGGGGAGACCGGCTGCATTCACTGGACCATCGAGGTCGAAGCCGGCATCCGAAGTGCCGTCACTATCGGTCCGGGCGGCGCCCGCAAAGATCGGCTGGCAGCCTATTTTGGCGACCAAGCGGCGAACGTTTATGCCGTGGATGCGGAATCAGGCAAGCTGCTGTGGAAAGTCAAAGTAGACGACTACTCCCGAGCTGCCATCACGGGTGCACCGCAATTATATGCGGGCCGCCTGTACGTGCCGGTCTCTTCGCGAGAGGAATCCCAAGTGGGAGATCCAAAATATCCTTGTTGCGCATTCCGTGGAAGCGTCGTGGCCCTGGACGCCGCAACCGGAAAACAAGTCTGGAAGACCTACACAATTGCCGAGGACGCCAAGCCTACACAGAAGAATAGCGCCGGGACGCAGATCGTAGGTCCCTCCGGAGGAGCCGTTTGGAACGCGCCGACGCTCGACGTGAAACGAAACACCCTTTACGTAGGGACGGGCAACAACTTCTCGCCACCCTCCACGGCCATGTCGGATTCTATCGTGGCCATGGACATGAAGACCGGCAAGATCAAATGGTTTCGTCAAGAAACGCAAAACGACATCTGGAACGCCAGCTGCCGGCGTTCCGACCGTGAAGCAGCTGTGTGTCCCGACGCAGACTCGCCCGACTTCGATTTTGGCTCCTCGCCCGTTCTAGCTGAATTGTCGGGGGGGCGCCAGATAGTGGTGGCCGGAAACAAGTCGGGAATGATCTGGGCCCTCGACCCAGACCACCGCGGCAAAATTGTTTGGGAACAACAGGTCGGGAAAGGCACTTCAGGTGGCGGTGTGCTCTGGGGCATCGCCATAGATAGCGAAAGAGTGTACGTCCCGAATGGATTCTTCGATCCGAAGGACCGGGACGCAAGCGGCGGCATGGCCGCGATCAGACTCAGCGATGGAAGCGCGATCTGGAGCGCGGTGAACCCGCCGTGCGGAGATCGCAAAGCCTGCAAACAGTCCCATCCGGCGGCCGTGACTGCGATCTCCGGGGTCGTTTTTGCCGGCACGATGGATGGCCGCCTGCGCGCTTATGCGGCGCATGATGGCAGGGTCCTGTGGGAGTACGACACGGCCCGCGATTTCCCTACGGTCAATGGCGTGAAGACGAACGGAGGCTCCATGAGCAACTCCGGTCCGACGGTAGTGGGCGGGATGTTGTTTGTGAACTCAGGCTACTCTCATCACGGCGGTATTATCCCCGGCAACGCTCTCTTGGCCTTTTCAGCGGAGAAAACGTATTCGGCCTTGCCAATTCCGAATGAGGTGGGTGCGAGTGCACGGAATAGATAGTTTCGGCATAAGGGGGATTTTGAGAACGGTCGGATTGCTGCTGGGATTGTCGGCGATTGGTCTTGTGCTCACTGCTCATCCTCAAACGCCACAGTCTGCGGCCCAGGGACTGCGGCTGTATGTTTTGGATGGTGGAACGATTATTACCAACCATCCCGAAGGGTTCGGCCTCACCAGGGAGCAGGTGAAGAACACCAATTTTTCCTGTGCAGTTTATCTGATCGTGCATCCCCGTGGCACCCTGCTATTCGACAGCCACGTTCCTGGTACATCCAGGCGACTATGACATGATGTTTGGGCCTAATGTCCAGGTCAACCCAGCCTATGCCGCTCTCAAGAACAGCAAAACGCAAAAGGTCGAAGGAGATTACGACGTGTTCGGCGACGGTACGGTCGTGCTCTTATTCACGCCAGGCCATACGCCCGGGCACCAGTCGCTCTATGTCAAGCTTCCGAAGACTGGGGCCGTCGTCCTTAGCGGCGATCTCTATCACTATCCTGAGGATCTCAAGTTGGACTCCATGCCCGACCGCGAAAAAGCACCGGGCATTACGGAGGCCTCGCGGAAAACACTTCAGGCCTTCTTGGCGAAAACTGGGGCGCAATTGTGGATCGGACACGACATCAATTTCTTCTCCCGGCAGAAGCACTCTCCAGAGTACTATGATTAGAAGTTCCGCTTTTTTCTAACGAAGGCAACATTCAGCGGGTTTTATGTACAGAAGTTATCTGAACCCCCTATGTTCTTTTCTAGTGCGAAAGGCCCACGCGGTGAAGTAGGTGCTGAAAGCGCGCGTCAGAGCGCAAAGGATCGAACGTGGGTTCGACATTGAGGTACGTCAGACCGTCGGAGCGTTCCTGATAGGCCCTTTCGAGCCAAAAGAAAGCTTGGTCCTTATCCCCCAGTCCCGCATAGATGCAGGCGAAATACATCGTTGGAACGTAGCGCCACTTACTCGTCTTCTTCAATTCCTCGAGACCCTTCAGGGCTCTGACTCTGCGGCCCGACGCGGCATACGTGTGCACTAACGAAGTAACTAACAAGAGGTTGTCCTTGGCTGACCGGACGGCCTTTTCGAAAACGCGAATGGCCGACGCATGCCGTCCTTTCAGTGCGTAGCACCGACCGAGCACAAAGTGCAAAAGGAAGTAGTCTGGATTCAGCCGGAGTCCCCCGCGACACTCGGCGATCGCGCCGTCGTATTGCCGCGCAAGATAGAGGCTCTCAGCCCGCGTAGCGCGAATGTCAACCAGTCCCAAAGGATCAATTTTCCGCGTGACCTCTTCCGCTTCGTTGATCTCATCCAAGGCTTCCCGGTGACGACTTAATGCGATCAATAACCACGCATACCACAGGTGCGCGCGAGCATTGTTGGGATTGAGCTCAATCGCCCGCCGATAGTTTCGTTCCGCCGCAGACCAATCCCGATCATAGCGGTGGAGGACCAGGGCCAGCGACGAGTACGGCTCGGCGAGCGTATCGTCGATCTCCATCGCCTTCTGGGCCGCCGCTTTGGCTTTGGGCATGGCCTGCCGCGGCGGTAGCCCGTCCCAAGGAATCAGTGCCAGCAATCCATAAGCGTCAGCCAGCCCGGCATAGGCCAGCGCATAGTTTGGTTCCTTCTGGATTGCTTGCTGAAAATATTCAATACTCCTCGTGAGTGCCTGCGTATTCCTTTCGTACCAAAGGCAGCGCCCTTTTAGATAAGCCTCATAGGCTTCGGGATTAACGGGGCGGCGGATCCCGGCCAGGCGCGCTTGCTCTCGGGCGGGCAGTGCGAGACGAGTCGCTCTTGCAATGCTTTGCGCGACGTCGCTCTGGAGGGCAAGTACGTCGCGAACGTCGCGGTCGTAGGTCTCCGCCCACAGATGGGTTTGGTCCTTCGCTCGGACGAGCTGCGCCGCAATGCGAACCCGGTCTGTATACCGGCGCGTACTGCCCTCCAGAATATAGTCCACCCTCAATTCTTGGCCGATTTCATCAATGCGTTTACTGCTGCCCTTGTACTGCATCGCCGTGGTGCGGCCGATGACGCCAAGACGCTGCGGTTCCAGCCGGCTCAGCTGTGTGATCATCTCCTCGGTCAGTCCATCACTGAAGTAGCTCTGCGCAGGATCTCCGCTCAGATTTTCGAACGGCAAAACGAGCAACCGAATCTTTCCCGATTTGACTTCCTGGCCCGACACGGCATGCGGCTGCGGCGGAAGCTGCCGATCGAGACGCCAGGCATCCAGCTCGGATTTGTAAGCGAAAACCGAGCCCAGCCGATCCTGCCGGTGCCGGCGCACCGGCAGGTTCTCCTGCTTTTCCCAGCGCTGGAGCGTGCGCACATCCCTCTTGAGATAAGCAGCAATTTCCTTCCAGGAATCGAGGTGGTTGTTCCCGGCGGACGCCGCAGGCAAGGCCTCTGGAACAGGAGAAGTCTTACTCACTCAAGAAACTCCCTGGCGCAGAAAAGTGGGGTCATTCTACGCGCTGTTCCGTGCGACTTTCAACCTCAGCTCAAATGACAAAGTGCGACATTCAGCGTCAATTTTGCGCCGACCGCTCTTTGTCGCTTGTCATCGCAAACCTATGGTTGTAAACGAATACGATCCGAGCAGCCAACCAACCGGAGAGGGGCAATGTGTGATGCGAACCACGATGAGTTTGCCCTCATGAAACGAGCCGACCTCAGCCAGACGCGGCGCCGGGTGCTGATGATTCTCATGCTAGTGAATTTTGTGAACTACGTTGACCGGCAGATCATCTTCTCGCTGTTCCCCGCAATCCGGAGGGAGTTTGGGCTGACTTTTGCTCAACTGGGCAGTTTGGCGACGGTGTTCACCGTGGTTCTTTCCTTGGCAAGTTTTCCTCTGGGCGTGTTGGCCGATCGCATCTCTCGGCGTGCGGTCATCAGCGCGGGCGTTCTTTTCTGGAGCGGGTTTTTTATTATTGGTGTCCCGGGAGTCATCCTGGGACTATGCGCGCTGCGACTCCCGCGAGTGCCTTCAGACCCTTCGGACGAGCACGTAACCATTCGCGAGTTGCTGCGAGTCCCGGCCTTTGTCGCTTTGCTGCTCTCCGGGTGGTTCTGCAGCTTCGCAGGATACGCGTATGTGGCGTGGGGTCCGGCGTTCGTACAAGGTTATAGGGGGTTCAGCGCTCGCGAGGCCGGCTTGGCATTGGGGAGCACGCTCGTTGTTGGGGGCACGTGCGGCATTGCCGCGGGGGCGTATTTGTCAGACCTGCTGGCGAAGATCCGGGCTTGGGGGCGCCCGATCATCATCCCAATCGGCTTTGTTCTCGGTGCACCGGCGATCTACCTTGCTCTGCATTCGGCCGGTAAAGTGCAATTCCTTCCGTATTTTGGCTTGGGCGCATTCTTCCTTTCCTGGTACCATGGGCCGCTGACCGCGACGATACATGATCTCGTCCCGCCGCACGGCCGCGCCACCGCGATGGGCCTTTACTATTTGTTTGTAAATCTTTTCGCGATGGCCCTGGCACCTCTCATCGTTGGCTGGATTGCCGATCGTTCGAACCTGATAACTGCTTTTAACGTCCCGATCGCTTCCCAACTCCTCGGGGCTGCATTCTTCGTGCTGGTGATACAATCCATCCGCCGAAATGGGCTCCATCATCCAGCCCTTGCGCGCCACTGGCATGAGGAATCATGTCGGGTGTGGCCGCAAGCGATGACCGCCGGTGTGGAGACCTCAAATGTCTAACCGTGGAGTGAAGCGATCACGAAGTCTTGTGAGGGCAGATTCGTGTAAGCGGTTCCTAGGTCAGAAGAAATCCTTCTGGAGGGAGAGAATTATATGGCACAGTTAACCACCATCGGGCAGTTGCCTCTCAACCAGCCGCCTGTCCACCATTACACGGCTTATCGGCCCCGGCCATTTAAGCGAGAGGAGCGGGAGAAAGTCACGATTCTCTACGGCGGCCTTACCTGGAAGCACGAGCGCCTGGTTCAAGGCGCCATGCACAACATGAAGTACAACGCTGAGCCGCTCCCGAACATTGCTCGCGACGACCTGGACGCCGGCAAGGAATTGATCGACGTGGGAGCTTGCTGCCCCACAATTTTCACTACCGGCAGCCTGGTCAACTTCTTGAAGAAAGAAGTTGCAGCGAGCAGCAAGGAAGAAGTCGCGAACAAGTACGTCTTCCTGACCGCGGGGGCCTGCGGGCCTTGTCGTTTCGGCCAGTACCACGAGTCTTACTCAATGGCGTTGGACGGGTTGGGACTGCGCGATTTCCGTATGTTTCTGCTGGCGCAGGACGAACTGGACCAAGGGCCATCGGGCGGTGGTGGTCTCGAGATTAACTTGCCCTTGAGCCTCGGATTGATCTGGGGAATTCTCTTCGGTGACCTCCTCACCGACCTGGAGTACATGACCCGGCCATATGAAGTCAATCCAGGCCAGACCGACAAAGTTCTCCAAGCGAGCGTCGAATATCTCTATGGAGTTTTCCGTGAGCGGCCCGACCACGGTGCGAAATACGGGACGTTGGCCTGGCACCTCCTAACCAACTATTTCACGCGCGCCCTGCGCGAGGTGCGCAAGATGTGGGACGCCATAGAAGTAGATCGCGTTCGCGTGAAAGCGAAAGTGAAGATCACCGGGGAATTCTGGCTCCAGACCCACGAAGGTGAGCGCAACTACAACATCAAGCGCTGGCTCGAGCAAGAAGACGCCGAGGTAGTTGCTCCTCCCGTTGCCGTCTGGCTGCACTATCTCTTGCATCCGACAATCCGCAAACTGGAACACCGGCATTCGACGAGCAAACACCCGCGCATCGAGGAGGCCCTTTTGCACGCCCTCGAGCGGATCTATCGCTGGACGTACAACCGCTTCCGCAATGCGCTGGCGGGTCTACCGAACGAGCTTCCCGATCAGGAAGAGCTTCGTGAGTTGGCCGAACCCTTCTATCACTTCGAACTGCGCGGCGGCGAAGGGCACATGCTGATCGGCAAAGCGCTTCACGCCTACCACCACAAGAAAGCACATATGATTTGCGAGCTTTCTCCATATTCCTGCATGCCCAACACAATGTCGATCGGCTCCATGGCCAACGTGATCGGCAAATATCCGGATCTGCTGTACGCCCCGATTGAAGTCAAGGGCGACTCGGAGGTTCATGCCCTGTCGCGCTGCCAGATGATCCTCACCGAGGCCAAACGGCGGGCGCAAGATCAATTCGACGAAGTGTTGAAGAAGACCGGGCTGAGCGCGGAGAAGATTCGGAAATATGAGGAGCGCCATCCAGAGGTGCGGCGCGCGACCTATAAAGTACCTCACCGCGGCTATTCGGGAACCGCCGCAAACTACGTGATCCATCTGGCCGAGGATCGCGGGCTGGCCAGAGCGTAACCATAATCTTTCGGAACCGCCGACGCTCGAAGGAGTGCTGCAAATATGGCTACGGATGGACTCGTAAATATTGCGCCGCTTGCGGCCAATCCAGTGGTCAAGGAAGTGACCGCCACGATAGACGGCCCGCGAGTCGCAAGCCAAAATAGAATTTGCGGGCTGGATGTCGGAAGCACGACTTGTAAGTACGTCCTCGCCTCTGGCGACGGTCATTCACTGGCCCAAGCCTACGAACGTCACAACACGAAACAGGCCGAGAAGGTTCTGCAATTCCTCCTACGCCTGGAAGATCAATACAAGCTTACGCCCGGGAAAGACCGCATCTTCTTCACCGGATCAGGCGCCGGAATCATCGCCCCTCTTGTCGGCGGGAAAGTGATTCAAGAAGTGGTGGCGGTGGCCTCCGCCGTGGAAAGGCTGCATCCCTCCGTGCGCTTCGTCAGCGAAATCGGCGGCGAAGACATGAAGACCATCTTCTTTACGGGCGAAGGCAGCATGAAGAGCAAACAGGTGCTCATGCAGAGCGCCTGTTCCGGCGGCACGGGCACTTTCATTGAAAAGACTGCGCGCAAGCTGGAGATCCCGCTCGAAATGCTGTCGAAAATGCGTTACACGGGATACACGCTGCATAAAGTCAGCAGCAAGTGCGGCATCTTCGCCGAGGCCGATGCCAATACGCTGCTCAAGGCCGGGGTTTCCGTCGAAGAAATCATCGCGTCTTTGTTCGAAGCGGTGGTTTATCAGAACCTGGCGACGCTCACCCGCGGCAATACGCCGTTGCCGGAGATTTTGCTTCTTGGCGGGCCCAATCTCTTCTTCACCGGCTTGCAAGAGGCGTGGCGTTATCACCTCGCCAAGCTATGGAAGGAACGCAAGGTTGCCATGCCCGAGGGCAAGGACCCCGCCTCGATGATTCGTGTTCCCGACGATGCTCTGTACTACGCTGCACAGGGCTGCGTCGAAGTGGCCTTACGGGAGTCTCAATCGACGGCTGTATACCAGGGAACAGACAAGTTGCTTTGGTGGATCGAGGAAGGTCAGCACGAGGAAAAGACAAAGCTCGGGCGCGGCGGGCTTTGGAAGGACCCGGAGGAATTAGCTGCCTTCAAGTCTCGCTATGGTGGCGACAACGGAAATGGCCACGGCAACGGAAACGGCAATGGCAATGGCAATGGCAACGGAAACGGCCAGGACAAGCATTACGCGGTCGCGAAACCCGTGGCCAAGCCCGTCGGCAAGCTCGGGCCCGTGATCGTCGGCTGCGACTTTGGATCGACTACCGCCAAGGCCGTTTGCCTCTCGCCGGAGAAGGATTTGCTCTTCTCGTGCTATGCGCTCAGCAGAGGAAATCCTATCGAGGACGCCAAGTCTCTATTTCGCCAGATTCGAACCGCCGTCGGCGAGGGCGAGGTCCTCGCTCTCGCGATCACAGGATACGGAAAAGACTTGCTAAAGGATATTCTGGGCGCCGATTGTCCTGTAGTCGAGACGATTGCTCACGCCAGTGCCGGGCTGCACTTCTTCCCGGATGCGGACTGCATCTGTGACGTCGGCGGGGTGGACGTCAAAATCATGCTTCTGAATAACGGCGCCGTTACGGATTTCCGTTTGAACTCGCAGTGTTCTTCCGGCAATGGAGCTTTTCTCCAGGGCGTGGCGGAGCGTTTCCAAATTCCCATGAACGATATGGCCGATCGCGCCTTCGAAGCTCGCGCCATGCCCCAACTCTCCATGGGCTGCGGCGTCTTCCTGCAGAGCGACATCGTCAACCAGCAGCGGAAAGGATGGCAGGCCGACGAAATCCTGGCCGGCCTTTGCGCCATTCTACCGCTGAACGTGTGGATCTACGCCGGAGGCTTGAACAACCTTCAACAGGTCGGCAAGAAATATATCTTGCAAGGCGGAACGCACAAGAATCTTGCGGTGGTCAAAACGCAAGTGGATTTTATTCGCTCGAAGATTCCCGATGCGGATGTCGTCGTGCACCCTTACTCGGGGGAAGCTGGCGCCATCGGTGCTGCGCTGGTGGCCCTGGAATGGCGCCAAAAGGGCAAACGCACCGCGTTTCGAGGTTTCGATGGTCAAGGCAGAGATTGAGAGGACCAAAAATGCCTTTCCCAACATTGCGGACTTGGTTCGAAAAGAAGCCTTCCGTCGAGCCGCCACGTAAAGACCGTTCACATCTGCGCGTCGGCATTGCCAAGGTGCTGAATGTCTGGTCCACCCATCAATTTTGGGTAGGCTTCCTCAAGGAACTGGGCATCTCCTCGGAGAACATTGTCTTCAGCTCCGATACTTCCGAAGAGCAAGGCCGGGAGTTCGGCAAAGGGCGCGGAACGGTAGACTGCTGCTATCCCGTCAAATGCATCAGCGGGCATTATGGCGAGCTGGTCTTCGGGCAGAAAAGGAACATTAACATCCTGCTAAGCCCGATGATCCACTCCTTGCCCTCCATTCTGCATGGCCACGTCGTGGATACGGTCACCTGCACGCGCGTGATGGCCGGACCGGAAAGTATCAAGGCCGGGTTTCTCAAAGAGAGTGACATATTCGCAGAAAATAAGATCCTTTATGCGTCACCTTTTGTAAGCCTTGGAGACCGGCACATGGTCACCCAGCAACTCTTCACGTCCCTGAAAAATATCTTCGACCTGGACATGGAAGAGACGGCGCGCGCGGTTAAAGCAGGATTTGACGCACTCGATAATTTCACTGCGAAAGCCCGTCAGCAGAGCCGCGATATCCTGACGTGGTGCGCCGAGAACGGAAAGCCATGCATCCTGGTGCTTGCCCGCCCCTATCACATGGACCCAGGCATTGGCCATGAAATCGAGGGGGAGCTCCAGGCGCACGGATATCCGATCCTCTGGCTGCAATATCTTCCGGGCGACGACGACTTGGTAAATTGGCTCTTTGAAGAAGACGTGAAGACAGGGCGCATCAAGAGCCCATTCGATATCTCCGACGTCTGGACTTCGTCCTACAGCAGCAACACAAACGAAATCATGTGGGGCGCAAAATTCGCCACCCGTTGCCCCTGGATCACTTGCGTGGTTCGGTTGTCCAGTTACGAGTGCGGCATGGATCAGCCCACCTACACACCGGCACAGAAGATCGTGGAAGCCACCGGAACTCTCTACTTCAAATTTGGAGACCTCGATTCGACCAAGCCCGGCGGAGGTATCAAGATCCGCGTCGAAACAATCGTGCACTATCTATCGAAGTATTCGGCAGAAATCATCCAGCGCAAGCTGAACTGTTTGTCGCCGGACTGCCCGCTGGTAGGAGCTCGCCGTTCAGACCCGGCTGTCTCCACTTAAGCATTCGAAGCAGCCAGTACGCTCCCATGGCGGCCGCGACGTGTTTCAGAGTATGGCCGCGCTGACGAGATGACCGATCGCGAAAAGCTGCGTGTCCAGCACTTTGTCAAGGCTCGAGCGCCAATGCCTCTCTTGGCCGCTTGACCGAGAGGCTGAGGGCAAGCTCCTTCACCCGGCGAAGATCCAGCTTGCCGCTGCCGAGAGCAGGCAGTGCGTCGATCTCAAAGAAATTGTCCTTTCGCGGTACCCAAAGCTTGGGAATTGGCGTCTCTCTGAGGCGCGAGAGGAGTTCGTCAACGCTGACGTTGAGCGGAGTGTGCAGCACTACGAGCCTTTCACCCTTGCGCTCATCTGGCACGCCGGTGACGACCATCGTCGGCACCGAGCATCCGAGTGCATGGTGCAGAGCGTCTTCCACCTTCAGGTGCGGCACCATCTCGCCGGCAATTTTTGAAAAGCGCGAAACACGGTCGGTGATGGTGATAAATCCATCGGTATCGAGTCGAGCGATATCCCCGGTGACGTACCAACCCTCCGGAGTGATGACTTCGCGGGTTTTTTCCGGATCGCCGAGGTAGCCCATCATCACATTCGGCCCTTTGACCTGGAGCATGCCTTCCTGGTCTGGGCGAAGGGTTGCTCCATCCTCGACGCTAACGACGCGTACGGCAACGCCAGGCAGCGAGTGACCAACCGTTCCCGCCTTGTTCCCTGATTGCCGATGGCGAGGTCCCGAGGAGTTCGGTACTCCTACGGCGACCACCGGGGAAAGCTCCGTGCAGCCATACCCCTCGAACAAATCGATCCCGAACTTCTCACCGAAGGCCTGCATGAGCTCGGGTTTCATCTTTTCCGCACCGACGACCGCCAGGCGCACCGACCTAAAATCTTCCGCGGCACATCGCCGGACGTATTCCCAGGCGAACGTCGGCGTGCTGATCAGGATGGTGACTTGGTAGGTTCGGCAGAGCTCGCCGATTTTGCGGGCGTCGAGAGGGTTCGTGTGATAGATCACGCCGAATCCAGAGATCGCCGGCAGCCATAGCCCGGCCGTAAAGCCAAAGGAATGGAAGAACGGCAGAATGCCCAACAGGCAGTCCTTCCGATCAATTTTGATGGCTTGCTGGATCCCCTCGATATTCGAGACGATATTGCGATGACTGAGCATCACCCCTCTGGGAATGCCAGTACTTCCGCTGGAGAAGATGACGGTGGCCAAGGAGTCCAGCTTAACGGATGCGGGAAACAGCCATCTCTGCAGTACGAAGCGCGGAAGCAACCGCGCCGGCAATAATGCCCGGATTCTATCTGCTTTCGAAAAGCTGCGTGCCACGTCTTCCATCATCACCATTTGCGAACGGCACGGTAATGAGAGCTTCTCCAATACTCTCCCCGACGTAAAAATCGTTTTCAGCCCGCATCGTGCGATGGCCACATCGATAGCATCCGCCGAAGCGGTGTAGTTGAGATTGACCGGCACGCCTCCGGAAAAGCTGATGCCCATGTTGAGCAGAGCCGCAGGGACGCTGGGAGGGAGGAGAACACCGATCATCCGCTCGTTTTCGCAGCGCCGGCGAATCAGCTGGCGGAACAAGAGAGAGCCCACCAGCGCGCGCCCGAAAGTGAGTATGCGCCCGGAGGAATCGGCCATGGCGAAACGGCGCCAGTTACGCCGCGCGGTCTCGAAGAAGAGCTGTGGCAGCGGACGCTGGGTGGCGTCGCGATGGGCGAAGGCTTCCGCTCCCAGCTCCATCACCGCTTGACGCACGTCAAACGCGGTGGCCTGAGAAGGCAATGCCGCTCCCACGTGCAATGTAACCGGATACGGAATCCGCCGTGGCCACTTAAAAAAGAAGCGCCCGCGTTCGTAGCTGAAGATGCTGCCCCAGACTCGATCCAGATGGATCGGCAGGATGGGCACGTCCAGCCCGCGCATGATGCGCTCAAACCCTCTCCGAAAGCGCAGCAAGTTGCCAGTGCGGGTAATGCTGCCCTCAGCAAAGATGCACACCAGTTCGCCTTCTCGCAGGCGGGCCTGCGCTTCTTCCAGGGATGCAGCAATGCGCTGGGGCGAGTCGCCGTCGGAAACAGGAATCGCCCCCATCAGCTTGGCGAATCCATGAATCCCCGAAGCCTGGTAGAAGGGGCGGTACATCAAGAAGCGGATAAAGCGTTGCGTGCAGGCGCCGATCAAGAAAGGATCGACAAACGAGACGTGATTGCAAACCAGCAAAGCGCCGCCACGGCGAGGAAGATTCTCCGCGCCACGCACTTCGATGCGGTAGAAGGTGTGCGTCAAAAGCCAGAGGCAGAGCCGGACCATGAAGTCCGGGAGGATGGTCAGGATGTACGCTGTTGCGCCAAAAGACAGGACGCCCATGGTCAGTAGCACTTGATCGGGCCGAAGCCTCAGCGGCCCAGACAAGAGCCAGAGAATCCCCGAACCTAGAAATACGGCGGTGAACGTCAGAACGTTAGAGGAGGCAATGACGCGTCCCTTGGACTGCTCCCCCGCGCGCTGTTGCAGGAATGCTTCCAGCGGCACGATGAAGATGCCCCCGGCTACTCCGAGCAGTGCGTGCGCGCCAAGTGCGAGCCGGAATGAATGGTGGGCAAAGAAAAGTTCCACTGCAAAAATCCCTAATCCAATCGAACCAAGGGGAACCAGTCCCAGCTCCACCTGGTCTCCAGAGAGTCTGCCGGCGAGCGCCGCACCGAGACCGATTCCGAGCGAGAGGCAAGCGTTCAGGTAGGTCACGCCGTGCTCATCCAGGTGCAGCAGATCGGGGCCATAGCGATACACATTCATCAGGTAAACCGAACCCAACATCCAGAAATAGGCAATCCCCAGGACCGTGAGGAACAGCGCACGGTCCGAGCGGATTCCCCGGAAATCGCGGAGGAATTCGCCAGGGGCGTTCCAGTGAAATTTCTCGCGATATCCGGAGGCAGGAACGCGAGTAATTCCGAGGCTGATGATGAAGCTGAGGAGAGCAGTGCCGATCAGACAAGCAACCGGAAGGTAAGGTTCCCCACGAAACACCGGCACTAGAAACCCCGCCGCAGCGGGCCCCGCCACAATCATCGAGTAAATAGTGAGCTGCAGTAGCCCATTGGCGCGCGACAGATCTTCGTCTGCCAACATCTCCGGCAGGATGCCCTCCTTAGCCGGCGCAAGGAAGCAGCTATGAATTCCTTCGAGGAACAGCAATCCCAGCATGAGCGGAATCTGGGCGGAGAAAACCGCCAGCGTCGCCGCAGCCATCAACGCGATTTCGAGCGCTTTCATGGTGATAATGATGCTGCGCTTGCTGACACGATCGGCAATCTGCCCGGCGTAGGAAGAGAACAGGACGTAAGGCATTACCAGCAGGCCGCTTCCCGCCGGGACCATCCAAGCTAGGTCGGCGCGGGAGGCGTGCGTCAGCACGCAGAAGATCAAGATGGTCTTGTAGGCGTTGTCGTTAAAGACGCTCAGCGCCTGTGCCGCTAGAAGCGAGGTGAAGCCGCGCTTGTGAAGCAGTCCGGAATAGCCTCGGGTTGGGTGCGGCATGGCGCAACTTCCTCCCGGTATCGGTAGGGTTCGAGCCTTACAAACCGGCCGGTGCTCTTGAAAGCCTCCGCTCGATGGCGGTCTCCGCCATGATCGATCCGAGCATGAAAAGAGCTTAGAGCGAAACTCGCTGGCCCAGCCACAAACGATGTGACAGTTTCCAGAGTGTCATGGCGAGGCAGAGGCAGTAGAATTCGTCTCCCATGGATATCCGTCTGTCCAAGGAGAGTGAGGTGCCACTGCGCCAGCAACTCGCGGAACAGATTATTCCCTGCAGGCATTGCGCCAGAGGGTTCGCGAACGACTAACAGCGCAACCCGCGGACCACATTTTGGTGGTCGAGGAAGACCCCGGCCTGCGCGAGATCATGCAGCGGGAGCTGCAGGAAGCTCTCGGCTGGCCGGTGGCGATCTGTTCGCGCGAGGACTTGGCAAGGTCTCCCGAACTCCTCATCGGCGCCCAACTCGCTACTCCTCAATATGCCCTTGATGGAATAGAAGCATTGGCACCTAAACACCGGCCACCCGTTCCCATCAGCTTCGCTGGCGCAGACGAACATTTGGAACTGCTCCGCAAGTTGCGGGAACCGTCCATCATCGGGATCGCGTCCATCAGCGAAGCTCTTCTGAAGACGGCCCGAAGCCTCTTGGCCCCAGCGGTAGGCCGGCGCCACTCCTTGAAAGAATTTCTCCTTGCCAGACGGATCAAGACCGATCTCCGTGCTGTGGACCTCGTGTTCTGCGATTCTGTGTCCATGAACCTGGTCCGGAATCGCCGCCCCATCCGCTACGCCTTAGTGGAGCCGAAGTCGCGTGAGTATCTGGCAGCGACGATTCGTTCGGTTGACGACAATCGGAAATAGGAGAGGACATAGGGCACAAAACTGCGCACACCGGCGCGGCTGACCCCGGCGCCAGCGCGGTGCCCGTACCATTGCCAGTGCGGTAGCAGGAAATGTGCAGACCAAAGCCGGGCACAAGGCGGTTGTCCATCCCTGAGCCTTTCAGGGGGCTTGACGACTCGGTGACGATAATGATCTATTTCATAATTCGTTCGGCGGGGCATGCCGGTACGAAGTATTTGAGGGGGCAGTCGTGGTCCGTGACGACATCCTGCAAAGATTTCCCGAACTCTTCGGAACCAAAAAAGTTAACGGCCGCGCCATTGACGTCGAGCAGACGATCAACAAGCTCGCGCGAGAGTTGCGTCCGCTGATCACGGAGGCACTCGCCGCCCGCCGCGAACTCCTTCAATCCCCGGTGCCTGTTCGAAAGAAGTATGCGTGGCCAAATTGGGACGAAACGTTTGAGGATCCTGTAAGCGGGAAGTTTTGGACATTTCGACAGATCGTCCAGGGCATGATTGATAATTTTCTCAGCCGGGAGAGCGACTGGAGCTGGCGGCTGAATGACGAGGTACCCATTCCCAAGGATGCCCATCCGTTGCGCAATCCGGGTTTGGAGCTCACCGGACCATGGTATCCGCTCGACATGGCTTTCAATGCATTGAATAGCCCGGCACCGATGAACATGCCTGATTTCGAAGACGCCTCGCCTGCGCACTTTCAGCCCGATGGCACACCAACAAGTGAGCCTATAGGTGTCTTTGCGGCCATGCAGAATGCCAAGGAGATTTTTGAAGGCCGCTGGGCCGAGCGTGCCTATGATGTTTCCAAAAAAGGAAAGCGGCGCACCTATAGGATTACCACATCGCCCGCGCAGTGGCCGACGCGGTTCGCCCGGCCACCTGGTATTCATGTGCAGTACGATCAGATAATCATTGACGGCCTGCCCGTCCCTGCTTTGGTTCCCATCACGGTGGTTTGGGCACTTAACAATTTCGACGCCCTGATGCGCCTCGGCACAGGTGTGTACTACTACATTCCCAAGGTGCAGACACCTCAAGAAGCTCTCGTTGTAGAGAAGCTCCTAGCGTCCATCGAAAGATTGATCGGCGTGGCGCCTGGGACCATCAAGATCAAGGTCCTCTACGAAGAAGGCAATGCCGGGCGGTTCTTGCCTGCCATCGCCTGGGTCTTGCGACGTCGCCTTCTCGGAACCAATGTCGGCCGATGGGATTACCTGGCGAGCATCATTGAAATGTGGAAAGACGATCCGCAAGGCGTGTTCCCCGATCCTCAGTCGATCACTATGGCCGCTCCGAACATGATCGCATACCAGAAGTACAACGGGCTGGTGATGCTGATGGCCGGAATGAAAAATGGCGAACTCAGTCAAGGCGCACCGATCGGCGGAATGGCAGCAGTCATGATTTATCAGCCGGCCGATCCTTATGGCCGTTCTAAGTACAATCCGCTAGCGCTACGAGCCATGGTCATTGATAAATTGCGCGAGCGCCTTCTGGGGCTGATGTTTGTGCCTGACGCTCCGGTGCACTCCGAGGAACGGCCGACGCTGGAGGAGATTCTTTCGGGCCGGATCAAGGGTCGCCTTTACGATGCTTATCGGCAAAGTTGGGTCGCGAGCCCGGAGCCCTCCTATGTCGCCGCCGGCAATACACCCTTGCGGGCGCCTGTGAGCGAGCTCCAAACACTTCTCGACGCCCGGCCAGAAACCGTGGACGTGGCGGGTAAGCTCGTGCCCGCGGTGGCCAGCGGGCTTGTCGAGGCGGAGCGGCTACTCCTGCAATCCCGCGGCTTACTCAGCTCGAACGGCAAGATTACGCCTTGGGTGATCACGAAGGATAAACTTGACACGCCGGAAAAGTTGCTCGCGCAAGAACTTTGGGACGCGATCTACGGAGTACCCAAAGGGGATATCACCATTGAGCGCATCCAGCATGCGTTCTACATGGCGGCGAATTATGGCTTCCAGATCCTCAACGGCAACTTCGCAGCCGCGATAGACGATTATGAACTTTCGCTTCGCTTCATGAATGACCTCGCCACCTACCGCATCGACGTGTCCTGGCTGTGGACTCTCATCCACCATCAGGCTGCCATTACAAAGGACGGCTATCTAAAACGGCCGGCACTCACCGAGGACGGCGTCGTACCGGCTGTGAATGCGTATGAAGTCAAAGCCGGAGCCCGCTTCACTAAGGAGCTGTTCCTGAAGGTATGGGACTTGCACAACGAGTGGACTGCGCAGTTTTTTGCAGAACTGGACCGGCGTGGCGACCCGGGACGCTTTGACCGTGCCAAGGCACCGGTGATCATGGACCTTTTGAAGCGACAACTGCTTTCCCCGCATTACATCCAGCACAGCGCCCGGGTGCTCTTCGTTGTGGGCCAAGCCAAGCGAGAGGAACGCGCGCGGATCTTAGAGGCGATCTTTGATCTTTCGCGCGAAGAACTTCGGAAGCGGGTTGGCGCGGGCACCTCGAACCAGGTTGCTCTGTCTGCGCACGACTATGTGTACGACATCTTTTCCGGCAAAGGAGAAGCACAGCCTCCGGCTATAGGTCGCCCTGGGATCGCATAAACTAGTCAGTACTTCCGTGGCAAGGTAGAGTTGTGATCGCTAGGGACGTGTGAGCACTTCGGCTGACACTTTCTTAGTCCTTACACTGCGCACCCGAACACGCTGACAGGGGACCGCCGGGCGATGCGGGTGGGACTATGTGCCAACGCACCTGACCGTGAGCCACGGGTGTATACTGCTCGTTAACTGGGCGCCGAAAGGCGCCCACGGGGAATCGTCCCACTGGAGGAGGGCACTATGCGCATGGGCCTTTCGATCCTCTTCGTTGTATGCGTTGCAGGCATGACGCAATCCACGCCGCTCGCCGCGGATTCAGATCGGCCGGCGCAGCCCGCCACGGTCACATTCAGCAAAGACGTGGCTCCCATCCTGCAGCGCTCCTGCCAGACCTGCCATCGTCCCGGATCGATTGCTCCGATGTCTCTGCTGACTTATCAGGACGCGCGGCCCTGGGCTCGCGCGATTAAGGAAAGAGTCGGGCGTCGCCTGATGCCGCCTTGGCATATCGATCGGAGCATCGGCATCACAAAATTCAAGGACGATCCATCCTTGACCGACGCCGAGATCGCGACGATTTCGACTTGGGTGGATCAGGGCGCTCTCGAGGGCAACCCAGCGGAAATGCCGCCGCCGCGGCAATTTAGCGACCCGGATAAGTGGCACATCGGAACGCCGGACTTCGTGATCTCGATGCCTAAGCCATATAAGCTGAAAGCCCAAGGAGGGGACGAGTATTACGACATCGACCTGGATCCCGGCTTCAAGGAGGACATGTACCTCTCGGCCGTGGAGACCAAGCCTGATTCCGGATTTAAGGTCGTGCACCACGCCACTACAAACCTGGTCGAGGACCCGGAAGCGGACCCGGTCGGCCTGTTCTTGAATGAATATGCCGTAGGCAAGAATGCAGACCTCTTTCCGGAAAATTCGGGCCGGTTGATCAGGGCGGGCTCCAAGATCCATCTCAACCTCCATCTCCATCCGTCCGGCCAGGAAACGCCCGTCAGCATCTCCGTCGGGTTCAAGTTCTACCCGAAGGGGTTCGTGCCCAAATACGTGACGTTCACACAACACATGGGAGACGTCACGGAACTCGATCTCCCAGCCGGCCAGATTACTCGCAGCGATGGGTACTTCCGTCTGCAAAAGCCTGCGTTGGTTTCGGCGTTTCAACCTCACTTTCACACACGCGGCAAAGCCCAATGCATGGAGGCTATCTATCCGGACGTTAGGCCGGATTCAGCGCGCCCGGGACCGGCGCGGACTGAGACGCTCAGTTGCGTGAGCGATTACCAATTCGGCTGGAGCATCACCTACCCTTATGCCGAGGACGTGGCTCCGCTGCTGCCTGCCGGCACCATCATTCACATCACCACCTGGCACGATAATTCAGTGAACAATCGGTACAATCCGAATCCGAAAAACTGGGTGGGATATGGCCAGCGGACCATCGATGAGATGAGTTTCGCGTGGGTCAGCCTGTACTATTTGGATGAGGCCGACTTCCAACAGCGGGTCCAAGCAAGAAAAAAGATGATGAAGAGGGACGAGCAAGATCAGCTCGACAGCCGCTTGAAGCAATGAGGACGGGCGTCCGCGTTGTGATCTGCATATTGGCCGGCAGTTTGCTGGCCGGCGGCGCACGCAGCGCGCGGGCGCAAGGATTGTCACAGCTTCCGACATACAATCCCCAAACGCAATTTTCGAGCGGTCAGGACGTAGTGCCGGTCTACGAGGGATGGCTGCGAAACGCGGACGGGACTTTCACGTTCGTGTTCGGCTACTTCAACCGCAATTGGAAGGAAGAACCCGTCATCCCGGCTGGACCCGACAACAAACTTGAACCCGGCGAACCTGATCGCGGCCAGCCCACCTACTTCCTTCCGAGGCGGCAGCCCTGGGTCTTTCGAGTCCGGGTGCCGAAAGACTGGGGGCAGCAGGAACTGGTCTGGACGATCACTGCCCATGGCCGCACTGAAAAGGCCTACGCCCAACTGGTGCCGGAGGAGGAGATTCTCGAACGCTTAATCCAGACGCACGGAAATTTGAATCCTGGCGAAGACGATCCCAACAAGCCTCCGTCCATAACGATTGCACCAGTTCCGCCAGCTGAGCCGACAAGTCCGGTTCCGTTAACGGCGTTGGTCAGCGATGATGGGCTTCCCAAGGCGCGCCCTGTTCCAGCGCCACGTCCGGGAGCAATTCCTCAAGCTCAAACCAACTCGGCTACCGGGCTCCGACCCCCAGGACTATCCGTTAAGTGGTTCGAATATCGCGGTCCGGCGAGAGTCATATTTGACTCCGCTGGACCGATCGCGGTGAGCAAAGGCCAGGCGGTCACGACCGCGCGCTTTGCCGCGCCCGGGATTTACGTGCTCCGCGCAACCGCCGACGATGGAGCACTGTCGACCAGCGCCGATGTAACCATCACGGTTAAACCGGACCCGTCCGCCAGCGACAAGCCCGAGGGCAAAAGAGAGTGATGGGTAGCGCGTCTATAACTGGAGAATGTACGCACGCCCTACAGTGACGATATGCCTCGATCATACGCTACGCTGTGAAGTCCTGCCGCCGCGGTCCGCCCCTTCGCTGCTATTTAGCTACTTTCTTCGCCGAGGCCAACGAAATCAACTCTTTCCCTTTCTTGTTCCGGGGTGGGATATTCGCGTCGACCCAGTTTAGAATGACGTCGGCGACCTCAAGATTATTTGTGCCCAGCATCATCATGTGAGTTGTGCCCTTAAATATTGGATTTCCAAGCTCTCCGAGCTTGATGTAGTCCGCCTTAGCAATTCCCTGACCGGCGGCGCGCCGGGCGTTAATCGCGTCCACGGTGTTCTGGCACACCTCACTCTTTGGGGTGTAGTCTCCTTTCAGGGCCAGATAGGGGATATTGTCGAAGTCTTCCGCTTTCAGCCCGCTGTTCGAGAGAGAGCACGACCCCTCGATCGTAATCAAGCCCTTGAGCATATCCAGATGGCCTCGTTCCTTCAGAATTCGCACCATATGATGTCCCATGATTCCCGATTGAGAATGGGTCGCCACGATTGCTCCACCGAGCTTTTCGACTAGCAGCGCGAGATCCTGCGGCGTCCAGGTATTCGCGGGCGAGATCGCCGTCGGATCGCACGGGGCGCAGTTCGAGCCCGGCAGCGTGACCTCCGTATTCGGAACTAACTGCTTGTAATACTCGAGAGCTAGATAATTGTTGGGCCCTTTAGGAGAATCACCTATAGCTCCTGTGCGCCACACCACGTTCGGATCTATGGTGCTAATCGGGAAGGCGGGGAAATAGCCCTCCGAATGAGTCGTGTCGCCCGGATCCCCATGGCGCACCAGCGTTCCGGTGAGAATGGTCGATCCCTGTGGGGTGACCTGACCGAACCAATTGGTCCAGGCGCTGTTGTCACTAATCCGGCCGAATGCGGGCATCATGGCGCCACCCTGAATGTCTCCATTCTTGAGCTTTGCTGCAGCCTCATGAATGACGGATTCATCGAATCCAGAACGTCCACGCCCCGCCTGATCGACCAAATACGTCGAGATGCCCTTGCGCACGAAGTACGGATACCAGCCCTCCCGTCCATCGGGCGTTGACTCCAAACAGACGGCCGTGTGCGAGGAACCGTGAACCATAATGACCGGGGGCGCGTTGCGCTTCTTGTTCACCGGTATCTCGAATTGGACGTACATCTGGCCGATCGTGATCTGATCGGTGCTGGGCTGTTGATTGGCGGCCGGCACAAGGGCATAGTTCGTGACTTTCGGCACGCCACCAACGAAGAAGCTCCCTTGATCTTCGATTACCAGCGGTTTGGTCAGGAATTTTTTCATCTTCTGACCGTCCTGCGCGCCGACGCTTCCAGCCAACGCGAGGAGCAGGACCGAAGTGAGCAGGTGCCGGACGCTTTTCCCTAAGATGCGATTCTGGCGTTCCATAAAACCCTCCTCGGCGAACGAATTTGTGACTCGACGTAATGTTCTACACCGGCAGAATCTGCACCGGCGCGCTGGCCCTACAGATTAGCCATCTCCCGGCCGTCTGGGAGCACGATCTTCTGAAGGCGCAAGACGTTCGCGTTTTTGGCTCGATGACCACTGGCAGTGATGACGTCGCCTGGCTTGAGCGTACTCTTTTCTCGCAAAGCAGTGGCCGGACGGTCTTGCATCCAGACTCCGGAAAAATCGGGTGTGCGGCGCGGAGTCGGGGCGTGTACCGCCTTGGATGGCTGTGTGGTTTGAGCGAATGCCGCCGACGAACAACTCAATAGGGCTGCGAGCGCAAGGGTAATGCTCAGGGAATGATTTCGCATTTCGAAACTCCTCGCGTAGTGCCGATTCCGTTCCTCAGGCCCACATTGTGGGGATCATATACCGCGGACCGCATTCCATGCCAGGGCGGTCGGGTGTATATTGCCGAATAACTGAGTCAAGACCATCGCAACGCTTCGGCGAGCAAGTACAGCCGCTGATCTATTAGGAGTGAAGTGTGAACTTTCGTTCTGCTACCCAACTGAGAACTTCGACGCCCCTCATGGCCCTCTCCAGTGAGTTCGGAGCTATAGGTAACATTTGTCAAGCCGACCTGCCTCGCAGGTCGTTTCTCAAGGTCGCCGCCACCGCTGGTTTACTGGCAGTCGGATCGAGGGCCGCGCAGGCGACTCAGCAGTTCAGCAGTAGCGGCAGGCCCCCGAATCAAAGCCAGTCTGGCGAGCTTATCGATCTGAGCATCCACGATGCGAGCGAGTTGGTGCGTCGGAGAAAAGTTTCTCCGGTCGAGCTGACCAACGCGTGCCTCACCCGAATCGAACGGCTCGATTCCACACTGAACGCATTTATCACGGTCACGCCAGAATTGGCAGCCGCCCAGGCCCGCGCGGCCGAGACCGAGATTCAGCGGGGAAGGTGGCGCGGCCCCCTGCATGGCATTCCGATCGCACTAAAAGACCTGTTCGATACGGCCGGAGTGCGAACGACTGCAGGAAGCGGCGTTTTTAAGAATCGTATCCCAACCGAAGATGCCGAAGTGGTGAGCAGGCTCAAAGCCGCGGGCGCAGTGTTGCTTGGCAAGACCAACATGCACGAGTTCGCCTTCGGCGGCAGCTCCCTCGTCACCTACTTCGGTGGCGTGCACAATCCCTGGGAGCGCGCGCATATCGCCGGTGGGTCGTCGGGTGGCTCCGCTGCGGCGGTCGCGGGGCGTCTTTGTTATGGCGCGCTGGGATCGGACACGGCCGGCTCGATCCGACAGCCAGCCGCGTACTGCGGTATCGTCGGTCTTAAACCTACCTATGGTTTAGTGAGCGCACGAGGCGTGATTCCGCTGTCCTGGTCGCTCGATCATGTCGGACCTCTGGCTCGCACTGTCGGCGACATCGCGCTGATGCTGCAGACGATCGCGGGCTACGATCCGGAGGACACCGCCAGTACGCCGATGAAGGTTCCTGACTATACGGCCGATTCGCAAAAGCCGACGGCGACGTTGCGAGTGGGGGTAGCGCGCGATTTCTTCTTCGAGAGCTTGGATCCGGAGATCGAACGCGCGACGAACGAAGCCTTGGCGGTCCTGGAGAAATTGACCGCTGGCCTTAAAGACGTGGCGATATCGGCCAGCACCCAGGAGCGGCGGCGATCAACGGTGCGATTGGCCGAGGCGTACGCCTATCACGCCAAGATGATGGCGGCGAGCCCGGAGCAATATCAGCCAGAGACGCTGGCGAGGTTACGCCCCGGCGTGGAGATTGACACAGTAACCTATATCCAGGCGCTGCGAGAACTGGCTCACACGCGCCGTACTATCGGCCAAATCTTTCAAACCGTCGACGCGCTCGTCACGCCGACAAGTCCTATCCTGCCGCCCGCTATCGCAGAATTCACCGGCGATAGAAACGGGTCAATCGACTTCGTGAACCGTAATATCCGCAATACATCACCGTTTGATGTGTATGGGTGGCCGACGATTTCTGTACCCTGCGGATTCAGCGCGTCGGGTCTCCCCATCGGACTGCAAATTAGCGGAGCGCTCGGACAAGATGCAGTCGTGCTACAACTCGCCCATGCTTATGAACGGGCAACCGATTGGCATACCCGGAGACCGTCGGGAATCGGGTTGACCCGGAACACCTGGAAGAATCGAACCGCGACGGCATCACCTCCTCTTAGACGGTACGCAAAGACAGCCGCTGAACATGCCGGTAACCTGATTCCACAGACGAATCAGCATGCGATGTCTATTCCTCTTCTTGGTCCTCTTCTTGATCCTGGCAAACACAGGATGCGCTCACCGCAACGCCTACGAATCCGGGCACCCTCAGCCCGTCGATACCGATTCCGGTGAATACCGGGTCATCCAAACCCACGAAGGCGACTATGTCGCATTTTATTGTCATGTCACCGCAGCCGGCACTGTTTGCAGACCAGTTCAATAGGGTTGGAGATACTGCATGTAGTCGTCAACGTCAGCTCTTCGGGCCACTTGGCATTCCGAGTACGGTGATGTTGTTATCGTCCCAAAACACGGAAGAGACATCAGCAGGTTAAGGGGGGATGCTTACAGAAGAGTGGTGAGCCGCGGAGGACTCGAACCTCCAACCCGCTGATTAAGAGTCAGCTGCTCTACCATTGAGCTAGCGGCCCAGCGATAAACGTCACAGGCGGCAGGGAAAAGCTCCGCGGATTCAAATGACTATAGCGTACCTGTCGTGGGGGGGCAACTCTGGGGCGCTGCGCTATATGCGTTTCGGTCGTTTGACTTGATCTTCTCGGTATCATAAATTCCTCTCCAATCTAAGATTCTCAGGATGACCACTTCGAGAAGCGAGCTTAGCAGCCTCGCGCCCGCGAGCATATGCTCCTTTCCCGTATTTTGGGGTTCGGGGATTTCCTGTACGCAGCTTTCATCGAGCCCGAAGCTGAAGCCTTCAGCCGGGAGAAAACATGAGGCACAGACTAGCTGCGAAGCTGGTCGGCAATTTCACGTGCGACCTCACGCGCGCGCTTAATCTCCGAAGGATTGAGGGATATCGCCGCAACGCGCGGATGGCCGCCTCCGCCGAACCTTTCGGCCAGCGAAGCAAGGTTCTTTTCCGCGGAGCCCGGATTCCAGGGATTTGACCCGATCGAAATCTTGGCCCGCGTGGCCGAGGCGCTGATCCCCACGGAATAGCGACAGTGTGGAAAGAGCAGGTAGGGGATGAACTTGTTGTAGCCTTCCATATCGAGATCACTGACATCGAAAAATACGACCGCATCGAGCGCCTCGGCGCGTTCTCGCAGCACCTCGATGGAACGCTTGTGTCGTTCGAGCAACGGACCGAGGTGCCGCGCAATGATCGGAAGTTTTACCACTTCGGCCAGGGGCCGCTCCGCGAGATCCGGGATCAAGCGAGGCACCAGCCCCGATTCGGGCGCTGCTTCGATCACCAATGCCACTTGGGTCGCCGGTTCGGTCAGGGCCACCGCCGATTCAGGGGTTGGGAACTGAGCGCCGTCGATCACATCGCCCCAGTGGATCAAGTCCGCGAGCGGCTGAGTGTTAAATCCAAACTTGCTGCTGGTGACATCCGCGAGCAGCTTCGTGCATGACTTGTAGTCGGGATCGTAAAACTTCCGTCCCGAGCGGTCGGAACGGAAATGAGCGGCGTCGGCCGCTGTCAAAAAGGCGCTCTGATGATGATCAAACCACCAGGTGACCCGGGGCGAGCTGGAGTACTTGAAATCGACGATCACGTTTTCATCGCCGTCAAAGAGCCCCTCCTCAAAAGGCTGCACCGCGCGATGGGTCATGCCGGTGTAACAGAAGACTGCCTGCGCATCGATGCGCTCCCGGTAAAAGCGCGAAAAGAGAGCCGCAGAAGCCGCGCCGTCGAAACAACGATCGTGGAAGCAGAGACGCACCTTTTGGGTGTCCGGCAAAAGATCCTCGCCAGCGGAAAGATGAAGAGAAAAAATTCACCACAGCAAAGCCATTTAAGATGGACGTGCGCCTCTGGATTGTCAAGAGGAAAGGCGGTAGTCGCGGGGCCCGCAGCGGTGTGAACACTTGCAATTTTCCTTGGGGATAGTGATGCTAAAGTGTGAACACGTCGGAGGCCGTGGAGAGCTTGGTTCCGGAGCGGACTCACACCAAACCTAACACCAGCAGAAAGGAACGAACCCGAAGGATCGTACAACTGGCCTGATTTCAACGATGCGGAAGTGGCGGAACTGGCAGACGCGCAGGACTTAGGATCCTGTGGCCGCAAGGCCGTGGGGGTTCAACTCCCCCCTTCCGCAATCCCCATAAACAGGGCCTATTAGTGATGTTTGCGGGATTCGGGCCGCGTGCTTCAGGACCTTGACTGTAACCAGGATTGTAACCGGGATCGACCGGCGGTCCAGCGGCTGAAAAAAGTTTGGGTCGCCTGTGTACTTTGGGAATAAATCCGTATACATTAGATCTAGCTTGATCAGGAGTCGCGGTTGCATCGAGAGAATTAGCTCCTGACCAGCGGACCCGCAGGGTTGATCTCGAACCTGCCGCTCAACTGACTAGCTCAGCCAGAACAGGGTGGAGTTAAATTTTCCACCGTGGTGCTGGCTGATGTTTTTTAACGATCGTCCCTTCCTGAATCTCGACGAGGCCGCCCGCTTCGTCGGTCTCAAATCCCCCACGCTTCGCCGCGCCATCCGCCAGGGGAAGCTGACCTACGCGAAACCAGGTCGCGCCTACGTGGTGCGTCCCGCCGACGTTAACGCCTGGCTAGAGTCCGAGCTACGTCGAGGTGGAAAACTCATCAAGATAAGGAGCGCTGGCGATGGCAAATAATTCCGTAATCCTGCTGCGCGTCGAGCCTCGTTTGAAACGTGAGATCGAACGGTGCGCGGAGGCCAATGAACGATCGGTCTCGCAGGAGGTTCGGCTCGTCTTAAAGCGCGAGTATAAAACTCCGAAGGAATCGTCTTGATCTATCGGTCGCCGGTATCACCGGGATCGAGCGAACCGTAAGAAATCAAAAAGTAAGGTTTGATTAAGATGGCTATTTACAAAAGTTTAGGCGACATCATTTCGGGCATCCAGGCACAGTCGAGACCTGGCGTGACGTTCACCGTCGTGCCCCAGGGCAACGGACTCTCGGGCGTCCTACGCAACGGCGTGCTCTCCTGGCAGTTTCTCTACGAGCCGAGCGGTCTCATGCACGTGACCGATCGGAACGGCGCGAGCATCCGAACCGATCCCAGCTTATTTATCCAGAGCCTGGTGTAGACGATGAGCAAAAACAAAAAAGAAGAGATCACATTTGCCGCCGATCAGCTCACCGGTCCGTTCGTCACACCGGTCGTTAAATACGGCCCGCCCATGCCACGGGAACCTGAAATGTGCCCCGGTCAAAGTCCATTCGTGATCGTCGACACCGCACGTCTGACGCAGGAAACGCGTCCGGTCAAACCGGTTGCACCCGCCGAACACTCGGACCAACTCACCTGCTGGGCCAAGACCGAGCAACCGCGGAGGTTGCCGCGCGCCGTATCGTCCCTCTCAGACCCGGAGGATACGCGTGAGTTCACCAATCGGTTTGGGGACAAGGAAGGAAGAGGAAAAGGAAAATGAAAACGATCTGGGGAGTTGCAAAAAGTACCGAACACCTGCCAAGTGAAGGCCTCGTTTTTGGTCTCAAACCCGCTTCGCTAACGGATTTG
>QHYQ01000539.1 GCA_003224175.1 Acidobacteriota bacterium
AGCGACTAATGCAATCGACATTCGCATGCGACACGTGACGATCACCTTGCTTATTGCAACCTAGCTATCAGCAGGAGCTGAGCTCCGGCACACTTCTATCGCTGTGATCTAAGTTGTGATAGAGCGTTTCGGAACACCGGATCGGTCAGGAGCGCCCGGTGGCCAATATCCTTCCGCTTAGCTAATTCGGCGTCCGATTTTATTTGTCACCGAGAAAAGCTTGGCGAATCACGCGTTCCCGCTGCGCATCCAACGGAGGCTCGATGAGTGGGTTCACAATCCTTAGAAACTGAGAAGGGGGGTTACCAGCCAGCTTTGTAGTCTCGTGGTCCAGAAAAGCCAAAATGGATTTGGCTCGTGCAAAGCTTTGCTCGGGAGTAATAGCTAGAAGCGGGGGGAATTGCTGCAACAACTTCTCAGATAACGCCAACGCCTTTGGTAACTTTTCACTAGAGAGCGTTTGTAAATCGTGCGAAGGGTCATACCCACGTTGAAGCACTTCAGCAATACCCATTGCATTTGCTGCCACCATGAGCCGATCTGCCTCGTTTACAGTGCCAGCAATCGACAAGAGTTGTTGTCTAAATTCCGTCGCGTGGGAGATTGCAACATGATTTTGTGGAAAGCCGACTGAACGCGCCCTGCGGTCTAGTATTGGATGAATGACAAAGTCCTGAAGATTTGCCGACAAGAGTCCAGCCAGCGGCATCGTTGCAGCGTACGGATTTGCGGCACGCGTCGCCACAAAACCTTCCAAATTCAGCTCTCCGTGCAATACCTCGTGAGCGACTTCTTCGTCAGACGCACCCGGCCGCATGAGCGCATAAATGCCAAGGCTCCCAACGCCCCCATGAGAGAGGCCAGCATCGTCTTGCACCTGCAGCACATAAACTTTCTTTCCTGTCTTGTGCTCAACAGAATGTAAAAAAGCGGCGAGTCTCTCGCTGTGAGGCATCGCGAAAACAAGAAGGAGGGTAAATGTCAGTAGGCGACGCATTGTCGATTAAATTATATGTTCCTATGAGCCGCGCTTGGCCTGTGTTATCGTCTGGTTTTAATAATCGATAAACCTGCAGCCGAGAGGCTTCGCGGCAAGTCCCATTCATGATGGAATTGGCACTCCAACGCTGGAGCGCAGATTGCAAAGGAACTCCCGAAAACGACAGAAGCTAAAATGGTAAGCTCGCCAGAAGTAACGAAAGCGACTTTCAAAGGAGTATAGAAATTTATTCGACAGCTCAGCCCTAGGGACTGAACAGTCTGCGCGTTCCGAGGTTTAGCGGCTCTCGGGGCGTACGGACCTCCAGATGCCCCGTGACGTAGAGCTGAATCGCATTTTGATCTTCCGGTGCGAGGCCGACGAATTCCATGCCGACGCGCTCTCCTTCTTTACGGATGATTCGCGCGAGCACATTGAGGGAGGCACGAACGTCTGCGATCTTGAACTCCAAGGCAACTTCCTGGCCCACCTCTGCGGCGATCGCGGGCTGAAGCAGCATGCCGCTCTCACTGATGTTCAAGCTGCGCAACGGAAACTGCCACTCGTTCCACGTGCAGGTGACTTCGGTAAAGAGCGGCAACCGGGCTGCGTGCCTCCTGCCTTTCCACTCAGGCAGATCCATGGCCGCCAGCATCCGGCGCAGGCGATCTGCGGGAACAGGCTTGGCGAGAACTAGGTCGGCACCCTCGCCGAAAGCCTTTCGCAGGCTGGGAATATCGTCCGTGGCAGTAAGCATTATGATAATGGTCTCGCGGTTGGGCTGGGAGTTTCGCATTCGGCGGGCCAGCTCCAGTCCGCCCAGTTCCGGCCATCGCATGCCCACAAAAGCGACGTCGAACCGCTGCGTCTCTCCCCTTTGCCCGGCTGCCTGATAATCCCCAAACGGCAGGACTGTATGACCTAACGGAGTAGCCAGAGATCTCATGAGTTGCTTGACTTTCGGTTCATCGTCCACAACCATGATTTTCAGTGACATAAGCTTGGCCTCATTTTCCAGCGGCCATCACCCGAGCACGATCCTTCTCACTTAAGAATACGCCCGAGAATGCTGCGGTGCGTGGGCGACTAGCCCAGAGGTGTCCAAAACGTGAAGTCCGACTGTTCTAGTTCGCCTCCTCAAAATCTTGTTTGGAATGAACACTAACAAAGGTAACAACATACTTGACACACAACGCGGTTTGGCGTAGTCTTTACGCATGAACACAAACCTTAAGTTTCCAAAGACTTTGCAGGAAGCGGTCACTTTCTTCTCCGACCCTCAGAAGACTTTTGATTATGCAGTGCTTCTGCGGTGGCCGGATAGCAAAGTCGCGTGCCCGCGTTGCGGCGCTATGGAGCACTCGTTTATCTCGACGCGCCGTATTTGGTTCTGCAAGGGATGTAAGAAAC
>QHYQ01000540.1 GCA_003224175.1 Acidobacteriota bacterium
CAAGTGAATAGCGCTGTCTATCACGTGGTCGAGGGACGCGGAGCCACGGTCATCGGCGGCGTTCGCTTCGATTGGGAGCAGGGCGATATCTTCGTGATTCCGAGTTGGACCTATCACGAGCATCTCAACGAGTCGAAGAGCGAGAGGGCTATCCTATTCTCCGCGCAGGATACGCCGGTACTCGCTGCCTTGGGCAAATACCGCGAAGAAGCCCTCGCGACAAATAACGGCTTCCAGACGGTGAAAGAGACATTCGACGTCGAAAAGGCGCTGGCGTATGGATGATGCGCTGCGAGCCCTCCGCATAGTGGCGGGATTCTCCGGCGCACTCTGAATTTGTTTCCCCGATCGGCGCTTTTCGGTGCCGGATTTGCCGGAGCCGATTGTCCTCTGTTGGTGGTAGTGGCCCTTGGTTCAGGCACTCGGGTCGGGTGCGAGGAAGAGAGGAAAAATGGACCGACGCAATTTCATCAAGGTAGGCGGAGCGCTCGCCGGTGGTTTGGGCCTGGGCAGATTGCTGCCTGCACAGCAACCGCCACAGATGCCCCAAATGCAAAACCAGACGCAAAATCAGAACTCCGGCGCGCCCCAGACGCCCGCGGACTTCACCCTGAAAATCGCGCCGGTCCTGGTGGAACTCGCCCCCTACCGGTCCCTCAGCACCGTCGGCTATAACGGCACGTCGCCGGGCCCGCTGATCCGGGTGCGCGAAGGCAAACCGCTGACCATTGACGTCATAAATGATACCGATGTGCCCGAGTTGGTCCATTGGCACGGCCAGCTCATCCCTTCGGAAGTAGACGGTGCGGAGGAAGAGGGCACGCCCATGATTCCGCCGCATGGCCGCTTCCGCTATCAATTCACGCCCGGGCCTGCGGGCTCTCGCTGGTATCACACGCATACCATGGCCGGCTCCGACCTGCATCGCGGAACCTATACCGGGCAATATGGATTCTTTTATATCGATTCCGGAAAAGATCCCGGGAAATACGACCAGGAACATTTTCTTGCTCTCCGCGATTGGGAGCCTTTCCTCGCCAACGAAGATGAAGACGACGAGGATGAAGATCCCAACGCGCCGACGCCGGAAAAGCCGACCCGCATGGCGAGAGGAGCGAATGGCTACGAAGCCGTCTTTCGCATCGTTTCCATGAATGACAAGTTGATGGGCGGCGGTCCGCCTATTCAAGTGAAGCAAGGGCAGCGGCTCCTTTTTCACTTCCTGAACGCGTGCCCCACTTCCAACCGGCGCATCGCCCTGACCGGCCACAAATTTCAAGTGGTGGCTCTTGACGGCAATCCGGTGCCCAATCCGCAGGCCGTGGACGTCATCTTCATGGGTCCGGGGGAGCGTGTCGATTGTTTCGTAGACATGAATCGACCCGGCGTCTGGGCACTCGGCGCGGTTGCCGATGCCGATCGCAACGCCGGACTGGGCATCATCGTCGAGTACGAGAACCAGAAGGGGCAGCCGCAGTTCTTGCGTCCGACGAATCGGTCCTGGGATTACACCGCTTTTGGCCGTCCCGCGGCACCGCCTGCCCCGCCGGAGACGATTGACATGATCTTCGAGAAGGTCCCCGGCGGCGTTCACGGTTTCAACCATTGGACCGTCAACAGCAAGGAATTTCCGCACGAAGACGAGTTTGTGCTTCGCCCGGGCTCGAAATACCGCATCTTCTTCCGCAATCGAACCGATGACGCGCATCCCGTGCACATCCATCGGCATCTTTTCGAGATCGTGGAAATCAACGGGAAGCCCACCGGCGGGGTTATGAAAGACACCGTTGTCGTGCCTACGTTCGGCCGTGTAGCAGTGGACCTGATGGCCGACCAGCCGGGCTTGACGCTCTTCCACTGTCACAATCAGTTGCACATGGATTTCGGTTTCAAGGCGCTGTTCCGCTATTCGTGATCGGGAATCCAATGGTTAGCTCATTGCGAGGAATGGCTCAAGTTGAAGAAAAGTGCCGGACTC
>QHYQ01000314.1 GCA_003224175.1 Acidobacteriota bacterium
TGCCAGTGCTGCCGGTTATGTCTCCTCTGCGCGCCTGTCAAACGAGAAGTCTCCGTTCGCTTGCCTCGGAAGAGGCCGAAGGAAGGCGCGTGAAGCCGAGGTCACGCGCGCGCTTTAGTTTCGTGACGTAAATGATTTGCCCGGCGTGATAAGCCACGTGCTCGATCACCTGCGCCGCAGCTTCGTATCCCGTGACGTCAAACTCCTGAATGCGATAACGCCGCGCGAGATCACCTGCCTTTATGCGCTCCAGCACGGCGCAAGCTTGCCTTACCGTCTGCTGCAACTCTTCGCGCAACTCGCCTCGCGCGATCGGCCCGCGCTCGGAAAATTCTTTGTCCCGCTCGCGAATGTCCACCGCGCCGCCCAGCCCGGAGATAATCCACTGGCGCATGTTGCCGCAAAGATGCAATACGAGATTGCCGATGCTGTTGGAAGCCTCGTTCGGACGCCACCAGATCTCCTCCTCCGAGAGGTGCCCCAGGCACTCGATGATGCGCGGCAAAAAGCGCTCCTGGAGTCGCGAGCGCCATTGGCGCACGCAGATCGCGGCGAGTCTCGCCTCAGCCGGGCCGCGCTTGCGCGCCCGGCTCGTTTTTGCCTTCGTCTTCAGTCTCTTTCGAGCCATGGAATCGAACGCGCCGAGCATATCCGCATAGCGCCATGAACGCAATCGCCTCAGGCGAACTGGGCGAACTGACCATCCGGTCAGGATGGCCATCCCGAGCGAGTAACACGAGCGAGGGATCTCTCTTTTCGTCCTCCGATGTCCCCGTGCGGAAACGCCAATCGCCACGCCTCAGGCGAACTAATGTAAATCCTGCAGCAACAGCACCAAATCGTGCGCCCGTGCATCGGATTCTATGGGTTCCAGTTTTCCCCGCACGAGCCGACGTGCAAATTTTCAGACGAAGTTGGGGTGTATACGTTATGCCAAGCTGGTTCCGCAGGAAGAAAGTCCCAAGACATACCCGCTGATGAAACTCGCATACGCGTTTGCCTGGTGAGCCGCGATCCGGCGCTCATCGAGGAGGTGCACAAGCATCTCTTCATCGGATTTTCGACGCGCGGCGGTTATGACTTCAAGAGCGATCATCCCGATTTCCAGCAGTATTGCGATGTGCTGTTCGTGGACTTGCGGGCCGCCGGCGTGCAAGGCGACCCGGGGTCCCCAACACGCGCCGGGTCGGCGAGTGTTGGCATGAAGGGTCCACAGGAAGGGCTCGCCTTCATCGACGCGATCCGCAAAAGCGTCTCGCACCCGCCCATCGTCGTGCGTGTGCGACGCCGATGGGGCCGACTTTGGCCGCCAAGTGATACAGCGCGGCGCGTATGAGAAGTTGACCGCTCCCGTGAACATGCCCCAGCTTCGCCTGGCCCTGCTGCGCGCTTACGAATTGCGATTGGCGGAAGCGAAGCTGGAGAATTTCCTCTCCCAAGAAACCGCCTCCGAGCACCCGCGGAGCGCCGCTCGACGCAAAGTACGGCCCTCCCTGCCCGCTGCGGTCGCCGCTCCGCGCCCTGCATGGCGCACACGTTCCGCGCCGTCGCGCCTGGTCGTCGGGTTTGTACTGGGTTGCGTGCTCTTCTTCGCCGGCCTGGTGGCCGTGCGGACGATCCGTCCCGGTGTGGGCGACACTCTGGCCAGCGCCGGTTTCGCGGCAGATTCCGGCGCCGCCCCGTCCCCCGGCAATGCGGTCGCGACCGAACCTCACTCCGGCAGTTTCGATGCCTCCCACATTTGGCCGCTCCCCGCTACGGCTGATCTCGGCCCGGGCGCATTCGATCCGAATTCGGCGCAGCATCTCTTCCGTGGCGAGTCGGAATTACCCGCGCGAGCCGTGCCGCACTCTTCCCTTCCCGGCTATGAACCGGCGGCAATCGTCGAACGCGTCACACCGCGTTATTCCCTGGAGGCGCGCGCTCAACACCTGCAAGGGACCGTGCGAATCCGCGCCCTCATAGGAAAGGACGGTGTGCCCCGCAGACTTGCCCGCGTCAGCGGCGATCCCATCCTTGCGCAAATCGCCATGGACGCCATCGCGCTCTGGCGCTACGCACCGGCCACGATCGGTGGCGAACGGGTCGAATCCGAAACGATTATTCCCATCGACTTCCCGTTGCCCGACTGATTCGCTAGCCCCTGTAAATCGCGTCTCGGCCGCCGACGCTAAAAAACTCATCCGAGAGCCGGCCATTTGGCCCTTGGTTCTCCTGCCGCCTTTGCGCATCGCATAACATGCACGCTTGTGCTGCGCTCCCAGACAACCGATAATGGAGTCTCGTAACGATCACGAGTACCGCCTATATGAATAGACGCAGAACTGAGCTCATTCTGGCTATTGCTCTGGTCGGCACCGCTGTCCTGGGACTCGGCACCTCCATCTATGCCCTGCGCCGCGCGCGCTTGGCACCCCAGGCAGGCGGCGCTTCCGCGGACAACGCCAAGGTCATCCGCTTCGCCAAGAATCCCGAAATGGCGCCGCCATTTTTACTGCGCGACGTCAACGGCGGGCTCGTCTCCACGGCTGACTGGAAGGGCAAAGTTGTGATCCTGAATTTCTGGGCTACCTGGTGTCCTCCGTGCCGCGAAGAGATTCCCCAACTCGTGAAACTCCAGGCCATGTACAGGGACAAACTGCAGGTGATCGGCGCCTCCGAAGATGAGGACGGGCCCCAGAAGGTGCAGCAGTTCGTGAAGATGTACAGGATGAATTACCCCATCGTGATGGCCACGAGGGAACTCATCGATAATTACGGCGGCGTCCCTGCGCTGCCCACTTCGTTCGTCATCGATCCGCAAGGCCGCGTGATGACCAAGCACACCGGCCTCTACGAATACGAGGTTTACGAACGCGAAGTCCGCGTGCTCGCGGGGCTTCCCGTGGATGCGCGTATCGAAACCTTCAACGACACCGGCCAGATCTTCCTCAAGAATGCCGCGAATGCCACCGAGCTTCCCGACGTGGATCTCTCCGGGCTCACCGCGGACCAGAAAAAAGATGCGCTGCACCGGCTGAATGCCGAAACTTGCACCTGCGGCTGCAATCTGACGCTGGCGGAGTGCCGCATCAATGACTCCTCCTGCCCGGTCAGCAAACCGGCCGCCAACGAAGTCGTCAAGCGCGTCCGCGCCGGTCAGCCCGAACCCGAGCAGCCGCCCGCTGCTGGCGCGCCTGGTGCTCACCCGCAACTCACTCAGCCCCAATCCGCAAGCCCGAAGAATTGAAGAAAGCCGCGCTCCTCGTTCTGCTGTGTGGACTTGGCGTGCTCCAGCTTTCGCTCCTCGAAGCATTGTTGCCGTACGACCGGCCTCATCCGATAAGCCAACTCGCCGACCGCGCTCTTCCGGGTCCGAAATGTGATCCGCACTCGAATCTCGCTTGGGAGTTCGAGTCCGACTACCGTCAACATCCCACGCATCGCGTTGTGGCCTATGCGCTGCTCGGCCTGCTGAACCTGGGGAACCTCTGCTTGATCTTCGGCCTTGCGCGAGCCTTTCGTCGCTTTGGATGGACTACGTCACGCCCCTTCGAATTGCGGCGTTAAAAAGGGCGAGTTCCGAAGGCCGGCAATGCCCGCCGGCCTTCGGAATGATGGGTGAGCTAGGGGGTAAAGGGTAGGTCCGGAACTCCTTCGCGTGCCCCCTAGACTGTCCTGCCACGCGAGGCGTGGCCAATCAGGGTCACGACGAAGAGCACCAGGAAAACGAAGAACAAGATCTTCGCGATGCCCGCAGCCGCCGAAGCAATCACGCCAAATCCCAGCAACCCGGCGATCACCGCGATAATGAAAAAGACTAGCGCGTAGTAAAGCATCTTCTCTCCTCCAGCCGGCTCGGCGCTTTCTTCACCGCCGGGTTCTGCTTCGCTTCGTTCCGTTCAGCAGGCGGCCCGCCCTGCCGGCTTCGATTGTTCGCTCATCATTACTGACTATCCTTTGAAACCTTGCAGCCTCGATTGTGGCCGGATGGTGCCCGGAGCCCTGGCAGCAAATTCCCCGCTAAAGGAATTTGCTGCCAAAGAGCGCCGTCCCATCCGGCCGCAGGCAGTTGGTTGATCGTTGACCCCCTGATGGTCAAAACGATGAGCAAAACGCATTTCCACGTTCACCATAGCTCCGGTCCACAAAAGGGGCCATACGCCGAACGTAGTAAATGAATAAGGAGCGACCCCCATGGCTTTCCTGTTGAATCGCCTAAGCTTGGACGCCTTCGGGGACGAACGGACCTGCACGGGCCTTCGTCCGTACCAGCAGCGCCCGCATTCCCGCCACAAAATCCACAATTCTTCACACGCCAATTGCTTGTGCCGCGCCAGCGCGACTAAGATCATCGAAAGACAAACGGTGGGAGGTGACTATGCCCTACTACGAATATCTCTGCCAGGCTTGCCAAAACAAGTTTTCCCTGGTCCTGACCGTTGCCGAACACGATAAAGGCCAGCACGACAAAGGAAAGATTAAGTGCCCCAAATGCGGCAGCTCCAAACTCGAACAGCAATGGGCCGCTTTCTACGCGACAACCTCGAAGAAAAGTTAGCTGGATCCTTTGCGGGTTAGCTGGCTACAGGTTGGGACTGCGCTACAGACTTCGTGCGCTTGTTGGCGTAGAGTGCGGTGTCGGCGCGAGCCAATAAATCCTTGGCCGATTCGCCGGAGCGCAGTTCGGCCCAGCCGGCGGAGAGAGCGAGATGCAGGGCGCGTCCTTCGATTTCGACGCGAATTCCTTCCAGCCGCTTGAGCACGTGCTGCACGTTTTCCGGTTTGCATTCCGGCAGCACTACCAGGAACTCGTCCCCGCCGTAGCGCGCCGAGGCATCTGAGCCTCGCGTGGCTTTGCTCAACCTGTCTGCAAAGGCCTTCAGCATAGCGTCCCCGGCGCCGTGGCCATAAGTGTCGTTCACCTGCTTGAATTCATCCAGGTCGAATAAGATCACGGAAAGGGGCCGGCCATGCCGCTCCGAGCGCTTGATCTCGTCCTCCAGGCGCTGTTCGATATAGCGGCGATTAAAAAGGCCTGTCAGCGGATCGAGAAGCGCCATCTTGTAGACCTCCTGCGCCAGCGTCTCCACTTTGTCCACCGCAAACACCTGGTCGGTAAGCTGCCGCCGAATGCGGCTGATCTCCAATTGCTGATAGATCACATAAACATTGAAGATCAGCACCATGCCCACAAGCCCGCGCACTGCCTGGTTCAGAAAGAAGGAATAGTCGCTGTCCACTCCCGAGAGCAATGCAGGAAAGGCAAACGAGGCCACGGCTGTCAGCAGCAGCAAGGTGACCATGATCGCGTACGACCACAGCCACCATTCGCGCCGGTCCATGCGGCGCATGGTGAGCTGAATATCTTTCGCGGGATTAGCGCTGAACTCTACAACCGAACTCTGTTCGTCCATTGCCTCTGGCGAAGCGTTCAGATGAAAAGGCACGCGCCGTGCCCATGCCCGTATGCCCCGCGGGTTACTCCGCCTACGCGATCCTTATTCTGGCACGGGTGGTTTGTAAGGCCATAGTACTCGGGCCGGTACATGCCCGATTAGTTATTGCCGCCGCCGCGCGGGCGCCACCCTTCGAGGAAGACCCTAGCCAAGAAAAAGACTCACCACCTTTGCAGCGCGTTCAGGGCCGACTGAAAACGCGGTGCTTGCGCCATCTATCCACGGGGCGCCCAACTTCGATCACATTCGACATGAGTGTATGCGGAACCCGGAGGGACACACCTAGATCCTTCCACGGGGCACACATATAACCACGTAGGTTCCCACTTCGCCGAACGTGCGGGGATTTTCAGGTCGGCGCTCTGGCGGGATTGCTTCTCGAGCGCAGTTACGAACGGCTAGCTACGCGGCCCTCACACGCTTCTTGCGCACAGCGCGCAGGTTTCCCGCCGTTTGACTTTTGGCGCTAACGGCGGCACGACGCAGAAGCTCCTCGAACTCGCGATCTTTGGCAGACATCCTCCGACCGATGCTCTTTCGCTGGGCAACCATGCTTACCTCACTCTTCCAAACCCTGGTGGAAATAGGGGTAAACCCTTATGTCCCGGCCCGGCACACCCCCCCCCGGATTAGGGGAGCAAACTAACGATTTCTCTCATTATTGTCAATCCTTTTCGCTTGGGGAACCTGCGGGCGCCAAAACCAGCCTATCGGCGCATAGCAGCCTGGAAATCTGCTGCATATCATGTACGCAAAGTTTTTCCTACATTTTCCACAGGATTGACGTTTTTACCACTGCCTCGCGTCCAATGAGCCTTCAATTCGACTTGATTTTGGGTGGCAGTCCACCAATGATTGCTGCCATCATCACGCGGAGCTTTTAATGACCGTCCGACTCTCCCAGCAGTTGGAGCAGGTGCAGAGTGAACTTGCCCGCAAACTTGCCGAGGCCGAGCGCATCGGAGATTGCCTCGTGGAACTGGGCATGCGCCTTCAGCAAGAGCCCTGGAAATGGTCGCTCGGCTGGGCGGAAAACACATTTCCTGTTCCCAATTCGATTTCTCTACTCGATGACGAGATTGTTGAGTCGCTCGACCACAATCGTCTCGAATGGCTGCTGGAAGATATTCGCATATTGAAGCGGCGTGAAGCAGAATTGAAGCGCCTCGACGCCGCTTAGCCGTTCATCGCGCCACCTTGGGTGGCACGATGCTGGCTGAGCCAAGCCCCAGGACGATTTGATCCTCCGCACCGCGGCCTCTTGACCGACGACGCTATCTTGGCTAGCATAACCCGCATGATCTATCGCACCTGCGCTTGTTGTTACGCCGGTTGCTGTTGCGCCTGTTGTCGTGGCAGCGTCCCGGCATGCGGGTGCGTTTCTAAGTAGCCCACTAAGCAATCGCAATCGAAAGAAACGCCCGCTCGCTGGCCCCAAAACCGGCGGGCGGGTTTTTTATGTTTTTGGAAGGGGAAGGGCAAAATATGGCACATAGACCTCAGCACGAAGTCGTTTCCGATGAGGCGCGCACTCTCGCGCATAAAGCCAAAAAGGGCTCCGGCTGGCGCATCTCGATGGATGCCTGGGCCGTGACGCTCGCGCTGGTGCTGACGGCCCTGGTTTGGGCCGGCTGGATCAAGCGCATCCCCTGGTGATTCGAGTGGCACAGGCACCTTCGCCTGTGCGCCTGCTTAAAGGAGAGACGACATGGCCACATCCGTAGCAATACCGGCGCCCTATTCCGACAATCTCTTCAAGCGCGTGGCCCGGCTCATCCCGGGCCTCTTCCTCCTGATCGCGGTGGGCTACGCCGGAAAATTCGTAGAGCAGTGGATTGCGCGTTACGGCAAAGCGCACCACCTCACTCTGCCGAATATCGAATACGTGCTCTGGGCCATTCTCATCGGCCTGGTGATCTCGAATACCGTGGGCATTCCCGCCGCTTTCCGTCCGGGCCTTGCCACCTATGAATTCTGGCTCAAGGCGGGCATCGTCCTGCTCGGGTCGCGCTTCATCCTCGGCGACGTCCTCAAGCTCGGCGCCGTGAGCCTGGTTCTCGTGGTCATCGAAATCAGCATCTCGCTGCTCTTCATGACCGCGCTCGGCCGCGCCTTCGGCCTCACTCCGAAGCTTACTTCCCTGCTGGCCATCGGCTCCTCGATCTGCGGCGTCTCCGCCATCATCGCCGCCGAAGGCGCCATTGACGCCGACGAAGAAGACACGTCCTACGCCATCGCCGCCGTGCTCGCGCTTGGTGCCGTCGCGCTCTTCACCTTTCCGCTCATCGGGCATTGGCTGGGCATGGGCGATACGAGCTATGGACTATGGGCTGGCCTCGGCGTCGACAACACCGCCGAAGCTACCGCTGCGGGCGCGCTTTACTCCGATGCCGCGGGCAAAGTCGCCGTTCTGGCCAAGACGGCACGCAACGCCATGATCGGCTTCGTCGTCCTCGGCTACGCCATTTATTGGGCGCGCAAACAGGGCACGGCCGGCGTCGGCAATAAGGCCGCCTTCTTGTGGAGGAAATTCCCCAAATTCGTGCTCGGCTTTTTGCTGATCTCCGCGCTGGCCACGGCAAAGTTTTTCGACGCCGGCCAGATCACCAGCCTCGCCAACCTTTCACGCTGGGCGTTCCTGTTGACGTTTGCCGGCGTGGGCCTGCGCACGAACATCGGCGAAATGCGCAAGCAGGGCTTGCGGCCATTTCTCGTCGGCGCCATCGGCGAAGTTGCCGTCGCGCTGCTAACCCTCGGCCTGGTCCTCGGCGCCGCCCGCTTCCTGGGTTGACGACGCACGCGGAGCGGCCCTCAGGCCGGCCGCTCCGCCGCTTCCGGAATCAGAGATTCAATAATGCCTTGCAGGAGTTCCCTATCCACTGAGTGGCCCAGCGAGCGCAAGAATTGGTTCCTTAGGCTGGCATCGTAGGCTTTTCGGGTACCCCACCCTTTACGTCGCAAGCGGAGCTTGCGCCTTAAAGAGGTACGCAAAGGGTGGGCGTTACGTCTACATCGTCAGCACAGCCCGAAAGCGGGCCTTGCCGTCCACGACGCGCTGATACGCCTTCGGAGCTTCGGCCAGCGGGTAGGTTTCCACCATTGTTTTCACTTTGCCCTTGGCCACGAAGTCGAGCGCTTCGTAGAGATATTCCGGGCCATTCTGCGAGCTTCCAATGATGCGCATGCGCTTCATGAGCAGATCCACCAGCGACACGGTGAGTGGTTCGGCGTCCACGCCCATGGTCACTAGGCGCCCTTCGGGGCGCAGTGCCTGGATACTGTCCACCATCGCTTTGGTCGAATTGGTCGTGCTGAGGATGATGTCCGCGCCGCCCGCTGCGGCCAGGCTCTTGCCGTCGCGGACGATTTCATCCGCGCCAAGTTCGCGGATCATCTTGTCTTTATCGGGCGAATGCGAAATCGCGATCGTCGCGAATCCGGCAGCTTTCGCGTATTGCACAGCGAGATGACCGAGCCCGCCGATGCCCAGCACGGCCACGCGTTCGTGCGGCTTCGGCTCGGCGGCGCGCAGCCCGCTATACACTGTGTATCCCGCGCAGAAGATCGGAGCCGCCTGCTCGTAGGAGACTTTGTCGGGGATCAGGTAAGTGGCATCCGCATACATCGGCATGTACTCGGCGTGACCGCCTTGTAGTTGGATTCCCGTGCTTTTCTGATAGGGGCAGAACATCCTCTTGCCTCGCTGGCACCATTCGCAGCGTCCGCAGGTTTCTTGAACCCATGCGGTGCCCACGCGATCGCCTACTTTTCGCGTGGTGACGTCGGGGGCCACGGCGACGATCTCGCCCACAGGTTCGTGGCCCAAAATTCGCGGAAATTGCCCGGGAATGTGTCCCAGAGTTTGTTGCTCAAGTCCCATTGGATGCACGCGCCCGCCGGATTGACGCATCCTTTTCCTGTTCCGCCGCTCTGCGCGCTCATTCAGAGTGCTGCAGGCCTTTCACAATCAGCCGCAAACCTTGCTCGAAGTGCTTGTCGAAATCCAGAAACGTGTACTCCCCCGCTGCTGCGGCCAGCGGAAATCTTTTACGGTCGACGCGCTTGGCCCGCTGGGCTAGCTCGTAGCGTTTGCGCCGTTTTCCCGGCCGCGGATAGACGGCTTGCTCTTCGATGGCGAAGCCGATGGCGTAGCAATAGATCGTATTAAGGCCCTGCGTCGCGTCGCGCAGTGAGAAACCCGCATCGCTCAGTTTGCGCAGGGCCACTTCCATGGATCCATAGAACGAGCTGTCGGTCAGATAGCGTCCGCTGAACATCCTCGCCCCATCGCGGTACCGCAGCAGCATCGCGCGCAGCCGCTTGCCGAATTGCGCTGCCCATTCCGGCCAGCTTGCGTCGGGGCGGGGCCACCCAGAGTCGCGAACCGCATCGAGGAATACGGTAGTAGCCATTTCATCGAGCAGCTCTTCCTTATTCTTGAAATGCCAGTAAAGCGCGGGCGCCTGCACGCCAAGCTCGCCGGCGAGTTTCCGCACGGTCAATCCATCGAGCCCTGCGCGGTCCAGGAGGCGCAGGGCAGCGCGCACCACGGTCTGACGGTCCAGATTCGCCTGCGGCATAGGCCGAGCTTAACATTTTGCTTGACAACCTAACAGCGTTAAGCACATCCTTAACGCTGTTAAGTACGCAGCCCGTTAAGGAGGCCGATATGATTCTGCCCGTCATGGTGCTGCTGGCGATCCTCATCTTCCGTTCGAGCCGCCCCGCAGATCTTTCCTTCCAATGGCGAAATCGGAGCTAATGTCATGAAAGCGATTCGCATTCATGCCTACGGCGGCCCCGACGTTATGCGCCTGGAGGAGCTGCCCACACCGGTCCCCGGCCCCGGCGAAGCGCTGGTGCGCATCCATGCCGCCAGCGTCAATTTCCTCGACGTGCAAAAGCGCCGCGGCGAGCTCGTCGGCCAGGCTTTCTACAACCGCCAGTCGAGCACGCGACGACCGCAAGCACCGCCCGGAGTCCAGGCCAACGGCGGCGAATTCCCTGCATTTCTGGGCAGCCAGGGAGTCGGCGTCGTGGAGGCGCTGGGCCCGGGAGTCGCGAATCTCCACGTCGGCGATCGCGTCAGCTTCTGGGGAAATTCCTACGCTACGCATACCGTGCTTCCGGCGGCGCGCCTGATTCGCATTCCCGACCAGGTGAATTTCGAGATTGCCGCGGCCGGAATGAACCAGGGATTCATCGCCTACGCCTTCACGCATCACGCCTATCCCGTCAAGCCCGGTGACTGGTGCCTCGTCCAGGCCGCTGCCGGAGGTATAGGCCTTTTGCTCTGCCAGATGGCCACAATTCGCGGCGGGCGCGTCATTGGCGTCACCTCGAAAGACGAAAAAGCCAAATTCGTCCGCGATGCCGGCGCCGACGAAGTCATCGTCTCCTCGCGCTCGGATATCGCCAAAGAAGCCCGCCGCATCACCGACAATCGCGGCGTAAACGTCGTCTACGACGGTGTTGGCAAAGACACCTTCGAGGCCAATCTCGATAGCCTCGCTCCTGCGGGCTATCTGGTGATCTACGGCCAATCAAGCGGCTACGTGCCGCCCTTCGATATCATGCGTCTGCAGGAGAAGGGCTCGCTCTTTCTCACGCGCGCCAACGCCCTTCCCTGGATCGCCGAATATCCCTGCTACCTGCGGCAATTCGTCAACTGGATTCAACAAGGACGGGTTTCCGTGCGCATCGCTTGCACTTATCCCCTGGCCGAGGCAGCAAAGGCGCACCAAGCCTTTGAACAGCGGCAGATCAGCGGCCGCCTTTTGCTCGTTCCCTGAACCGTATGGTGTTAACCTTCCTCCCGCCGGTGCCGTTACTGCTTCCAGCGAGAGATTTCCGTTCGGCGGAAAAGGGGCGAAGCATGAGAGTGATCCGGTTCCTGCTTAAGGGCCTGGGAGTGCTCGTCGGTCTTATCATTCTAGGCGTTATCGGCTTTTATGTTTATCTCTCCACGCGCCCGGCGCCGAAGACGATTAAGGCCGTCGGCATAATTACCCCGCCCGCGCCATCTCGATTTCCACTCAAGTTCATCGACTATATGTTCGTGAACGGCACGAAACTCTACGCTGGCTACACCAGCCAGGGTCTCGTCGCCGTGATTGACACCGCAACGAACCAGGTGGTCGCCGAAATCGGCGATTTGCCGCGCACCCACGGCATCGCTGTCGCCGGAGCGAACGGCTTTGCTACGGCCAGCGGCGACGACACCGTCGGCGTCTTCGATCTCAGCAACAATCAGTTGGTGAAAAAAGTTCCCGGCGGCGCCGATCCCGACGCCATCATCTACGACGACAAAGTACGCTTAATTTACGCCGCCGATCACGACGGCAAAACCGGCACGCTGATCGATCCCGTCGCGATGAGTGTGGTTGGCACGGTGCCGCTCGGCGGAGTCGCCGAATATGCGCAAGCCGATCCGCAGAGCGGCTTGATTTACCAGAACCTCCAGGACATCAGCGAACTCGTGGTCATCGATCCGCAAAAGCAAACCGTCACCCAACGCTACAAGCTCGGCGATGGCACAGGCCCTTCGGGACTGGCCTTCGACGCCGCCAATCGCCGCCTCTTCTCTACCTGCGACAACAAAAAGCTGGTCGTGCTAAACGCGGATACGGGACAGGTCGTCGCAACTCTTCCCATCGGATCGGGCGTGGATGGCGCGGAGTACGATCCGGTTCTGCGCCGCGTCTACGCCTCCAATGGCTTCGGCACCCTGACCGTCATCCAGCAGGATTCAGCCGATTCCTATCGCGTCCTCGAGCAGGCGCCCACTCATTTTGGCGGCCACTCCGTCGCCGTGGACCCGGCAACGCATCGCATCTACATCGCCTATTTCGGCTCCATCGCCGCCTACGATCCGGTCCCAGGTCCTTGAAGACCCATCTCGTGGCGAAGGTGCCCGGAGGCAGCGGCACGGTGCTATCAGGATCGTATTTGTTGCCCGTGCCCACCCACCACGTTCCCGAAAGCACCATGACAAAGCGATCGTTGGGATGAAAATGCGGACGGCTCATGTGATGCGCCGTCCATTTCGTCAAGACCATATACGGGCCGGGCTTCGACGGATCGCCGCGCAGCACGGCATTGATCGCCCCGTTCGGTTGCGTGACCCACTTGAGCTGGCTGGGCAACTGATAGGCGATCGCCGCGGGATTGAGATTGGCCGGGTTGCCATCGGCCTTGGCCGGTCGCGTGAATACCGTGCCGAAGACAAAACCCAATACGAAGATGGCGGCGACCATCGCGCACACCAGCGACACGAGGCCATAGCTCCGTCCGAGTGGTCGCCCCAAACGTCGCCCAAAATTTAGTATCTCTGCCTTGGTGAGCATCTCCCCTCCTGTTGTGTTGCGTCAGCCGCAGATTGTACTCCCCTCACGCCGCTTAAGCGCAGGATGCGTCGGCCTGTCTCTCTCCCGTCTAACGGAAAATATCGTTTACTGGCGACCTGGGATATCATTCGGCCCAATCCGGCGTTCGAAAGGAGATGTGTCATGCCCATCTATCAAACCGGTGGCTATCAAGTGAAGCCGTCAGCAGTAGACAAGGTCAAGCAGGCGATTCAGGAATTCGTCCAATACGTTCAAGCCAATGAACCCGGTACCCGCATGTATCTTGCCTGGCAGCAAAAGGATGATCCCACGCGCTTCTTGCACTTATTTATTTTCGAGGATGCCCCCGCACAAGCCCGCCATGGCGA
>QHYQ01000541.1 GCA_003224175.1 Acidobacteriota bacterium
TCGAGCGCGCATCGCGGCACCGGAGATGCCAGCGGCGCGAGTGGAAGCGCCAGCGCCCACTGAGAAGCCAACCGCCCCAACTCGTGAGAATTTGCAGACCGCCGTGAAGGCAGCGCGCGGAACCGTTTTGAAACACTCTATTGCCATGAGCACCATAGAGTTAGCCGGTATCGAGAATGTGAAGCAGTGGCTAGGTCACAAGAGTTTATCGAGCACTGGGCAGTATTTCCAGGTCACCGATGACGAAGCAGCGCAGGCCGTAAAGCGGGCTTTGAACGTTTGAACTTTTGAATAGATCGAGGCTTATTCAAACATGGCCAGAGGCGGATCCAGACCAAACAGCGGTCCCAAGCCCAAGCCGAAACCGGCGCTGGACGGCCGAACGAGCGCGGATCGAGAGGCTGCGGCCAGGCTGATTGAGGCGCTGAACGAGCCGCCAGAAAAGAATGAATCCTGCGAAGTGGCTGGCTGGCGGGTTCTCTGGGAAGCGCAGGATTTGCGAGTGCGGCTCGATACCCGGAAGTACCTCTACGACAAGCGGGACGGCAAGGCCACACAGCGAACGGAAATCACCAGCAAGGACAATGGGCCAGTGAAGATCGTTTTCTCGACCAACCTGCAGCTACCAGACGCATGAGCATCGTTGTCAACGATTCGGTTGAGCAGTTCATCTATCGCTACGAAGCGTATCCCCATCAGAAGGCTTTTCACGAATCGCCAAAGCCACATCGGTTGCTGGGCGGAGCGGCCGGTCCCGGCAAGACGTTGGCGCTTATCGAAGACCATATGTTGTACTGCAATCGGTTCAGTCCAGACGTTGGGCCTCAAGTACACACGCTTATTCTCAGGCGTACTTATCCCAAGCTGGCCTCGACCGTCATCACCAGGTTTCGGGAGAAGATACCCAAGGAGCTTTACCGCGACTTCAACGAATCGCAGCACATTTTCACTTGGCGCAACGGTTCGACCACGCAGTTCGGAGCCATGCAGCACGAGCATGACGTGTGGGGCTGGCAAGGACAGTGGTACAAGATTGCTTACGACGAACTGACCGAGTTTACCTTCCCCCAATGGCAAAACATCTCTGCGTGGAATCGCTGCCCCGTGTCGAGCCATCCCACGAAGGACGGAGCGACAAACCCGATCGGCATCGGTGCGCCGTGGGTTGAGGATGTGTTCGTCACCAAGCGTCCTTGTGCGGAGATGGACGCGAATCAGAAAGCTCAATATAAGGCAGAGCATTACGGCTACTTCCCAGCAACCTATCTGGACAATCCGGTCTATGCGAACGATCCGCAGTATATTGCGAATCTCGACAGCTACCAGGCGGCCGTCAGCCAAGCGCTCAAGATGGGCATTTGGGGCGTGGCGGGCGGGTATTTCGATGGCGCCTGGGACGAAGCGTACAACGTGTATGCGGACGATTCAGTCGAACCGAAGCCTTACTGGAGAAGGTGGTTGGGAGGAGATTGGGGCTTCGATCACAACAGCGTAATCCACTGGTTCTGCATGGATGACCTCGGTATTGTGCGCATCTATGACGAACTGGTTTGCAACCGGCACACGCCCGAAATGCTGGCTGACGCGATCATCGCCAAGAGCCGCGGTGTGGACGGAAAGCTAGAGAACTACGAATTGTTCGCCTTCTCCCACGACGCTTTCGCACAAAAACAAGATGTGAACCCCATCGGATTGCGGATCGGAGCTGTTTTGCAGAAAGCCGGACTTGTCGCGCCGTCGCCCTCCACCAAGGACAAGATCGGCCGGGAGCAACTTCTCTACGACTACCTGAAAGGCCGCATTATTACAGGAAAGGTTTACAACGATCTGACCGGAGACACAGAACCAGTCAAGGTCGCGCAGCTCCAGATCGCCGCTTCCTGCGAGAACCTCATCCGCACGATTCCCAAAGCGCCCCGCGATGAAAAGAACCGCGAAGAGATCGCCGAGTTCCTGGGCGATGACGCGCTGCAATCAAGCGGCTATGGACTCTACGCCATGTTCGGCAGCCCCAGAGCGGTTCCCGCCGAAGTGCGCGCAGCCGAAATAACCAAGAACGTTACCGACCCCACCATGCGCCACCTGGCACTCGACAAGTTCTACGCCGACGAGGCCAAGAAGAATCAGCCGGTTCAGGTCCCCCGGCGGCATAGGCATCGCAAATTCGGATTCTAGTTCGCGGCTGTCCAATGTCCACATCCGGGAAATCGTGGAAAAGCGCAAAAAAGAGCTCGCTGACGCCTGCGGCATCACGCGCGAAGAGCCATGCCCGGAGCCCGCTGGTCCTTATTTATATGCACTACAAGAGTAGCAATTAGGAATCGAATCTCGGCCGCTGTTTTCTGAAACTGTTCTGATTGTTCCTGTTCTGCCACACTTCTACACACTTCTCCGCTAACTCACTAGCTCTTCATACACTTATGCGATATTTTCACCGTTGTATACCCTAAAATGGTGCGCATGCGGCTTGTGACCGTGGTACGGATCACCAAAGACGGCGTCACCGGCGAATCGGCCCTGAACGGCAAGGTCAGTGAAGGCTATAGCGAGGAGCAGATGGCGCGCAGAGTAATCAAGCAATTCCGCGATGCCAAGCAGGAACTGACTGCCGGCCTTACCGCCAGGCGCGCGATCGGTGAGCTGCAAATGCCCATGTTCGCGGAGTCAGCATGAACGCAAGCTTCAAGCAATACGCCGAAACGCTGGATTC
>QHYQ01000542.1 GCA_003224175.1 Acidobacteriota bacterium
CTGGCGGTCGAACGAGGTGAGATCGAAGCGGAGCATCCCTTGGACGACGGCCCCTGGATTTTTAATCGACGCGCGATAGAAACAGAGGCTGCCGCCCAGTTCCGCGCACGCGTTCGAGGCAGCAATCGAAACCCTGCAATACCAACTTCTGAACAAAGTGCACTCGGTTTTTCAACCACATAGCGAGGTGGGGTAGTATGAAACGCACTTGTAATAGCGGACATAGTCGGATAACAGCCGCTTCAGGTGGTGTTCATCGAACGGAATGACGTGGTCCAGCAGATCGCGTCGGCAACTCTCAATCCACCGTTCCGCAACGCCGTTCTGCCAGGGACTTTGGAACGAAGTGCGAATCGGCCGGATGGCCATCGAGCGTACCGCGATCGGGACCTCCAAACCATATTTGGCGTCCCGATCAAAGATGAGGAACCGAGGAGCCGATTGATACGGGAAGGCCTCGCGCAACTGTTGAAGGATCCAACCGGCGGTCGGATGGGACGTAACGTTGAAATTCACGATACGCCTCCGACCGTGGCCGATGATGAAGAAGCAATAGAGCACACCGAAGGTGATGGTCGGAACGGTAAAGAAGTCCATCGCCGCGATGGCTTCCCGGTGATTTCGAAGAAAGGCAAGCCAGCGTTTTGCTGGCTCCGGGTCTCTCGGAGCTCGTTTCATCCAGCGGGAAATCGTTCGTTCCGAGATATCGAAACCGAGCATGAGAAGTTCGCCGTGAATACGTGGGGCGCCCCAGGTGGGGTTCTCTGCGACCATCCGAAAGATCAGATCGCGGACTTCCTTGGAAGTCCTTCTCCGGCCCACTATCCGGCGGCCTCTGGAAATTGCCCGCCAATAGAGGGGCGAATCCAGATCGGTGCCAACGGACAACCGTCTCCGGGCCCACAATGATGAGAGCCTGTTTCCATTCGGACCAGAACCTTCGCGCCACGACCCAGAAGAACTGATCGAGGACTGCCAGCCTTGGTCGGGGATGCTTTCGCTTCAGCACCGCGAGCTGCTGGCGAAGAGCCAGGTTCTCAAGCAGTAGTCTGCGACGAGTGCGGAGGAGACGCAGGATTGCGCCTACGAATAACCGAATGGCGTCGACCATCCGAGGGTGCTATCGCATTTCGCCTGTGGACGGCAACGCTGTATCCTGTTGAAATCGCAGGCGCACAGAATTATGGCGAACCACAGGCCAACAGCGCCACCCGAATCGAGCAGCAGAAAACCTTTCAACGGGTGCTCTGCTAAAAAGGGCAGCAAAGACGATTCTTTTCTTGAGTGATACAAACGAATTGGACGGGCTTTCCAGCGAACTGGTCGATCAGCGCATTCCAACTCATCACGGCTCGCAAGTTCAAAGAGATATTCGGAAAAAACGTTAAGACAGTCATCTGCCCGAATAGGTTTGATGGATTCCAAGTAGTAGTCTGCCCTGGAGCACTCAATATCTTTTCAATGGAAATCTCAGGCGCGAGATCACCCGCTTTCGGGGTGGAAGTTACCGGGCCGAAAAAACCGGTCTGAGGGTATGCACACATGGCTATGAACGTTAAAGCAAGAACGCCACAAGGTAGCGAGTAATCAACGAGGAACTACCTCTGCGTACTAGGATAACTCAGCGCACCTAATATTACGTCTGGCCCTTGCAATCTTCCATCTCCCGACAAACGGTGCCAGCTCAACCGGTCGATGCAACACCATCTGATACAAATCTTCACTTAAAAGGTGGTGTTTATGACCCAAGCGAGACGAGGGAAGCTTTCCGCGATGCAGAAAACCGAGCTGTGGAGTCGTTGGAAGGCCGGACAGTCGTTGCATGAGATTGGGCGGGCCCTGGGCAAGGACCACGTGGTCATTCACTTTTTGTTGGCGCGTCGTGGTGGGATTGCGCCGACAGCCCGTCGACGCTCGGGGCGAACACTCACACTGGCGGAGCGGGAAGATATCTCTCGCGGTCTGTTGTATGGAGGAACGACCAGTGAATCAGACAGCAGGCCCAAAAAACCGCCGCACAGTTGTGTGCCTATTTTGTGGGCTGCTTACTCCTGTTCCAGAAACCCGACTTGCAGATGATCCACGGATTTCTATCATCCGGTGCCACCGATGCTGCAAGGAGGCACCTTACCCAGCGGACAAAATCATAGGGGTCCGCGTTGTCGGAATGAACTAGGTCTGATTCTTCTATTCCTATGCTGACTGAGGGCGTCTGGGCCGAAGTTAAGGTCGATGGTGAGCACTTGCGACTATTCTCAGAAGACAATGCCCAAGGAGTTCAGGCATCCGTTTACAACGTTAACGCCAAGGCATGGATCGCTCCCTCAGAGCCTGTGGACGATATCGAGCAGGGCAAGGATCGAGCAGCAGAGCACGCGAGGTCCTACCTGAAACGTGTAGCCAATTTAGAGTTGCCGCCGCTGACCTGGAAGAAATCTCGTTCGCAATAGCGTTGTGTCTTAGGTTTTAGGCCCGAGGGAAGTGTTAGGCGTCAACTTCTACGGCCCCTAACTGCATCACTGTTTTTCCGATGTTCCTTGCCACAACTTCAGCGAGATTCTTGGCGACCCTGGAGTTGGCCACCTCGTAATCATAGGTGAACTGTTTGCCCTGAAACGTAGCCGTAAATGTGACCGAGTTATCTTGCACCTTTACAAGTTCTTTCAATACGGCTTGGTCGCTAGTCGGCGACTTGTATGACGCATTGAATGCTCCTCCCGGCTGCGGCGGCCAATTTGGTAAATCTTTGATTTTCATTCTGCGCCTCACACAAGACCATGTGGAGCGGATACTAACACCAAAAGAAAGGCCGGAACCTTGCGGCCCCGGCCCGAGACACAGAATGTACTGTCAACGTTTACGAGGCCTTCGCAATTTTTGCTACATGGATGGTGTTGTCCTTCTCGATGGTTCCGGTGAGCTTGACCTTCTCGCCCGCGAATTGTTCCGCTTTTTTCTGATCATCTAGTTCATACACGGTCTTGGTTGAGGCGTCATAAAGGACCAACTTGGCTCCGGCTTTGACACAGGCAACCGTGCAGGCTTTATCACTCGCCGCGTTGCTTGGCATGTTGTGTTGCTTCTCCATCATTTCGTGGGAGCCCATTTTCGCGCAGGAACTATCCATCACCTCCCCGGTGATCGTCTGCTGCTTCTGAGCCGCGAAACTAGAACCTCCCAACATCACGAGCGATACAACTAGGCCCATCGCAATGCTTTTCATCTGTTCTCTCCTTTTACCTAGAATTGTCCAAAACGTAATCATTCCTCGGACAAAACCTCCTGAAGCCGTGAATAGAGCCGGGCACTGACTGCGAGCGGGACTTCAAACGGCTCAACGTCCACCAAAATCTTCAGCATCTTGCCTGTGCTATCGAAAACTACTCGGCAACGCCTGCACTTGGAGATGTGATCTTCAAGTTGCGCCCGCAACTCGGCCGAGCACTCGCCATCGAAATAATTGGAAAGATTCGCCAACACCTCTTCACAACTCAGCATTCTCATGATCAGCCTTGTCGCCGGGCGACTCGCATTAACGCCATGCCCATCATGTTCCTAATCTCGGCAGCGGTATCCACGACCCGCCTCCCAAACGGCCGCGGTTGCTCGAAGGACGAAGTCAAAGCTTCTCTCATCATTAACCGTGCCCGTAGAAGCCGCGACTTCAACGCTGCAACGTTGATGCCGAGGACCTCCGCGGCCTCTTTTGCGCTCATGCCCTCGATGTCACAAAGGATCAGAGCCTCTCGATAGATCGCCGATAAGGAACGGATCGCTTTCTCCACGAGTTCGCGGAGTTCCTGCTTTGTGTACAGGTTTTCGGGATCGGCAGCCCACGGCTCGAAGCGCTGCGGAAAATCTCGATGCTGTGCCGGAGAGGATTCGTCCAGAGGCAGATGGTCCTTGCGCGACTGACGCCAGAGCTTCATTTACAGCGATGCGGGTCAGCCAAGTGGTGAAACGCGACTCGTAACGGAATTGATCGAGATGACGATAGGCTTTAATGAACGTCTCCTGCATCGCATCCTCAGCGTCTTCCACTTGACCCAGTACTGCCAGGGTGACGCGAAACACACGTCGTTCGTGGCTCCGTACTAGAGCCTCAAAAGCCTTGAGGTCACCGCCGAGGATGCGCTCAATTAGCCGCAAATCCTCTTCGGCGGCGTCGGGCTTCTCTTGAGAAGCTTCCGTCATTTACAAACATGGGATAGGTACTGACAGGAAAAAGATTCAAAAGCAGGAGGCGAAATCGGAGCAGGATACTGTACAGGGATCGATATGGGCTGTTCAAAATTGAACAGAGACTAGTTTCGCTCTGATTAAGTGGTCCTATGATCGGCCATCTTCCGAGCCATGTGTAGAAGCAGTTGCCGATCACTCTCCTGCGTGCGGCCCAATAGATTACAAAACTTTCTCAGGAGACGCGCCTGTTTGCCAGAACTGCCCCACGATGGAGCCTTGTGAACAGCTTTGTATTTGGGAAGTGCGGGTGG
>QHYQ01000315.1 GCA_003224175.1 Acidobacteriota bacterium
GCTTCAGGTTCTCCTGGCTCTCTGCCACCGGGGTGTAGTACAGCCCGGCCCGCGAGATCCCCGTCAGCTCGCATTGCCTGACCATGCTGAGGTCGTCTCGATCTGCTTCGATCCATCCCCGCCGCTCCGCTAACGCGAAAGTCCGGACTTTTTTTTAAGCCAGTCCACTTCCACTTGTAACTTCCCAATCTGCTGATAGAGCTCGGCCTTCAGTTCCTCGTCGGCTCCCGCTTCCCCGGTCTTCCCGTTCGAAAAAACCTCAGCCGCTCCCTCCAGCAGTTGCTTCTTCCAGTGCGTCACCAGGCTGGGATGAATTTCGTAATGAGAGGCAATCTCTTGGATCGTGCGCTGTCCCTTGATCGCCTCCAAGGCAATCTTGGCCTTCCAATCCGCGCTGAACTGCCTGCGCTGCCGTTTCATCTGCCTCCTCCAGGAGGCAGCGATTTTATACCTTAGGGACCTGTCTAAATTTTGGGGAGCACTTCACTGTACAGTTCGTATAATCGAAGTGTCGAGTTGCTGCCATGCCGAGAATAGCAAAAAACGGAAGTATCGTGGTTTCCGCCTTGCGTCTGCGTAGCAGTTTGGGCCGGCTACTTCGGCAGGTGGAGGACGAGCGCCGCTCGCTGGTCATCGAGAAGCGCGGCACGCCTCGAGCCGTCCTGATGAGTATCCGAGATTATGTACGTGTTGCAGCGCCGGAACCCGAGGTCCTTCGAGCTATTGGAGAGGAATCAAGATCCAAGGGCACGCATAAATTGAGCTCGCAGCAGATTGACCGCATTATCCAGGCCGCACGCGCGAGGAAAACGAAGCGGAGATGACTCCGCTTCGCCTCGTCCTCGATACCAACATCGTCGTTTCCGCAGCGCTCAGGCCGGAGGGATTGCAACGCAGCGTCCTGGTCCTTGCGATCACAAAACCGGCTCGCCTCTACGTTTCGACTGTTATCCTCGCCGAATACGGCGATGTCTTGTCCCGCCCGGAGCTTCGGATCCGCCGGGGACTCCGGCAGCAGCTACTACAGCTCATGAGAAGACGCTCTCGGTCTGTCGTACCCAAGAAACACCTGCAGATCACGAGCGATCCCGGCGACGATATATTTCTGGAATGCGCCGATGCCACTCGCGCGGACTACCTGGTCACCGGGAAGATCCGTCAGTTTCCAAGGTTTTGGAAGGCAACCAAAGTTATTACTTCCCGGGAATTCATCAGCATTGTGACCCCGCATCTGATCGGGTAGGGCGCCGTAGCCGGCCACCTGGCTGGGGGTTGTTGATCGATTGCGCATTTTTTGCTTGCGTTGCGATGCGCAGGCGGTTAGATTTCTGGCACCCGAAGGGTTTTGGGCCAGGAAGGCGAAACAGCGGGCGAGGTAAGCGGGAAGTTTGCAGCCGGCCGGCCCAGGGAGGCGCAGGCCCTGCTCCGCCATGGCGGGAGCAGGGCACTCTATGACGGCCATCCTGACTGTAGCCAACCAGAAGGGCGGCGTAGGTAAAACCACAACTGCCATCAACCTCGCTGCCGCCATCGCTCAACGAAAAAAGAAGACCCTTTTAATCGATCTGGACCCGCAGGCCAACGCCACCATTGCCTTCTTTGATCCCGCGGACGTGCAGGTTTCCATGTTCGACGTGCTGGGCGACCACCGCGCGGAGATGGCGGCGGCAATCAAACCCACGAAGGATCCGATGCTCTTTGTGGCTCCGGCCAAGCTGGCGCTGGCCAAGCTGGAACAGCAACTGGCCGGCCAATTCGACGCTCCCTTCAAGCTGAAAGACGCGCTGGCGGCGTCGCTCAAGGAATACGACTATGTGGTCATCGATACGCCTCCGGCGCTGGGGATCCTGACGGTGAACGCGATGGTTTCGTCCACGCACCTCGTCGTGCCCATTCAAGCCGCTTACTTCGCCATCGAGGGCACTGACGATCTGCTGGAAACCTACGAACGGATTCGCGCGCGCCCCAATCCCGCGCTGAAGGTTCTCGGCGTGGTGATCACGCTTTTCGACAAGCGCACGAACATCTCGCGCGATACGCACGAGCAGATTCGTTCTGTATTTGGGCCGGTATTGTTCAAGACGCGGATTGGCAAAAACGTGCGCCTGGAGGAGAGTCCCGCCTATAAGGAGACCATCTTCACCTTCGCGCCGAAGTCGCCCGGCGCTCAGGAATACCGAAAGCTTGCCTTGGAGGTCACTCAACGTGTCGAAGAGGATCGGATTGCCAGTCACACTGAAGATGCGGCATGACGCCCACTACGTCGAGCAGCTGACCAGCTTCAGCGGCGCGGCGGTGGGGCGGATGGTCCCCATCGGCAAGATTCGCCCCAATCCGGAGCAGCCGCGCAAATTCCTGGGCGACATCAGCGAGCTTTGCGAATCGATCAAGGAGAAGGGCGTCCTCGAACCGCTGCTCGTCCGCTACATGCCGCGGGAAGACACCTACCACATCATATCGGGCGAGCGACGGTATCACGCTGCGCGCGAGGCCGGGCTCAAGGAATTGCCCTGTATTGAGAAAATAGCGGACGACGCGGAAACGCTGGAGCTGGCGCTGATCGAAAATTTACAGCGCAAGGACCTCACGCCGTTTGAAGAAGCCGACGGCCTGCATCGGCTGGCGGAGCAATTCGCCTACACGCACGAAGACATCGCGCGCAAGATCGCCAAGGCTCGCTCCTCGGTCACCGAGACGCTCTCGCTGCGCCTCATTCCGGATGCCATTCGGCGCCAGTGCGTCGAGCACGGCATCGTTTCGAAGTCTTTGCTTCTGCAGATCGCGCGGCAACCCAACGAAAAGAAAATGGCCGAAGCGTTGGTGCGCATCATTCAGGGCGGGCTTACACGCGATGAGGCGCGCCGCGAACGCCGCGACGAGAAGAGCGCGGGACCCCGGCCGCAGCCATTCATCTTTAATTTTCAGCCCGATAACGAGGCCTTCCGCCTGCGGATCCAGTTCCGCAAGAGCAACGTCTCGCGCCAGGAACTGATTTACACGCTGCGCGCGATCCTGGAGTCCCTCGAACGGGAGGCTCCCAGCGCCGCCAGCGACCCGGCCGTCGCCTAAGCCACCGAAAACGCTGAGAGATCCTTCGCTCGCGGACTCGCTCGGGATGACAGCATGTCGCCGGGTGTTAGCGCGCCGCTTGGCCATTATAATTCCTGCGTGCCTGAGTTCACGGTCGCACACCTCGCCTTACTCGAGCGGCTCGTTGCGCATGGCTTCACGCCGGTGGCGTTTGCGATGTACGCCAGCGCAATCGGCCTGCGTCGCGGCTCGTTTGCGGCGCTGCTGGTACCTGCGGGCGATACGGCGCTGAAAATTATGGGCGAGCCCTGCTATCTAATCGGCTCGAATCTTGCCGTGCGGACACGCCTGGGCGGGCGCCCCGTTTTCGTCTGGAAGGACAAATCCGTCGAAGCCACTCCCGAACTATTGGAGGAACTCGCCGTTTTTTCGTCGGATCTGACGAACCTGCTCGAGACCTAACATAGGCCTGGGGTTGGCATTCCGAAGAAAAAGCAGATCCCTCGTCGTTGGCCCGCATGCAGACATGCGGGCGAACCTCCTCGGGATGACAGCAAAGAATATTGCCGCTGCGGTTAGGGAGTGCGGTGGATTCATTACGAGCGGACATGGCGCCGATCTCATTATTGACGGCGTCGGCCGGAGCACGTTTAAAGGCGATCTCGAAGCGGTGGCGATCCGTGGGCACATTGTGATTTTTGGCGCATGGAGCGGGCCAGCAGATCCTATTTCTCCTAATGCGCTGATTGGGCGTTCGTTCTCGCTTTCCGGAGGCAGCTTGCAGAATTTCATCCGCACGGGCGAAGAGCTGATGCGGCGGGCCAAACACGTGATCGGGGGCATGCACCAGGGCTGGCTGAAACTGGACATCGCCGCCGTCCTGCCGCTGGAACAAGCGAATGAAGCGCACCAGTTGCTGGAGAGCCGCAGGACGGAAGGCAAACTGGTGCTTTCGGTGGCTGCTTCGCGGCAGGCAGCAGGACTTCGTGCGTAGCCGAGCGAGGCTCTCCGAGTCTATTCGAGCTTGGAATGCGTGCGCTGATCGAAAGGCGCGCCCAGCATGGGCTGTATTTTGGAGCGAAAGTCGCGCGTGGCGGCATCGCCTTCGTGCTTGTTGAAGGCCTCTTCGTTCTGCCAAACCTCGTAAAGCATAAAATGATTGGGCCGGCTGATCTGGGTAAGCGCTTCGGCGCGCTGAATGCCCGGCGCTGTGCGCGTAGTGTCCACATATTGTCTCAAGACCGCCACACCGGCATCCTTATTAGGGGGAATAAGGTCCACAAAGGTGATCACGTAGAAAGGCGACGGACTGGCCCCAGACTGCTGGGCGCGAAGCCTGCCGGTGAGCATGCCTCCCGCAAAGAGCATTGCGGCGGAAACCAGTAGGACCACTGCCGGACGAATCGAACGCATGGCATTCCTCCTCGTTGGGTGCGCCCATGCTCTTACATCGAGTCTCGGTGCCACGTCAAGCCGGTCCAGCGAATGCAGCCGTATAATGGCCGTAACGGCGGTAAGTCCATGAAGGAGAATTCCGATGAGAACGATTTTGGGTAAGCTGCAGGTCTGCGTGCTCGGAGCCATCGCAGCGGCGTTGATTTGCGGCATGGCGGCTGCGTCATCATTTGGCCAAGCCGGGACATCGAATGCGGGCACGAAATCGAGGCAGGCAACCTCGCAGCAGACGGGAAAATCCGCGTCCAAGACGGCGGCTGCGAAACTGATTGATATCAATTCGGCGACGACGGAGCAATTGAAGACGCTGCCCGGAATCAACGACGCTTACGCGCAGAAGATCGTGGAAGGCCGCCCTTACCGCGTGAAGACAGATCTGGTGCGCAAGAGCATTATTCCGCAGGCGGCCTATAATAAGATTGCGAGCTTAGTCATCGCGAGGCAGACAACAGCACCCAAGCCGAAAGCCACGACGCAGAACGCGCCTGCGAAGTAGCCGCGGCGCGTTTGCTGACGGTGGCGGCGGCCTTTGGCCCGGCATGCCCGGACGCACTCGTTCGCGCCGTGCTTCGCGACTTCTAATAGCTCGAGCACTGTCGTGTCCAAGCGGCGCGAGCCGAATTCTCGTCGAGGAGAAGGGTATCCTCTATTAATCTGCGCCGACCAGAGCGCCTGCCGGTTCAGGTTTCAGAGCCGGAACAGAAGCCGGTTTCGAGCCAGGGCGATCGATCTCGATGCGGCCCTTGAAAATGGCGCCGTCTTCGATGCTGATGCGCGTGGTCTGAATATCCCCGATGACCCCACCGTCCTTTTTGATTTCCACGCGATCGGTGGCATTAACGTTGCCGGTGACTTTGCCAAAGACGACCAGTTCGCGCGCGGTAACTTCCGAGTTCAATTGGCCGCTGCGTCCTACGGTGAGGCGATGGCCGCGTACGGAGACCGGTCCCTCGACCTTGCCGTCGATTTGCAAGTCTTCTTCGGCGTTGATGCGACCTTTTATCTCAAGACTCGCGCCGATGCAGGCGAGACTGCGGACTCCGGGGGCACCCGGACGACCGGGAAACGCGCCAGGATCGGATGCAGGTTCGGAGCTACGTTCGGAGCTACGCTGGAATGACGACGTCGAGAGGCCTGGTGGCTGCGACTGAGGTTGACCTTGGGACTGGGGCTGGCTTGGCGTTTGCTGCTTCATCCACATGCGAAAGTTCCTCCTTGAAGGCTTTTCCGGGACCGAGCGGGCGGGCTTCGTGCCCCGGAAGCAATGTAGGTTCACTCTAGGCGCGGGGAGCGGCGCTGGCGACGCGAAATTTGGACAGCGTTGCGGAGCGGGAACCTGTACTTTAGGTCAGGTGAGCCCCAACGCACGCAAAATCGACGCGCGTTGAAGACCCCGGTGGGCGCTCCTAGAGTGCAAGGCCTCGGAACTGTTGTGAATCTCTTAAGCAACTCGCGATCTTGGTATACCATCGAAGCTCGCTGATCGATGTGCACGAACGAGCTGGCTAATTCTGATCGCTGTGAGGACGCAACACATGACGCGAGTCCTTCTTACCACCGTTCACCGCGATTTCGGGCTGTACGACTACTTCCGCGAAAACGCGCCCGAGGGATTCCCCTGGCGGTTTCGCATGCCGCGCCGAATCTCTTTTGGGTTGCGGTTTTTGCGCCAGAACGTTCCCGGCGTCGAGATCCTGGAATATCCGACGCACGCCGAATATCAGCGGGAGTTGAAAAAGGGCTGGGATGTGGTGGGCTTTTCGTTTTATCTCGAGGAGAGCAACCAAATTCTGCGCATGGCGGAAGAGGCTCGGGCGGCCGGCGCGGCGCGTCTCTGGGCGGGGAATTACGGCGCGCTCACGCCGGCGTTGCGAGGCAGCTTCGATGAAGTCTTCAGCGGATACAGCGAAGACGCGGTGGCGAAGGCTCTGGGCGCGACGATCGACGCAGTGCAGCATCCGCCATTGGTATCCGAATTCCGGCTGCCAGGAGGCTGGCCGTTGCCGGTCGGCGTGATCTTCACGACTCGTGGCTGCAGCTTTTCGTGCACGTTCTGCCAGACCACGGCGTTTGCGCCGCGGCCCAAGGCCATTCCACTCGAAGCTATCGAGCGCGCGGTGCGCTTCTACGTGGCCCGCGGCATTCGCTACGCGCTGATCCTGGACGAGAATTTCGGGAACATTCCCGACCACGCTGAAGCCGTGATCGAGTTGCTGGCACGGTACGGTATCCGCTGGCTGGTACAATCGCGGGTGGATCTTTTTCTTCGCCACTTCGATGACTGGCTGGCGAAAGGCATGGAGGGCGCGCTTTTTGGCATCGAGAGCTTTCACCAAGAGGTGCTCAAGCAGATTCACAAAGGCGAAAAAGTGGAGGCCGTGCTGGAATTGACGCGGCGGCTGAACCGCGCGCGGCGCTATGCGCACGGTTACTACATCATTGGGTTTCCCAGCGAGACGCCGGAGTCCATTCGCGAGGATCTGCGCATGCTCGCTTCACTGGAGCTGGACGTCACGCAAATCACCATCGTTACGCCGCATCCCCGGACGCAATTGTGGAACGAACTTGAGACGCAATACGGTATTTTCGAGCAGGATTGGGCCAAGTACGATACCAAGCATCTCGTTTGGCGACATCCGCATTGTCCGCCGGGAAGCCTGGAGGCGCTGCTGAAGGAAGGCTTCACGCTTTGCTATGGCGGGCCTTGGCTACGTCGCACCATGCGCAAATTCCTGAACAGCAGGTTCCGGCGGGGTGATCTGGCGAATTTGCTGGCGAGCCCGCTCCATGCGCGCTGGGCCGCGCCGCAGCGGCTGCCGTATTTCGCGGCGTCGTGAGCCGGGAGTAAGATCGCGCCATGGGATGGTCTAGCCGCTGGCGGGAACGTCAAAGAGAGCTCGCGGCTGGTGTCGATGCAGATCTCGTCAAAGATAATTGGAAAAAATTGGAAGCTTGCCCTTCGTCTGTTTGTTTACGGCCTGGTGTCTTTCGGAATTCAAGCGGCAATAAATCTTCCTCACATTTTGCAGCAAACTGCCCTGTGGCTTGGGGCTGTTTGCATCTTAGGGAGCCTCCTCATGGCAGACTGGGCACAGTTGGAGAGCAGGTTTTTGCACCGTCCTAATCCCAGTGAACCGCCCTCATTGTGGAAGTTCCGTTCGCGGCGTTAGATTCGTGAGCGAATTTCTAGCACGATAAGGCGCATGCGCAGGGTGCAGCTCATCGAGATACACGATCAGCCGTGGTTTCCGTCTTTTCTGCGCGATCAGGTGACCGACGACCTGCAAGTTTTGCTCAATATCGGCAAGCCCTACGGCGACATCCTGCAGCAATTGCGGGAAGGCATCGAGCTTTCCGGCGCGGATCGCGTCTTAGACTTATGCTCGGGGGCGGGAGGACCGTGGCCCTGGCTGGCGGAGGCTTTGGCGCGAAGCGGGCTGCGCGTTCACGTGGAACTGAGCGACAAATATCCAAACGCCAGCGCGCGCGGCCGGTTGCAGAGCAATTGTGCGGACCTGCATTATCGCGATGAATCGGTGGACGCAAGGCGCGTGCCACGCGGGCTGGCCGGGTTTCGCACCCTGTTCACGTCATTTCACCATTTTCCGCCGAAGCAGGCGCGCGAGATTCTTCGCGATGCCGTGGACAACCGGCAGGGCATCGGCGTATTCGAGATTCCCGGACGGCGTCCCCTGACGCTGCTGCTTCTTCCGCTGGTGCTGATCGCCGATATCCTGGTCGTGCCGTTCCTGCGGCCGCGGCCGGTCGTTCGCTCTGTATGGCGGCTGGTGTGGAGATGGGTTATTCCAATCGTGCCCCTGGTTTTGTTTTTTGATGGAATGGTTTCGTGCCTGCGCGCTTATTCGCCGCGCGAATTGAGCGAACTCACGAATGGGCTCGCGGACGACCGTTATCGCTGGAGATTGGGCTGCATCAAGCGCAGCTTCTTGCGCCTGCCGATCACGTTTTTGGTGGGCTATCCGACCGCTTAGAAATTCCCGAAAAAAGCAGATCCTTTACCCGCCCTGTACACATCAACCGCCATACCGCACGCCTCGGGGGGTTCGGGATGACAACAATGGGGCTTTCTGGGGGGAATCGGGAATTGCTGAGCAACCTGGCGCGCGAAAAACCCTAAATGGCTGCGTGGCTAGTAGCGGTCACTTTGCCGAAGAGATGCGCGCCTTCGCGGCGCGTTCGGCGAAGACGTCGCGGGCGGCATAGAGGCCGTTGAGCGCAGCGGAGAAGCCCGCGTAGACGGCCAGCTCGATCATCAGTTCAATAATCTCCTGCTCGGACCAGCCCACGTTCATCGCGCCATGAAGATGCGTGCGGAGTTGCGGCTCGACGCCGCCGCGCGAGACGAGCGCGACGACCGCGGCGATTTCCCGCGTTTTGAGGTCGAGGCCTGATCGGCAATGAATATCACCGAAAATGAATTCGACAACGTAGTGAGCCATGTCCGGGGAGATGCGCGCGATATTTTCAACGGCTTGTTCGCCGAGTTCGCCCAGCATCTGCTTCAGCTTGGCGCGACCGCGCTGGTATCGAGCGTCGTCTGGCATAGAAGCTCCTTTTTTGACGCGCGAAGCTCCACTTACCGCGGACTTCGCGCCGGCTGCCCGAACTTCTCTTTTCCAGCGGATGACGGCACTTCTATGGCGGGCTGAAGCGGTACGCGGAAACCATATCGGTCCTGGTGGCGTAGGGATCGGCGTTTTGGTCTTCCGGGCTCATGGTGATGCGCTCGCTCCAGAGCT
>QHYQ01000543.1 GCA_003224175.1 Acidobacteriota bacterium
AGCGCCGTGGCGGGCTACATCGTGGAGTACGAGCCAAGTGAGACGAAGGAGTTGGTGGGAGCGTAGACTTGTCAGCGAACGCCATGGGCGATTTTCTGCTTCGATGGTTCTATAGGTATAGAAACACTCGACAAAAAGGCGGAACCCAATGGCAAATCGAGCAAGAAACCGGAGACCAAGTAAGAGAATCTTTGGTGCGAGTGTGAGTGCGCTAACTGCGAGATTGGAGCCCACGAGCGCTGCCATTCACGCAAATGCCACATGCCGAAGTGGCAGGACGTCAAAGGCAAGCCCTCTAAGCCTAACCGCTAACGGAGGTTCTTCTGAGCAAACTCACGGAACTGGAATTCAAATTCCTCTAGGGAGTAGATGCCCTTCTGCACGAGGAGGGTATTCATTGCGTAAACCGTTGTTTCTCCATCGCTTCGTCGAAGCTAATAAGATCTTTGCCGTTGGGGGGCCTCTGCTGCGAGTGGTCGAGAAGCGTGGTCGCCATAGGAACTCCTTCCAGAGCGTATTCTATGCCATGGTCTTGGTCTGACCAATCGCGCAACATGCGCTAGGGATGGAACTAGAAAGGCGAGGTCGAGAACCTCGCCTTTGCACACGGTCAAGCCTAAGCCGCAACTCCCGCCCTCACCGCATGAACGGACGAGTTCTCCACCGGCAGCGTCTGAACCGTAGGATTCCCCACCATTAGCGGTCCAAGACTGGCAGCGACTTCCTGGAATATCCCCTTCTCATAGTTCGCCTCGTCGGCCGCAGTCTCCCACAGCGTCATGCAGGAGAACTTGCCGGTCGCGGGATCGAGTGATTCGATGTTGTCCACAAATCCCGGCTGCTCCTGGATTCGTGGAAGAAACTGGTTGTTTAGCGCATTCCTGAATTCATCAACCTTCGCGGGATCGATCGTGCAATTGATAATTCGTGAGACCATGCTTCGCCTCCTGTCGGACTAGTTTCAGGCCAGTTACGTTGTTTGCAAGACCTGCTCAAATCCGGCGGGAGAACGCTAACTCTGATTCCTCGCCTAGTCAAGCGCGGCGCCTTTCGTCTTGCCTCCACGGGCCTCCACGGGCGAAAGCCTGTACCGGCGGCCCCATTCTTGCTAGAATGTCCGGTCGCAGAGACCTTCGCGGTAGTAAAATATTCTCAAGCGAATCTCAGGAGACTGACACCCTTATGACCTACGTAATTGCCGAGCCGTGCATTGGCACTAAAGACACAGCGTGCGTCGACGCTTGTCCGGTGGATTGCATTCATCCCAAGAAAGACGAGCCCGCCTACGAGACCGCTGAACTGCTCTACATCGATCCGGTGGAATGCATTGACTGCGGCGCCTGCGTCCCCGTCTGCCCGGTCTCAGCGATTTTTGCGCTCGACGACCTGCCGGAAAAGTGGAAGGAATTTACTGCGAAGAACGCGGCGTACTTCGGTCGGTAAGAAAACGGCCGTCAGTTGCCGGTCATCAGGCGTCAGCTTCCACATTCAAGGTGCGCTTCCCGCTGGAAGCGTGCCTTTTGATTTTGCGCGATGCGCACGCAGCAGGAATTCCCTTTTGTTGGTCATCGCTATGCTTCGGGAGGAAATCCTCTGAGCGCTCGCAAGAAGGAAGACTCATGATGGAAGGGGCGGCATTGTACGTTTTCGTACACTACAGTTTTTACCGTATTGTTCGGTTCGCGCCTCTTGACTATCCTTGCAGTGTAGAAAGGAACTCTACGTAAGCGTTGGGTTTCTCAAATTTGGGGCGGTCATGGGTTAGTGTCGCAGCAAGCCCGCGACGTTCGGACCCTTACGACCGCCCCAGTATTGTTTTCTGCCGTGTTCCATTCCTGCCCTCTTGCCCTTCCTTTTATCATACCCCTTGTTTTCTTTGATCTACAGGCCCTTGCCGAAGGTGGGGATTACCTCTCCTCGTGCCAATATGCTTCCGCAAGTCTGTACCCATTGACAAAGAGGAGGAGGAACAGGGCCAAAATTGCCCGTCTTCCCCTAGCTTCAATTCCCTAAGGTCAAAGCCCTAGTTCTGCCAACCGGAGGCATGCATGAGGAAACGAATGCCGTCGCGGCTGATTTGCTTAGTGTTGCTTCTCGGAACAGCAGTGTGGGCGCGTTCGCAGAACGCTGACATCAACAACGCGCGAGTCGTCGACATGGCCAAGATGGGTCTGGACGACGACATCATTATTGCGAAGATCAAGAACGGAAAATGCTTATTTCAACTGGCGGATTCCGATCTCATGGACCTGAAGAAGGCAGGCGTGTCTCCTAAAGTGGTTGCCGCCATGTTGGATGCCAGCGCTCTCAGGACTGCACGCGTCACCGTCGATAAGAAGGACGTGGAAATGCACACGCTGGGCCAAGCGAAAGTGGGCGGGCGACTGGGATCGGCGCTAACCTACGGAATCAAATCGGTGAAATCGAAGGCCTACCTGCAGGGCCAAACCGCTCGGTGGGAATAAGTTCAATCTCGCGACCGATACACTGAAGAAGGGCGAGCACATTCTCTATGTCGTCGGGTCGGGAGAGACCATCAAGGGCATTTACGGAAGAGGATACGATTTCACAGTGGAATAAGTCTGCCTGGGGATTCGGTCCTGGTGCCCATTTTTCGCTTACATTGTGACGAAATGTAGGCAGACCCGCATTGAACACGGCACCACGAGGGAGGATAATGATCGCCTCCCCTCGGCGCCTTTTCGGTTTAAGGTCAAAAACGTGTGACCAGAGGTTTCCATGAAAAGCACTTCGTCTTTGTCGCTTCCCTTTCTGTTTTTTTCTCTTGTGCTAATGGGACAGACAGCCACTCCTCAGACACCCGCCACTCCGCCTCAGCAGCAGACAACACAGCCCGCAGCGAAGGAACAAGTCGCAACCACCTCAAACTTCACGTCGGCAAAAGGATTTGTGCTGGAAGACGGAACTCCCGTGAAGCTGCGAATCAATCGTACTATTTCCTCCGCTGATGCTCATGTCGGCGACACTGTCGACTTTGAGGTGCTGGAGGATATCAGCGTAAACGGGACGCTCGTGATTCCCAAGAGTGGGCTGGCCTTTGCAACCGTCACCGAAGCTCAATCCAAGAGAAGAATGGCTCGAGGCGGCAAACTCGACATCAACATCGATTACGTCAAAATGCTGAACAGCGAGAAGGCCGCTCTGCGCGCAGTTAAGGAGGTGAAGGGCGGAGGACACACGGGCGCTATGACAGGGGGAATTGTAGCGACAAGCATCGTGTTCTTCCCGGCTGCTCCTTTCTTCCTCTTCATGCATGGTAAGGACATCAGTATCCCAAAAGGGACTGAGATTACGGCCTATGTGAGTGGAGACCTGAAGTTAGACATTGCCAAGTTTCAGCCTGCGGTTGCTGCGTCAGGGAAAGGGGCATCATCCGCTGTTGCCGCTGCCTCCGCAAAGCTGCAGCTAGAGTCCAATCCATCCGGTGCCGACATCGATGTCGACGGAAATTTTGTCGGTAGTACTCCATCCGACATCCAGGTGGCGGAGGGGGAGCACATTGTTTCCGTTAAGAAGGCTGGCTTCACAAACTGGGAGCGGAAGGTAAAAGTCAGTGGTGGCAGCAATGTTCACCTCACTGCTGAATTGGAGAAGGCCCCGAACCAGTAGAAAGCGACTTCCCCTAGCGGTGCGACAGGCTGTATCCCGCGGCAGCGCCGGAAGTGCCGATATTGACCAGTGCGGTGATCCGCTCTAGCTTGTGGTGCCCCGTTTTGTGGAACATATAGCTGATGCCGATTGCAGCGCCGGCCTCAAGCGCGAAGTTTGTGGCGAGTGCTGGAGTGCTGCCAGTGAAAACGCGGGTTACGGGGTTCAGTTCCTTTCCCCCGCTGGCCAGGTTGGCGTGCGTCGCATAGAAGTCAACCGCTGCGAGCGCGTCCACCGTCGCGAACAGCGCGCGA
>QHYQ01000565.1 GCA_003224175.1 Acidobacteriota bacterium
CTTCCCAAGCAGGACGTGCAAAAGGATGAGCTGAGCGTGAAGGTTGCGGAGTATCGTCCAGCGGAAAAGAAAGTGATTGTGCGCGTGGAAAATGCGGGCCCGTCATTCGGGCGGGTACTGGAAGCCGAGGTGAGCTCAGCCAAGGATAAGTCAACCCAGGGAGGTTTCCCGGTCTTTCCCTTTAGCCAACGCCAGGTGGAAATCCCGTGGGAAGCAGCAAGCGATCCCGCGAAGTTGCAGCTTCATCTGGCGCATTTCAAATTGGAGCAAGGAGTAATAAGCGCGACGCCCTGAAGCCGTCTCGTGGTATGCCATGTTTGGGGGGCATAGCTCGCATCTGCCTGGCGCAGCGCTGATCCTTGCCCTGGTCGCGGGATTTGTGTCACCGCTGCACGCTCAATACATAAGCGTTGAAGCCGGGGCGTCGAACCTGATGCCCGCCCAAGGCGGCTCGATCAGCTTCGAAGGCCCAAAATTCAGCAGTTACCTCGGCGCGGGCAACTTTGGCGGAATTTTCGGCCTCGGAACCTACCTCAAAACCACGATTGGCTCTCACCAGGTGACTTTTGATCCTATAACTGCGTCGGCTCCCTTCGAGCGAGTAGACTTGGTAGCGGTAGGACGACCAAGGCTCGGAGGAAAGGAGCCGAGCAATGATAATTATAGGCTGCGATTTTCACACGCGCTATCAGCAGATCGCGATGATGGATACCGAGACCGGTGAGCTGGTGGAGCGGCGGCTGGAGCACGAAAACGGAGAGGCGCGGGCGTTTTACGCCAGCTTGCCGAAGCCAGTGGTGGTAGGCATGGAAGCCACCGGCTACGCGCAATGGTTCGAGCGGATGCTGGCGGAGTTCGGACACGAGTTGTGGATCGGTCACGCCAGCGAGATCCGAGCGGGCGTAGTGCGGAAGCAGAAGACCGACGCCCGCGACGCCCTGCACCTGCTCCATTTGCTGCTGGAGAAGCGGTTTCCGCGGATCTGGATACCGTCTCCGGCCGAGCGGGATACCCGGCAACTGTTGCGGCACCGACACAAGCTGGTCTGCTTTCGGGTTTCGGTGAAGAACCAGTTGCACGCGCTGGCGATGAGCCAGGGGGTGTGCCGGAAGAAAAAGCTGTTCACGGCGCGGGGGCGCGAGGTGTTGGAAAAACTCTCACTCGGTCCATGGGCCAGACGGCGGTGCCAAGAGTTGTTAGGGATGCTCGACCAGCTGAACACGGTGATCGACGAACTGGACCGAGCGGTGCAACAACAAGCAGAGAGCCACGCGGAAGCCGCACGCCTGATGAGGCATCCAGGCGTGGGACCGGTGACCGCACTGGCGTTCGTGTTGACCCTGGGACCGGTGACACGCTTCCGGAGGAGCAAACACGTGGTGAGTTATCTCGGACTGAATCCGAAGGAACGCTCCAGCGGAGGTAAGCAGCGTACCAGCACGATCAGCAAGCAGGGCAATACCATGATGCGCTGGTTGCTGGTGGAAGCGGCGCAGACGGCGGCGCGGTACGATCCCGAACTGCTGCGTCTGTATCAGCGATTGAAGTTTCGCCGGGGCGCGAACGTGGCCAAAGTGGCCATCGCGCGCAAACTGGCCGTGAAGTTGTACTGGATGCTGCGCGCCACAGCCTCGTGCGCGCAGCTGGCTCCCATGCAAGGTAGCTCGAGGGGCACCCTGGTCCCGCAAGCGGGATCGAGTTTTTGATTGAGCGCCTTGCCTCCCCGCGCAGGCGGGGAGTTTGAACCACGAATCATGGTCTGAAGTTGAAGATCGAATAGATGGCTGGTGGAACCAGTGTTCCACCGCGGGATTCACGATGCGAGCCTTGGTCGGGCCAGAGAAAAGATTTCTGGTAAGAGAAGAAAAAACAGCGGCCGCACAAAACGCAGCCGCCGATCAAATGCACAAGTGTCTCTTGACAACGCCGACGCAGTTATAGAGGGTGACCAGCCGATTCTCTTCGATCTCCCCACGGACATCTTCGGCACCAATCATTACTTTCTCACTCGAGGAATGGGAGTCACAGCCAAGACAGGGAAGGCCAATCTATTTATTTTTGCAGGCGGCACTGCCGTGGCCAGCGGAGCGCAGTTCTTCCAGACGGCCAAAATGGATTCGCGCGCGGGAATGCTCTTCATGGACGTTCCGCTCTCGCCCAAACTGCATTTATATTCTAAGATGGTGATCTCCCGAAAGCTCACGTCTGTAGAGGCGCTCGACTGGCATCCACGCAAGTGGCTCCAGACGGGGGTCGCCGCGGGCGTCGGTTCCAACGAGCCCTATTTCGCGGCCACCTCCGACGTGGAAAGGAACTGGTTATCCCTGAAGGCAGGCTACATTTCCGCCGGCGACCAGTTTCGTCGCGTTACCGCGCCCTCCGTGTATGCGTCCGAGCTTGACCGGGAAAATATTCTCGCTGTGATGAAGTTCTCCTCCGGCGCCGTACTGACACTGGGACATCAGAATTTTCTGCAACCGCAAAGCGCGGACCCCTCTGCGCCATACCTGCGTGCCAGCGTCAATCAAGCGCAGGGCAGTTTCGACGCGGCTCAGTTTCGATTGGGCGCGGGCATATTTCAATCCCATAGTGCGGTGGCAAGCAACCTGGCCGGAGACTTCTCGGTCGCGCGGCGCATCACGAATAGCATCGATTTTGGCGCGAGCTACTTCCGCACTCTTTCGGGCCCGATCCCGGCCGTCAGCAGTCTTTCGACGT
>QHYQ01000566.1 GCA_003224175.1 Acidobacteriota bacterium
TCGCCCCGGTGAAGCGGCCAAGGACCTATTGGCTCGCGCCGACGCCGAGTTATACGCCAACAAGCGCGCGAAATCCGCAGCGCAGTCCCAACCGGTAGCCAGCTAACGAGCGAAGGATTTTGCGACGGCCCGCCAGCCCTGAGAACCGGCCATAAACCGGCCATTTGACGGACCGTCCCTGCTCGCCCGCCGATAGGTAACCACTACCCGCCTTCGACCTCCATGCTAAAATTTACTCCACAATGTTTTCCGCACCGCCAACCATCGGATTCGACACAAGTGCCCTCAACTGGCTTAAGGACGACGTTGCCCGGCGCCTGTATGGCAGGTTTCACGTCCTCCTGTTCGGGATGAACGCGGAGGAAATCGTTGCGACGCCGTCCGTGAAGGCGGAGCGCCGCGAAGTGCTGCTTACACGATTGGAGGGATTACTGTGCTCGGGCCACTGCCTCTGGCCTCCGCACATGATCCTTGAGTCGCTCATCTCAGCGCATTTCAAGTACCCTATGCAGTTTTCCTGGCAGAGGGTGAGCGCGCGTTCGATGATGTACGAGCAGGGAATTATCCGACGTGTGTTTACTGAGGAAGACTCCTCTCAGCAGTTAGAGCATCAGAATGCGGTGCAGGAGAAGTTCGAGCAGATATGGGCGGGGATTAGGCCGGAGCTTGACGCCATTCGATCAAACCCCGCGACAAAGTGGGAGCCCAGGTCGTTTCAGGACGTCTCAGGACGTCCTCCCGGTCATCCGCGCCGACGGTGGAGGAATCCTCTGGGGTCTCGGACGCACTATCTACAAAGCGGTCACCAAGGCTGACGTGGATGAACCCCAAATTAAGGCGTTCATGGAGAAGTGCCCGCCCTTCCGGGCCTTCGCCTACGCGCTCTGTCTCTCCTGGTATGACCGCGGCATCAGGGATCCAAAAATCGGGCCCGCGTTCGGCGCGGGACGCAATGACATGATGATGTCGGTTTATCTGCCCTACTGTAAGTGCTTCATCACGGCTGATGAGAAACATGAGAGATGCATGCGCGAGGTCGCATCTGTCTCGGACATCAACTGCAACGTAATGTCCTACCAGCAGTTTATCTCAAGCCTTACCTGAATTGAGCCACAGAGTTACAGCGTAAAATGCTGCTCGACCTCCAGATGAAAGCGAGCCCTGGCCCGTGCTAGACTCTCGGCCTACGAACACCCGGAACCAAAAATGCACGGAGGAAAATGGCTGATGAGATTCTTGTGGGCCGGTTTGCTCCTGATGATCGCGGTGTCACCTTCGCTCGCGCAGAGCAAGCCACAGTCGGAGACCATGAAGGTGAAGGTAGAGGGAACGGAACTGGATCAGCGGCAGCTTCTGCAGAAGATGAATGAGCACGGGGCCGACCACAGGATGAGATTTGAGGCTTCCGACGGGGGTTTCGACTATCGAATCGTGTTCGAGACCAGTCAAGGCCAGGATGCGGTTAAGGTCGCCTTCATGCTTGCGGGGATCGTGTCGATCGTTTTGGGGTTGTTCTCGGCGCTCAGCACGGACAAGGCACCGGAGTTCGAAATCGCGGTTCGGCGATCCACCGTTTCTCCATCGGCCACCTGTTCAGGGGCGGGGAGAAAGCGGACGGAATCGAGCCGTAAAATGACGCAAGAAAGGCGCCTCGTAGCTGATTTTGAGGCCGTGTATCTCGGAGCGCCGACGCCACACTTCTAGAATCACCTCCACTACATAATCAATGTGACTTTGCGTGTAGACGCGGCGCGGAATTGCTAGGCGCACTAAGTCCATTGTCGCATGCTGACCGAACATGAGTGTTCCGATCTCAACCGAACGGATGCCGCCTTCGACATACAGCGCTGCGGCAAGGGCGACGCCCGGGAACTGGGCCGGAGGAATGTGCGGAAGGAACGCCCGGGCGTCAATATAGATAGCGTGCCCGCCCGGCGGCTGCACGATGGGAACCCCCGCATGTGAGATGTGCTCGCCCAAGTATGCCGTCGAAGCAATGCGGTAGCTTAAGTAATCCTCGTCTAAAGCTTCGTTCAATCCCACGGCGATAGCCTCCAGGTCGCGGCCGGCGAGCCCACCGTATGTGGGAAAGCCTTCGGTCAAGATGAGCAGATTCCTCTCCTGCTGCGCAAGGGAATCGTCATTGCTGCCCAGGAATCCTCCAATATTTGCTAGGCCGTCTTTCTTTGCTGACATCGTGCATCCATCAGCATATGCGAACATTTCCCGCGCAATCTCGAGTGGGGTCTTATCTGAGTAGCAGGGTTCGCGCAGCTTTATGAAGTACGCATTCTCTGCGAACCGGCAGGCATCGATGTAAAGAGGGATACCGCGCCTGGAACAGATCTCCTTCACCGCGCGGATATTACTCATTGAAACCGGCTGTCCGCCGCCCGAATTATTTGTGATCGTCAGCATCACCAAGGGGACTCGCTCACGGCCTTCCCGCTCGATCAATTCCTCGAGACGGGCCGTATCCATATTCCCCTTAAAAGGATGCAGTAACGATGGTTGATGCGCTTCCGCAATCGGCAAGTCGAGCGCCTGGGCGCCGCAAAATTCGATATTTCGGATGAAATGAGAAATAAGTTATGGCCGGCTTGCTCAAGCAAGCGCTGACGCTCTTGAGCTGTCGTACGGCGGATGGGTTCAACACTCTTAATTCGGAACGGCTCGATGATGGTTTTGAGCATCGGCGTCCTCGATAAGGAGAATCTCAGGAGGAGAACATATAGGAATGCAGTGTGCAAGCAGCGAGGGGTCTCTAACTTTTGCTCTACACCCTTAGAACACTTCGCTCGGCTGCCCCGGCGCGCAACAAAATTCCAAATCCACTGAGGCGCGCCGCCTACATTTTCTCGTTTTCTGGCTTGTGTCCTGCTCCCTTCGGCATCGGTTGGCGCAAAAAAAAAGGAAGCAGCTTTGGTACGAGACCGCCGCTGCTTCCCGGGGTGTGTTCTATGAGTGTAGGGAGTGTAGCACATTTCCGTCGCAAGTATATCCGTGAGAAGCCCTAGAGCCGTAGGCCGGAATCTTCCGTAGCCACCGGTGTTATACTGTGGCTCGCTCGTTAACCCATTCTGCTCAGTGGGGATAGGAAGATAACGGCGGGTTAAAGGAGGCCAGATGACGTATATTTCCAGGCGCCAATTTACGGCCCGTTTCCTCTTGACAGGCGGAATGGCCTTAATCAGCCGGGGCGTCAAAGCCGCGGATTTCAAGCTAAGACAGTTTCATAATCAACCCGCGGACAGTCCCTTGCACAAGCGGCTGGTTGAAATGTGGGCGGCCGTAAAGACCGAAACTGGCGGACGCGTCGATGTTGCAACATTTGCAGATAACGACCAGCTTCCGGGGAGCGATCCTGCGGCGCTGAAAATGCTCGTGGATGGCGAACTGGATTTCTTCACCTTGAACGGAGGGTTGATTGGCACAGTCGTGCCGGCAGTAAACGTGCAAGGAATACCCTTCGCATTTCACGATGAGGCTCAGGTCTATCGCGCAATTGACGGCGATCTTGGTGATTATTTGGCAAAGGAGATGGCTGCCAAGGGTATTTATGCCCTTCCTCGAGGCTGCTTCGAAAATGGCTTTCGGCAAATTACCTGCTCGGTCCGGCCGATCCGCACGGCAGAAGACCTCAACGGCATCAAAATGCGCACGCCCGACACGCCCATCTATATCGAATGCTGGCGCGCGCTGGGCGCCACTCCGGTGGTGTTCAATTTCAACAAGATCTATGAGGCGCTCAAGACAGGCGAAGCCGATGCTCAGGACAACCCGCTAAACGTTGCGGAATTGCTGAAGCTTTATGAAGTGCAGAAGTACATCAGCCTGACGAATCACATATGGTCCGGCTTTAATCTGATCGCCAATCTGAAAATGTGGCAGGGACTGCCCGGCGATGTGCAGCGGATCATCGAGCGCAACGCCGAGAAGTACGTGAAGCTGCAGCGGAATGACACCGACAAGATGAATCATGACCTGCCTCCGCGCCTTACGCAGCGCGGCATGATAATCAATCAGCCGGACGCGGCTGGCTTCCGCGCAAGGCTCGGCGATTACTACGCGCGCTGGAAGGACACCATAGGATCCAAGACTTGGGCGCTGCTCGAGTCCCACGTTGGCAAGCTTGGATCATCAGTGAAAGCCTAGAGCGCGCTCGTACAGCGGACGCAGGACCTAGGACGAAGCCAACAAGCTTCCGTAAGTCACCTGCTCCGCTTCCCTGATCACACCGGAATTACCAGCCAATTTGACGCGTCGCTAGAAACGCGCCCATCGCCGTCACGCCGAATGATTCTCGCTTTGGGCAACCGTCCGGGATGTCCATGCCCAGACTTAGGCTGAGAATGCGACAATTTATGGATGCAATCGTTAGGGAATCAGTCCAGCGCGAAGATAGGCTTCCAGGAGAGTCGCGTGGCAGGCAGGAAACAGCTTCTGGTGCGGAGCTTCCTTACATTAGTGGTCCTGCTAAGCGCCGGGATGCTGGTCTTCAGCCGCCAATTTTATACCGAGGCTCTGGACGACGCGTTCTTTGCTTTGGCTCTTGCGAGCGTGGTGATCCTGCACCAGAGGATTCGGCCGAGCTGGCTGGACGCAGCATGGACCGGGGCAGGAACGGTCGCATTGGGCGTCGTGGATTTTCATTTTCTCCACTACCCGCCGAAGATCATGGCGTGGTTTTCATTCCTAGGATTGAGCAGCTTCGCCATCATGGCTTTGCGAAGCATTTGGAATCAGGACCGCAGGAGATTGCTTTACGCGTGCATTCCGGCGGCGGCATTCGTGATATCCGACTATTTCGCCTCCAACATGTTGGAATGGACGGCGAAGGCTCATCCAAAGACTCTCGATCTTTACCTGCTATCGTTTGACGGCAGCTTGCGCGCGCAGCTCGCCTTTGGCGCCGGTCAACTCTACGCGCGCTTTCCAGCGCTCCATAT
>QHYQ01000567.1 GCA_003224175.1 Acidobacteriota bacterium
GTTCAATCAGCCGGATTCATGAGGACTCCGAAGGGTGTGCTGGAAGCGGAAGCCGCGTAATCGTTTAAGATTCAAGTGCTTCTTGGCCTCGCAGGTCTTTCGGAGAATGCGTGTCCAAGCGAAGTACAGCCGGAGAACCTGTACTCCACGGCTTTTTTCGATCGTTCTCGGAGCGGTCCAGCGGCTTACTGAGTAAGCGAGATGTTCGGAACCCACACTTTTATCGTATGGCCTGGCTTGTCTGCGAAATCGACCTGGGTGACTCTTTAGCGAGGAGATCAGCGACGAGCGCTATGAGCCGCTCTCTCTCTTTGCCCCAATTAAGTTCTAGATAAACCTCTTGCCCCCGTCTTACAACCTCGGCCACCTCGGAGGGATGAGAGAAGACATATTCAATTTTCTTTGCAAGATCCTCCGCGTTTCCAAGCTCGAAGAAGAACAATGAATCATCGTTGAAGTAGTCGCAAATGCCCCTGGTCCGTGGGGCAATGACCGGCCTACCGCTAGCGAGGAACTCGAAGATGCGAGTTGGCGTGTTCAGTTCGGCGAATCTACTTCGATGATTCGGCACCACCCCCACGTCACATTCCTCAATTGCCTTAACGAGCTGCTCCAATGACTTCGGTCCCAGGTATTGAACCGCCTCCTGCAAACCCTTATTTTTGGCCGAGTGCATCACTTTTTCTAGAAAAGGAGTACGGAGACCGTATATCCTCAGCTGTGCGTTAGGAAGAGACTTTCGTACCCGTACCAGTGCTTCGACCGCCAGATCTAAGCCGTTTCGCTCAACCAGAGAGCCGTGATACATGATCACAAATGGCTTGAGCAGCGGGTCAGGCGAGGCGGCACGAACGCGTGGAGGCTGAACTCCGAAGATATGCTCGTCGGGCGAGTTCATGACCACACTCATCTTCTGCGCCGGGCAACTGCGGGAGGTAAATAACTTCGCGCACGCGAGGTTGACAGTAACCACAGAGTCCGCGAGTGCAATACTCCACTTCTCGAGCCGCTGTAAGAAACGAACGCTCCGTGCATTTGGCTGAAGGCCGAAAATAGTCATCATGAGCTCTGGCATCGGATCATGGAGATCGAGGATTACCTTTGCCCCGAATGCCTTCGGTATCAATGCACTGAGGACCAAAATGTCCGGCATGTTGTGCACATAAACCAGATCATAGCCGCGGGTCAGCGAGCGCGCAGCGAGCACTGCCGCGGAAACCACAAGAAATGCGCAGTACTGAAAACCGTATGCCAACATCGAGCCACGCAAGCGTCTGATTGGAAGACGCAGCACGTCGATGCCGTTTAAGATCACGTGCTTGGGGTCTTCGTCGTTTAGGGTGAGGCAAATCAGGTCCACGCTCATCCCTTTACTGACAAGAGCCTCAGCCGCACGACGTGGTCGGGGATCTTCTGGGTAGAAGGAAAACATAACCATAGCCGCGCGCTTCCCGTGGAGGCGCCAGTTGCTCGGGTCGATCATCGAGACGGGTCGATACATGAGGTGAGGATAGGGCAGCCGGTATTCAGTTGTCCGGTCGGGTGATCGCGGAGGCAACCCCACTGGTTGTAGATGGCGAGTCGATCTCCATTTGGAGGCTGCGCGACTTCACCGGTTGTACGTAAGCGGCTACCTCTCTTGGCAGAGCAAACCAGGATCCCTGCCCGTATCGCTTTGCGACGTATTCCAGGAAGTCTTGATAAAGATGGGCCTCATATTCCTCGGGACGCCTGGTGCCGTTGAAGCTCATGTAATCGGGATGAGTGTTGACCAACGCCAATCCGCCGCGTTGGGCCAGCCAATCAAGCTTCTGTGTCCAGATTCCAATCGTTGATTCTCGGAGCAGAAGAAAGAGAGTGGAATCCTGAGGCAAAGTGTAAGGAAGTTCAACGTAGCCCGAGCCGTCGCTTCGACCCACCCAGAAGGGGAAGATCGTGTTCACACCGTCTGGCTGCGGCTCAAACGGATCGGTATCGAAGGTGGATGCGTCGTAAAGTACATTTAGGTCGCGTAACCAATCAAGGTTATGAAGCATGAAGCCCGACCGAAACCCGACAGCTTCCCACTCAGCCAAGTAATGATTGATTTTGTGCGCCAGCTCTCTGAAGTTCTGGTGGGAACTGTATAGTTTCCCATCGTGCCGCAGGTCGTGCAGGCCTACCTCAAATCCGTGTGCCACGAGAAAGTCGCGTAGGGATTTGGGCGTTTCGTACTCTCCTTCGGGGATGAAGTTAAAGCAGGAGCGAAATCCCAAACGCATCTCCATCTCGGCCAGCTGGCGGCACCGATCCAATCCTCTCTGGCCTTCGACGTCATGCGTGAGGGTGAAGGCGAGCTTCTTGCCATCCGGCCAACCCGTCCACCAGCCTGGCGCCATACCGGCAAGCTGATTGATCGGCCAAGAGTTCGCAAATAGACGCAAAGACCGTTTCGCCAGAAAACGTCGTATAGCCATCCGGAGTGCCTGTGGAAGCGTCGGCCTTAAAACGTAGTACGCTCTGAGAGAAAGGTCTTTGATGACCAAAAAGAGCTCCAAGAGGGGACTTATCGTCATCCCCTCGCTTCATCTTTTTCAAATTCAGGCGATTTTCATCGCTAGGCCGCCCCGCCATCGCGTATCCGCGCCATCACCGGTCAGGGAATCTTTCTCGTCCGGTCGGGGTGCGAGTAAAGCTACCCAGCCATAGGGCTAGAAAAG